>NZ_AP019736.1:1561250-1905000 GCF_006542685.1 Alistipes dispar | reverse complement strand
TCCAGATCGTTCCAGTTCATTGTCGTTTGAATATCGCAGTCCTACAACCCCGAATTTGCCGTAACAAATCCGGTTTGGGCTGCTTCCCGTTCGCTCGCCGCTACTTAGGAAATCGATGTTTCTTTCTTTTCCTCCTCCTACTAAGATGTTTCAGTTCAGAGGGTTGGCTTCCGTCGCCGGATGACAGGTCTTCTACCTGCCGGGTTGTCCCATTCAGAGATCTCCGGATCAAATCTTGTTTGCAAATCCCCGGAGCTTTTCGCAGCTTACCACGTCTTTCTTCGCCTCCAAGAGCCTAGGCATTCCCCATACGCCCTTATATACTTTCTTACAACTCTTTTACACCCCTATTGCAGTGCAAAAGACTTTATCTTATTTCCTCAATAATGTCAATGAACGTCGATCGGTCGCCCGATCCGAGTGGAGGATAAGGGAGTCGAACCCTTGACCCCCTGCTTGCAAAGCAGGTGCTCTAGCCAACTGAGCTAATCCCCCGAGTGTTATCGGCGTAGTCCCGTGCGGACTTGAACCGCAGACCCCTACATTATCAGTGTAGTGCTCTAACCAACTGAGCTACGGGACTATATCCGCGGGAAGACCCCACTCGGTATAACATTAAAAATTACAGGTGATTCGAGAGAAAAAGAAAGAGCATCTTCTGTCTGCGAAATAGTCGCACTCTCCAGAAAGGAGGTGTTCCAGCCGCACCTTCCGGTACGGCTACCTTGTTACGACTTAGCCCCAGTCACCGGTTTTGCCCTAGGTCGCTCCTTGCGGTCACGAACTTCAGGCACCCCCAGCTTCCATGGCTTGACGGGCGGTGTGTACAAGGCCCGGGAACGTATTCACCGCGCCATGGCTGATGCGCGATTACTAGCGAATCCAACTTCATGGAGGCGGGTTTCAGCCTCCAATCCGAACTGAGATAGGCTTTCGAGATTCGCATCCCTTCGCAGGGTAGCTGCCCTCTGTACCTACCATTGTAACACGTGTGTAGCCCCGGACGTAAGGGCCGTGCTGATTTGACGTCATCCCCACCTTCCTCTCGGCTTACACCGGCAGTCCCGCCAGAGTGCCCAGCTTGACCTGATGGCAACTAACGGTAGGGGTTGCGCTCGTTATGGGACTTAACCCGACACCTCACGGCACGAGCTGACGACAACCATGCAGCACCTAGTTTCGCGCCCCGAAGGGAAATCCTGTTTCCAGAATCGTCGCTAACTTTCAAGCCCGGGTAAGGTTCCTCGCGTATCATCGAATTAAACCACATGTTCCTCCGCTTGTGCGGGCCCCCGTCAATTCCTTTGAGTTTCATTCTTGCGAACGTACTCCCCAGGTGGATAACTTATCGCTTTCGCTTAGCCACCGACTGTGTATCGCCGACAGCGAGTTATCATCGTTTACTGCGTGGACTACCAGGGTATCTAATCCTGTTTGCTCCCCACGCTTTCGTGCCTCAACGTCAGATATAGTTTGGTAAGCTGCCTTCGCAATCGGTGTTCTGTATGATCTCTAAGCATTTCACCGCTACACCATACATTCCGCCTACCGCAACTACTCTCTAGCCCAACAGTATCAGAGGCAATTCCGGAGTTAAGCCCCGGGATTTCACCTCTAACTTATCAGACCGCCTACGCACCCTTTAAACCCAATAAATCCGGATAACGCTTGAATCCTCCGTATTACCGCGGCTGCTGGCACGGAGTTAGCCGATCCTTATTCGTACGATACTTTCAGTCAGATACACGTATCTGAGTTTACCCTCGTACAAAAGCAGTTTACAACTCATAGAGCCGTCTTCCTGCACGCGGCATGGCTGGTTCAGACTTGCGTCCATTGACCAATATTCCTCACTGCTGCCTCCCGTAGGAGTTTGGTCCGTGTCTCAGTACCAATGTGGGGGGTTAACCTCTCAGTCCCCCTATGTATCGTCGCCTTGGTGAGCCGTTACCTCACCAACCAGCTAATACAACGCATGCCCATCCATAACCACCGGAGTTTTCAACCCGAAAAGATGCCTCTTCGAATGTTATGGGGAATTAGTACCAATTTCTCAGTGTTATGCCCCTGTTATGGGTAGGTTGCATACGCGTTACGCACCCGTGCGCCGGTCGCCATCTCAGGTATTGCTACCCGAATGCTGCCCCTCGACTTGCATGTGTTAAGCCTGCCGCTAGCGTTCATCCTGAGCCAGGATCAAACTCTCCATTGTAAAAAAATCAAATGTATCGTTAGAGTCCTGACTATTCGCTTCCTTTAAAGGAAATGACAGATAAATACTACATTTCTTTTCTCTCAAATAACCAGTAATTCAAAGAACCGCTTTAAAAAAGTTTCGCATTATATTGCGAAAGGGATTGCAAAGATAAGTACTATTTTTGAATCCGCCAAATCTTTTTCAAAGATTTTTTCCGACCGCCCTTTCGGGCGTTTTCCGAAACGGATTGCAAAGGTAAGCAATCTTTTTCAAACCGCCAAAAACTTTTTCAAGAACTTTGCATTCTCTTGAAATCCAGCTACAAACCCGTCTCCGACTCCTTTATTGTAAACCTTCGACTTATTTGCAAGAACCGTTATTTCTCAAATGCGGATGCAAAGGTAGCGACTTTTTCCGAAGCTGCAAATAATTTCGTATATTTTTTGCAAAAAAGTTTCATTTTATACCGAAAACCGCTTCACACCTATTATATAATAAATAATAGAAAGTCCGTATAGACTTACGTCCGACAGATTCCGTCCGGATCTCCGCGCCGAAACGAATCCGTCCCCGCCGTTCTCTTTCCGAAACCGGATCGAATCCCCGCCCCGCTCGACCTTCTCCGACAGGAGTCCGCCCAACCGGCCCGCCCGTCCGGCCCGGAATCCGCTTCGGTCCCGCCCGCACTGTTCCTCCGGGATTACCGCTTCGACGGGCAATCTCGCCCCGGATTCCCGGAATAAGGGATTTTTTACTATTTTTGCGGGAAAAACCGAACGAAATGAATCCGAAAAGAATATCGCTCCTTATCCTTCTGCTGCTCTTCGCAGACCAGGCGCTCAAAATCTGGGTCAAGACCCACATGCACCTCGACGAGGCGATCGTCGTCTTCCCGGACTGGTTCCAACTGCGCTTCATCGAAAACAACGGGGCGGCTTTCGGCATGCACATCGCCACGCGGGGCAGTTTCGACTGGGGAAAGCTGATGCTGGGCATCTTCCGGATCGCAATGGTGGGAGCCGTCAGTTGGTTCATGGTTCACCTTCACCGGACACGCAAAGACACACCCAAAGGCGTATTCATCGGCCTGGCGCTGATCGTCGCCGGGGCGCTGGGCAACATCTTCGACAGCGCCTTCTACGGGCTCGTATTCTCCGAATCGACTCCCTTCTCCGTGGCGCAGTTCGGAGGCCATTACGCCGGTTTCATGATGGGCAAGGTCGTCGATATGTTCTATTTCCCGCTGTTTCAATGGAACGGCGTACCGCGCCTGCTGCAATTCCTCGTGGACAGCAACAACTATTTCTTCGGCGCCATCTTCAACCTGGCCGATGCCTATATCTCCGTGGCGACAATCTATCTGCTTCTGTTTCAATATAAATTCTTCAGCAAATAGTTTTTTTCGCAAAAAAGAGTTGGTAATTCAAAAAAAAGTATTACTTTTGCACACCGCAATTCCGGAAAACTCCGGTAACGCCCAGGTGGCGGAATAGGTAGACGCGCACGTTTCAGGTGCGTGTGCCGCAAGGCGTGCAGGTTCGATTCCTGTCCTGGGCACGAAAAGGCGCTGATGTTCAGCGCCTTTTCTTTTGTGTATGATGATTTGTATGATGAAATCCCGGGAATCCGGTCAGTCGCCAGCCCCGGCAGACAGTCTGAAGCAGCCGCTCCCGGCGAGAATCGGAGCGTTTTCCTCCACGCCCACACGCAAATAGCGCATCGCAGTCGCAATCTTGCTATGCCCCAATGCCTTCGAGATCGCAGCGAAAGGCACATCTTTCGTCCCGAGAAGATTCGCGGCAAAGGATCGACGGACCGTATGCGCCGAGACCAGATCGCACGTTTCCGTGCAGCGCATCCGCCCGGCCCCCTCCCCCACACTCCCGTACGGCCGATTTCCTGTCGATTCATGCCATTCCATCCTGCCTTCAACCGGTTCGTCTTCCTGTCCGGAATCGTTTTTCTCCGACCAAAACCGAAACCGAGAATCTTCCGGACGACCGGACGAGCCGGGACGAAAACACCTACGCATTCGCCTATGACAGCTTCGCCCGTCTGACGGATACCAGGCATTACGAAGCCGGAGCCCTCACGGACCGTTTCGCGGAAAAGGGACTGACATACGATGCGAACGGAAACCTCCGGACCTTGATGCGGACCGGGAACGGACTGACATTGAACGATCTCGAATATTCCTACACGGGAAACCGCATCGCCTCGATAGCCGATGCAGGAGCGGTGTACGATTACGGCTACGATGCGAACGGAAATATGACGCACGATGGGGCCAACGATCTCGACATTACATATAATTGTCTGAATATGATACAAAAAGTCGAGAAAAAAGGGACTTTATCCGCAAATTATTCGTACCTTGCAGACAGCACGAAACTCTCGGCGACGGAGCCAGGCGGCGACGGACTCTATTATTCGGGTTCTTTGGTATACGGGAAACGTGACGGAAAACTATCGCTCGAAAGCGCGGGGTTCAACGGAGGCCGGTTCGTCGTGACATCGAACGGTATCCAAACGCATCTTTTCGTGACGGATCATCTGGGAAGCGTGCGCGCCGTCGTGGATCCCGCTTCGGGAGAAGCGACGGAAACCGACGACTACTATCCGTTCGGCCTGCGATGGGAAGATGCCGAAGCCCTTATTTCCGACAATCGCTACCGATACAACGGAAAGGAGGAACAGGTATTCGTCGGCATACCGTACGTCGATTTCGGATTCCGGATGATGGACCCTGAATTCAGAATCGGATGGAACACGGCCGACCCGAAAAGCGAAAAGTATTCGGGAAGTTCGCCCTACATATATTGCGGAAACGATCCGATAGGAAATATTGATCCGGATGGATCCGTGTACGACAAATATTATAATTCGTTGGGATACCTGATGTATGATACCGGAAAAGGCGATAAAACCTACGTAATCAGAGCTGCTGGGTATGAACATGACTTTCGGGTAAACTCAATTTCGGAACAAGCGGCAATCGACACGGAAAATGCGATCCGACAAGGGAATCTGTCCGGACCGCACATGCAGAATATCATGGAAATAGAGTCCGTCCCCACGCTCAAGAAAATGAGAAACACCATAAAAGACGATGGCACCGGGGGCGATTCGGACAATAACAACAGGGAATACGGAGGGATCGTGAATCATGAAGGACAGATTGCAAATGTTTCTCAAGGCGAAGTCAGAGAGTCCGGAAAGCACGCATCGGTGTCGATCAATCCGAAAGGAGCAAGAAGTGTCTATCACAGCCACTCGAGCGGATCGAAAAACCTCGGCCCATTAAAAGGGTCCAGCCGGTTCCCGAGCCGGCAAGATCATAAATCAATAGGAACTGCAACCGGATATTTATTTCAAATGAGAACAAAAGAAATAATCGTATTCGACAACAAGAAAATAGAAGCAATCGTATCTTTCAGTATCTTAGAAGACTTGTACAAATAATATGAAACGGTTTATATTTTGGAGCACGGTACTCCTCGCTTTGTCCGGCACAATGATGGGAATGGCACAGGACAGTAATGTAGTTATCTTCGACGGAGATGGAGGTCAGGAATATATATATAAAAAAAAGCATAAATACTATGTTTTAAAAGAAGATGGAATAGCGGACGTCGCTTCTGATCTTTTCAAGAAGAATAAACGCTGGGCAAAAAAAATCTTAAAAAAAGCAGTGCGGAATAAAAATAACGCGGTAGACATATTTGAATTGGTTGAAGGTGCCTATTTCGAACCATATGCAGGTTACTCATTTAAAAATCAATATATATCAGAATATGAATATGGATATAATGATCACGATTTACCATTGGAGAAACACGCTCTTCGCATTCAATTGCCGATCGAACTATTCACTTATGAAAACGTATGGAAACTGTACGAATACATCATGGATCGGATTGACATTCCCGACACTCCTCCTTATATAGCAAGATTTTATGAACCCGAAATCCGGGAAGTCCTGAATGCGCCCCTGGAATAACTTCCAAGCCAAGCGATAACAGACAGCCTGTTATCGCTTGGCTTTTATACCATGACACCGGATCGGAACACCGCCGGCCCCGACTTCATACAAGAAAAGGATCACGATACGACACCCATATATCCGGCCAACGCACCGGATACTGAAACTCGACCGGAAAATCGGGATCACAACGGCTGCTGCTCTCGGGACATACAGACCGTAAACCTCTCCGGACGTTCCGGCAACCCTTGACGGGAAGAACCGAGCCTCATTCGGATGGGAATGGGATGACATCTCCATCCGGATAAATTATCAACTCCCACGTTCCTCCGAAATACCGGCCCTTGGAATACAGGAAATACCATTCAGGCCGGTCGTCATCCTCAAGACCATACAGGGAGTTTTCCGGATAATCCTTGTACCGGAAGCATCTCGTTTCCTCCGTAGGAGTGAAGAGCCCGGGATTGTCGCCACTGAAGATGATCGTCTTTCCGTGAAAAGGCATCCACCCGATAGGCGATTTCGTTTCGTGCGGATAACGACACAAGGAGCCGGACATCTCGATCTCCAGGTCCTCGGCCTTTATCCTCATCAGAATGTATTCGTCCGCCTCATATTCATCAGAATGGAACACGCGGTGCCCGGTCGCCAGCAGAAGCGAATTGAAAAGTTGTACGAACGGCGCTTTCGCTGCCAACCGGGGCAAGGTGTACTCAACGGGCACCGTGGGGATCGGATTGTCATCATACTGGCTGTTCAGAATATCGGCCAGCGTCTGTCCTGGACAGACGCTTACCCCTAAAACAGCGAAAACGGTGATAAACAGTAGCTTCATAAAGTTAATTTGTATATTTTTCAAAGTCCGCTGCCCGGGACTTCACTGAATTGCGGTTCCGTTTTCATCTCCCCGGACTCGATTAACATCATATGAGATGCGAGCCAGCTCAGGGGCTCCTTCCCTGACGGCGTTTTCCGTCACTCCGTCCACGAAGAAGCCGGGTATGATCCGTCCCCGAAGTACGCCCCGTTTCACGAGCACCGACCGCCGTGTCGATGCGACCATTCGATTGCTTCGTCTCCGATCGTTATTCCATCCTCGAATGCACAGGTTATCTGATCGGTATGGATTGTCTCTGGAATCTTTTCGCCGCATTCGGAGGGTCTTTTTACCGACGAACCGAACCCGGCTCCCGTCACTATTTATTTACAGGTTAAAGATATACAATCCGGATCAAAATACCAAATTATATTTCCCGCAGGCATCGCCGGAAAAGCGAATCAGCCGCAGGTCCGAGGAAATCGTCCAAACTTTCTCTCCTTCAAACAGGACCGGAATACCCCGGCAATTCGCGGACCCGCCGTATCCCGATAACATAAAAGCGACTCCCGGGATGCAGGAAGTTTCCGCCCGCCCGACGTCCGGCGGAACGATTGCCCCAAAATTTCAGTCCGAAACGGGAGCATAGTAAATTGTTTTCGTTTCCGTCCCGGAACGTATTTCCGTTCCGGAACGGCATATCCCGCACGAATCATTTATAAATTATTATATATAAGGTAAACCAAGTTTATAAAATACATTTCACCCCCCCCCGCATGATCGTAAAAAATATTACGATAAAAGTTTGTTTTAATAACATCAATTACTATATTTGTACTCAAAGAACCGATTTATTCAACAAACGGACCCGAACCTAACCTCAACTGCTAACCGAACCATGAAACGCAAATTCGTCTTTTTCGCACTGCTCGCCGCCTGCGTCTCGGCGACCTGCAGCATGTGCGGCAACGACTCGGACACGCCCGAATACGAATTTCCCGACGGGCCGGAACCCGAACCGGAACCCGAACCGGACACCTACCCCCACGGACTGACCGTAACGGAATTCGCCGACGACCTGGCAGACGGCAAGCGATGCCTGGGATTCGTGGCGACCGCCGATCCGAAAGCCAACCCCAAACTCCGTTTCAACGCCGTGCATCTCCCCGTACAGAAGACCCCCACACGCATCCATGCGGATTTCGACTCGGAAAACAGGGGCAAACCCTGCGTGACGACCAACGCCGGATACTGGTGGGCGGGCAATTCGCTGAGCCTGCTCGTCTCGGGAGGTGTCGTCGAATCCATCGAAAACCAGACGGTCACCCGGGACGGCAAGACCGTCTATCCCGTGCGCGCCTCGTTCGGGCAGATGGCTTCCGGGGAGTTCGAAACCCATTGGATCTACTGCGTATCCGACGACGGCAACCGGCCCTACGCCTTCCCTTCGCCGCTGGACAACGACGAGCGCACCGGAACGTACATGCCCGCCCCGCCGACTTCGAAAACCCCGGGTGCCGCGCTCTGGACCCCGCAGGAAGCCGTCGGAGGCGGCCCGATGCTCGTCAAGGAGGGGCGCAACGTCGCCGAGGAGTGCTACTGGCGGGAGGTCTTCGACGGCGGAGGGATCGCCGGAACATCGCGCCAGCCCCGCACGGCGGTCGGCGCGACGGCCGACGGGAAACTGCTGCTGCTGGTCTGCGACGGACGCGGAATGCGCGGCAGCGAAGGCTTCACGCTCGCGGAGCTGGCCGACAAACTCATCGCGCTGGGCGCAGTCGAAGCGATCAACCTCGACGGCGGCGGCTCTTCGACGATGGTGGGATGCGACGGCACGGTGCTCAACCGGCCGAGCGACACGGGCGATGCCGAGACGATCGTCCAGCGCGCCGTCTCCACGGCGATCGTCATCTCCGAAACGAACTGATCCATCCGAATAAACTACAACATCATGAAACGACTTTTCCTTCTCTGCCTCGCGGCGGCGCTCGCCGCCGTCGCATGCGCGAAACGGCAACAGGAGCCGAAACCGCTCTACATGTGGTTCGACTGCGAGGCCAACTACGCACGGCTGAGCCACCCCGACTCGATCCGCCACTACGTCTCCCGGCTCCACGACATGGGCTTCACCGACCTGGTGGTGGACGTGAAGTCGATCATGGGCGAAACGCTCTACAAGAGCGACATAGCCCCCTATATGGGCGAATGGGAGGGCGTGACGCGCCCCGAGGACTACGACATGCTGGGCCACTTCATCGAGGAAGGCCACAAACGGGGCATGCGGGTCCACGGCTCGCTCAACGTCTTCGCCGGAGGCCACAACTACTTCGACCGAGGCATCATCTACGGCGAACACGCCGACTGGCAGTCGCAGGTTTACACCGAGGGCCGCATCGTGCCGATCAGCCGGATCAAGAGCAACTACAACGGCATGCTCAACCCGGCGAACCCCGAAGTGCGGGAATACGAGCTGGCCATCCTGAGGGAGTTCGCCGAAAAATACCCCGACGCGGACGGCATCATCTTCGACCGGGTGCGCTTCGACAACATCACCTCCGATTTCAGCCAACTCTCGAAGGAGGCGTTCGAAGCCTATACCGGAGAGCCGGTCGCCGACTTCCCCGGGGACATTCTGCGCTGGTCGCAGGACGCCGAAGGCACGTGGAGCTGGTCGCAGGGGCCGCTCTTCCGCAAATGGATCGAATGGCGCGCCTCGGTCATCAAGCAATTCGTCGTCGAGGCCCGCAGACAGCTCAAGGCGATCAATCCCCGGCTGCTCATCGGCGACTACACGGGCGCCTGGTATCCGACCTACTACTACGTGGGCGTGAACTGGGCCAGCGAGCGCTTCGATCCGGCGCAGTATTTCGACTGGGCCACACCCGAATACAAACGGACGGGGTACGCCGAACTGCTGGACATCTACATGACGGGGCTCTACTACACGCTCGTGACCAAAGCCGAGGTTGACGAGGCCAACGAAGCGGTCGGCCAGCGCACCGAAGCCGGCATGACCGACGAACAGAGCTACTGGTACTGCATCGAGGGCGGCGCCGAATGGGCGAAGAAGATCACCGCCGGAGCAGTGCCCGTGACCGGGTCGATCTACGTCGATCAGTACGGCGACGATGCCGAACGATTCACCCGCGCCGTGGCGCAGGCACTCCGCGACACCGACGGACTGATGCTTTTCGACATCGTGCACATCATCGACCGGGGCTGGTGGTCCGAACTGGAGGCCGGCATCGCGGCCGGAGACCCGTCACGTAACGACTGAAACGCAATCTTTCCATAACAAACCCAAACAATCCAACCTTAAACCCATGTAATTCTATGAAAGAGTTTTTCTCCAGATTCAGGAATTCTCTGGCGGCGAGGACGTGTCTATGGACGCTGTTCCTGCTGTTGGCGGGAGCCGGGCCGGCTTTCGCCCAGTCCACCGTCGGAGGTACGGTTACGGACGAACAGGGCAACCCGCTCGTCGGTGTGACCGTGGTGGTCGCCAACTCGACCCAGGGGACGACGACCGACACGAAGGGCCGGTATTCGATCGCCGTTCCGAAAGACGGCACGCTGGAATTCTCCTACATCGGAATGGTCTCGCAGCAGATTCCGGTGGGGGGGGGAATCTCCGCGCTTGACGTCGTTCTGAAAGAGGACTCCGCCCGGCTGGACGAGGTCGTCGTCATCGGCTACGGATCGCAGCGGCGCGCCGACGTGACGGCCGCCGTGTCGCAGATCGACGGCAAGGAGCTCCAGAAGATGCCGATGGCCAACATCTCGCAGGGACTTGCCGGCCGCCTGCCGGGTCTGATCTCCGTGCAGAACTCCGGACAGCCCGGAGCGGACCAGGCCAGCATGACCATCCGCGGCGCCAAGTCGGGCATTCTCTACATCGTGGACGGCGTGCAGCGTTCGATCAACGACATCGACCCCAACGACGTGGAGTCGGTATCGCTGCTCAAGGACGGCGCCGCCGTGGCGGTCTATGGTCTCGAAGCCGCGGGCGGCGTGATGATCGTCACGACGAAAAAGGGCCGGCAGGGGACGATGAATCTTACCTACAAGGGGTCCTACGGAGCCTCGTTCAACACCTCCTATCCCGAATTTCTCGACGGCCCCGGCTACGCCTACTGGTACAACAAGGCGCTCGAGCTGGACGGCCAGAAGCCGATCTTCACGGCCCGGCACGTGCAGATGATGCGCGAAGGAACGAACGGCTGGGGCAACACCAACTGGATCGACGAAATTTTCGGGACCGGCACGACCCAGCAGCACAGCGTCACCTCGACGGGCGGCAGCGACCGCATCAACTACTTCGCCTCGCTGGGCTACATGAACCAGACGGGCAATATCAAGAACTTCGACTACGACCGTTACAACCTGCGCACGAACATCGAAGCCAAGATCGCCCGCAGCCTCACCTTCACACTCGGCGTCGCCGGCCATGTCGGCGACCAGAAATCGCCCGGATTCGCCGCCGGCGGAACCTCCGGCACGAGCGTATCGAGCGCCCCGTGGCTCTCGGTAGCCGAGCAGGCCGCCTACGCCCATCCCTACCTGCCGAAGGAGTACGAGGGAGTTCCCACGGCCAGCCAAAACGACTACGGCAACACGATCAACCCGATCGCAGCCACCGAGTTGTCGGGGTATTCGAAGTCGCAGACCGTCTCCGTGCAGACCAATGCCACCCTCCAGTGGGATCTTCCGTGGGTCAAGGGACTCCGGCTGAAGGTCATGGGAGCCTACGACCGCAGCACGACCACCTCCAAGATCCTGAGTACGCCCTATTTCGTGATGCTGGCCAGCACGCCCAATTCGACCAGTTCGGAAATCACCTATTCGAAAGCCTCCGACCCGCGCAACAACGCCAACGTGGCCACCGGCAAGAAGACCAACAACCTGACCGAGGGCTTCACCCAGTGGCGCCGCATCACCTCGCAGGCGAGCATCAGCTACACGAACACCTTCGCCGAAAAGCACAAGGTGGATCTCCTGGCGCTCGTCGAGACGCGCGACTACAAAACCAACAACTTCTCGGCCTCGGGCAAGGACATCCCCTTCCCGCAACTGCCCGAGCTGGGCTTCGCGACGACGCCGGCCGACGACCCGATCGGCGGTTCGAGCGACGCCTCGCGCAAGGTGGGCTTCGTGTTCCGAGGACAATACAACTACGCGGACAAATACCTCGTCGAGTTCTCGGGCCGTTACGACGGATCGTACAAGTTCATCGGCAACGTCTCGGGCCGCCGCTGGGGTTTCTTCCCCTCCGTGTCGCTCGGCTGGCGCATGTCCGAGGAAGGTTTCTTCGCCCCGCTGCGCAAGGCGGTCGATAACTTCAAGCTCCGCGCCTCGTTCGGCTCGCTGGGCGACGACAACGGCTCGGCGGCATACGCCTTCCTGAGCACCTTTACCAATGTCAGCAGCGCCCCGAGCGTCGTGCTGGGCGGCGCAGGCCAGAACGGCATCATGACCTCGCTGGTGGCCAACGAGCTGCTCACCTGGGAACGCAACCACTCCTACAACGTCGGGTTCGACCTGGCCATGTGGAACGGCAGACTCGGAGTCGAGTTCGACGCCTTCTACAACTACATCTTCGACATTCTGGGCTCCAACTCCGGCAAACCCGCGTCGATGGGCGGCTACTACCCGACCTACGTGAACAACAACGCGCAGGACGTGCGGGGCATCGACGTCCGGCTGACCCACCGCAACCACATCGGCAAGGATTTCCAGTACGGCGTCACCGTCAATCTGACATGGGCCAAGGATCGCTGGCTCCGCTATCAGGACAGCCCCAACACCCCGGATTACGCCAAGCGCATCGGCAAGAGCCGCTACATGACGATGGGCTTCATCGCCGACGGGCTTTTCCAGAGCGAGGAGGAGATCGACCGCTCGCCGTGGATTTCCGGCTCGCGGCCGCGGGTCGGCGACATCAAGTACAAGGACCTCAACGGCGACGGCGCGATCACCTACGACCAGGACCGCGCCTACATCGGCCGCGGCCAGCGCCCGCAGTTCAACGGCAGCATCAACCTCAACGCCTCGTGGAAGGGCCTCGAGTTCGACATCCTGTTCATCGGCGCCGCCGTCTGCGACGTCTCGCTGACGGGAACCTACTACAACCACAACGAGGACAACACGATCTTCACCCGTCCCTTCAAGGCCGGAGCCAACTCGCCGCGCTACCTCGTCGAACAGGCCTGGACGCCCGAGAATCCCGACGCGAAATATCCGCGTCTGTCGCTCAACCCGCCCAACACGAACAACGCCTACGCCTCGTCGTTCTGGTACCGCGACGGCAAGTACCTGCGTCTGAAGTCCGTGCACCTGGGCTACACGCTGCCGAAAGCGTGGACCGGCAAGCTGCGCATCCAGAAAGTGAAGGTTTACGTCGAAGGCAACAACCTCTGCACCTGGTCGGGACTGCCCGAGGGCATCGACCCCGAATGGCCGGGTGTGACCAACGGATACTATCCGCAGCAGCGCACGGTCGTGGGCGGCCTCGAAATCTCGTTCTAACAGACAAAATCCAAGACCCATGAAAAAGAAAATCGCACATATCGCTCTGCTGTCCGCGACGGTCGCCCTGGCGGGCTGCAACGACTGGCTCGACATGAACCCGACGGACAAAGTGTCGGAAAAAATCGTCTGGAGCGACCCGACCTACGTGACCCAGTACGTAAACGGATTCTATCCCTACATCTCCCGCTACGGCAGCTTCGAGACCGGCGACAGTCAGGTGGGGCTGACCGAGGGGCTGACCGAAACGCTCAAGTTCGGCTCCGCGACCCCCGGTACGAACGTCGGATTCGCCAACATCATCGCCTTCGCCGAGGGCGGCCTGGCGGCTCCTACCGCAGCCTTCCACTTCGGGGCGTGGGACGACACCTACACGCGCATCCGCCGCGTCAATGAGTTCCTCTACGGACTGAAAAAGTACGGGACCAACTTCGACGGACCGACCCGCACGCGGTTCGAGGCCGAAGCGCGCTTCTTCCGCGGCTTCCTCTACTTTCAGTTGCTCAAGCGCACGCCGGAGGTGATTCTCTACGACGAAGACCTGCTGGCCATCACCGAGAACAAGGCGCTCTCGACGGCGGAACAGGGCTGGGACATGGTCGAGGAGGACCTCTCCTTCGCCGCCAAGAACCTCCCGCCCAAATGGGACGGCGAGGCGGGCCGCGTCACCTCGGGAGCGGGATATGCCATGCTGTCGCGGGCGATGCTCTACGCCGAGCGATGGCAGTCGGCCAAAGACGCCGCCGAGGAGGTGTTCAAACTCGGCTACGAACTGATGCCGGGCAAGACGGCGGAGGAATACGCCAAAGCCTTTACGTCGATGAGCGACGGCAACACCGAGTCGATCCTCGAATACAACTACCTCGTCGGCGGACCGAACCACAGTTGGGACCAGCTCTTCATGCCCGGCGGCGACAACACGACGATGGGCGGCCGGGCCACCCCGACGCAGGAGATGGTCGAATCGTACGAGCTGGCCTCGACGGGCGGCCACCCCGACTGGACGCCGTGGCACGATACGACAGCCGGCACGACCGAAACGCCGCCCTACGAACAACTGGAGCCCCGTTTCCACGCCTCGATACTCTATAACGGCTGCGAATGGAAAGGCCGCACGCTCGAGCCTTTCGTGAACGGCACGGACGGTTACGCCGTCTTCGACGACGGCTCCGCGCTCAACGGGCGCACCACGACCGGCTACTACCTGCGCAAGATGCTCGACGAGGAGTACACCGACTATTCGAAGGCCTGCACGCAGCCCTGGATCGCCATCCGGCTCGCCGAAGTGATCCTCAACCATGCCGAAGCGTGTTACAGGCTCAACGCGGACGGCGCGAACGCCGACCTGCGCCGGATCCGCGAGCGCGTGGGTCTGCCCTACACCGACAAGTCCGGCGAGGCGCTGATGGAGGCTATCCGTCAGGAGCGCAAGATCGAACTCTACTGCGAAGGCCACCTCTACTGGGACATGCGCCGCTGGCGGCTGGCTCATACGGCCTATACCGGCATGCGCGTGCACGGACTGAAAATCGAGAAACAGGGCGCCTCGTTCGTCTATACCTACGTCGATTGCGACCGTCAGGACCGGCTGTTCGAGGAGAAGCTCTACCGCATTCCGCTGCCCGAAACCGAGCTGAGCAACAACGCGGCCGTCAAGCAGTTCCCCGAGTGGTTATAACCCCCAAAAAGAGATTCAACCCATGAAAAACAGCATCATATCATTCGCATCGGCGGCCCTGCTCTGCCTGGGCGGCTGCCATGAGCCGGACGAGCTGACCCCCTCGGACACAGGACTGGGGCTCAACAGCATCTCGGCACAATTCTCCACCGGGGAGTATAAGAACGACCCGCTGGCCAAATTCACCGCCACGCCGACCGAAGGGGAGGAGCGGATCGTGATCGACATCCCGTACTACTACCCCGAGAACTCGACGAACACCACCTCGATCACCGAAATGCGGGTCACGGCGAATCTGGACGACAACTGCTTCATCACGCCGCGGCTCGGCACGCTGGACCTGACGCAGGAGAACTGGTTCACGCTGACGCGCGCCGACGGCTCGAAACGCGACTTCTGCGTGACGGGCAACATCAAGAAGTCGGACAAATGCGAAATCATCTCCTTCGCCACCGACGAACCGTCGATCCAGGGCGTGATCGACAACGACCGCAACACGATCTCGCTGATTTCGGCGGACGACCTTTCGGCGGTGACGGCTCAGGCGACCCTCTCCCCGCACGCCACCATTTCGCCCGACCCGGCCGAAGTGCACGACTACGAAGGCGAGGGCATGAAATTCACCGTCACGGCCCACGACGGCGTGACCAAGCGGATCTACACGGTCAGCAAGGAGATTCCCCCCAAGATCAAGTACGGCTGGCGTGCCGGCAGCGAAACCGAAATCTGGCAGAACGTCTCCCTCGACAAGCTCGGAATCGTAAACGGCAGCGACAAGAACTACTCGCTCGCGGCATCGGGCTCCAAGCTCGTGCTTTCGACAGGCGCGGACAAGTACCTGTTCAACCGTGCGACGGGCGATTATCTGGGAACGCTCGACATGAAGGGCACAGCGGCCCCCGGCGGCATGACCTCCGACGACGCGGGCAACATCCTCTACGCGAATCTGGCCGATCCGAACGCCACGTTCAGAATCTACACGGCGGCATCGACCGACGACACGCCGACGGAGCTGCTCTCCTACACCAACGCCACGGGCGCCTCGATGGGCAAGCACATCTCGGTGCAGGGCGACGTGAAGGGCGACGCCATCGTCACGGCCGTGATCTACACCTGGAACGGCGCCGTCTGCAAGTTCCTCCGCTGGACGATCTCCGGAGGCGTCGCGGCCAAACCGCAGATGATCTCCGTGACGGGCGCCACCGCCGGCTGGAACGGCAACGGCCACGCCGATGTCGAAGCCTACTCGGCCAACCCCGACGATCCGTATTTCCTGACCTATTACAGCGCCAACAGCCTCTACCGGATCGACGCCACGGGTGCGGTGACCAACACGATCGCCACCTCGCAGTGGGGAGCCAACTCGAACTACAACTGCGTGGACGTCTGCGCCTTCAACAACGCCCGCTATGCGGCCATCTACACGGGCGCGCACTTCACCTACGGAGAGTTCAAGACCTACATGTTCGACGTGACGACGCCCGAGCAACTGACGGGAGCCTGCGACACGTCGCCCGCACGGGTATTCACCTCGAACGAGTACAAACCCGCCGGAGCGGTGGTCAATGCCACGGGCGACGTCCTGATGACGGCCTCGGCCGACGGCTACAAGCTGAACCTCTACTACACGGACGCCAACACCAATGCGCTGGTGGCCTGGGAATTCGACTGCATCGACAAATGACGCGACCTGCCGGTATCCCCCTGACCGGGGATACCGGTCCAAAATCACAAAGAATCAGACCATGAAACGACATGTCAAACGGGCCGCAACGGCCCTGGCAGCGCTGACACTGACGCTGGGAGCCGTCTCGTGCGGCTCGGACCCCGAAACCCCGGAATGGGAGTGGCCCGATCCGGAACCGGAACCCGACCCGGAACCCGTCGCCGGGAAACCGCGGTTCATCTGGGTGGATGCCGCCGCGAACTTTCCCGACTTCGCCAACAGCCGCGAGAACATCGCCCGCGATCTGGCGAAGGCCCGGGACGCCGGCTTCACGGACATCGTGGTGGACGTGCGTCCCACGACAGGCGATGCGCTCTTCCGCACCTCTGCGGTCGAGCAGGTGGAGTGGCTCGGGGCCTGGCTGCCCGAAGGCTACTCGAAGATCGAACGCACGGCGACCTGGGACTACCTGCAAGCCTTCATCGACGAAGGCGCGAAGCTGGGACTGCGCATCCACGCCGCCATCAACACCTTCACGGGCGGTAACCTGACCTCGCTCGGCGGCGCCGGCGTCGTGTTCCGCGACGCGGACAAACGGGCCTGGACCACCGATCTCAATCTGGCGAACGGCATCACCAACATCATGTCCACGGACCAGGCGGCCAAGTTCTTCAACCCCGTGCTGCCCGAAGTGCAGGAATACATCTGCTCGATGCTCCGGGACCTGGCCGCCTACGACGGACTGACGGGCATCTTCCTCGACCGCGGCCGTTTCGACGGTTTCACGAGCGACTTCTCGGACTACACGCGCCGGGAGTTCGAGAAATACATCGGCGAGGCGGTCGCCGACTTCCCGGGCGACATCCTGCCTGCGGGGCACACGTCGGGCATCCCCTCGCCCGAGCCGGTCCGTCTGAAACAGTGGATCGAATTTCGCGCCAAGGTGATCCGCGACTTCATGGCCAAAGCGCGGGCCGCGGTCAAAGAGGTCAATCCGTCCCTCCGATTCGGTGTCTATGTCGGCGGCTGGTATGCGAGCTACTACGACGTGGGAGTCAATTGGGCCAGTCCGGACTACGATGCCTCGGCCGATTTCTCCTGGGCGACGAAGAAATACATGGACTACGGTTACGCCGACCTCATGGACCAGATGCTGATCGGGGCCTACGCCTCCCCGACGCGGGTCAACGGAACGACCGAATGGACCATGGAGGGCTTCTGCCGGCTGGCGAAGGAGCGCACGACGGGCGCCTGCCCGCTGGTGGCGGGAGGTCCCGACGTGGGGAATTGGGACCCGGACGACGAAGTGACGCAGGAAGAGGAAAACCGCGCCGTCACCGCCTCGGTGAGCGCCTGCATCAACGCCTGCGACGGCTATTTCCTCTTCGACATGATCCACCTGAAGAAGGCCGACCAGTGGTCGTACGTCAAGGCCGGAATCGACGCCCTGAGCGACAAATAGCCCTCCGGAGATGAAACGTCCGATCATACTGCTCGCGGCGGCGCTCGTGCTGGCCGCCTGCTCCCCGGCGAATCCGCCGGCGGAGACCTCCGGAGCCTGCGAACTCTCCGACGACGATTTCCGCACCGAAGGCATCCTCGAAGCCATCCCCATCCGGGCGACCTTTCTCGACGAGATCAGTTGGGACATTCCCCATCAGAATTGGGGCGTGCGCGAATGGGACGCCGACTTTCGGGCGATGAAGCACATGGGCATCAACACGGTGGTGCTGATCCGCGCCGGACTGGGCCGCTGGATCGCCGCGCCGTTCGAGTGTCTGCTCGAAAGCGAGGAGGTCCACTACCCGCCCGCGGATCTGGTCGAAATGTTCCTCACGCTGGCCGACAAATACGACATGGCCTTCTACTTCGGCATCTACGACTCGGGCAAATACTGGCAGGAAGGGCTCTTCCAGCGCGAAATCGACCTGAACAGGAAACTCATCGACGAAGTGTGGGCCAAATACGGCCATCACCGATCGTTCCAGGGGTGGTATCTGTCGCAGGAGATCAGCCGTCGCACGAAGAACATGTCGCGCATCTACGCCGAGCTCGGCCGCCACGCCAAGGAGATTTCCGGCGGGCTGAAGACGATGATCTCGCCCTATATCCACGGCATCAAGACCGATCAGGTCATGTCGGGCGACCGGGCCCTCTCGGTCGAGGAGCATCGCCGCGAATGGAACGAGATTCTGGGCAACATCGCCGGAGCGGTGGACATCCTCGCCTTCCAGGACGGACAGGTGGACTACCACGAGCTGTACGATTACCTGACGGTGAACAAGGCGCTGGCCGACAAATACGGCATGGAGTGCTGGACCAACCTCGAATCGTTCGACCGCGACATGCCGATCCGCTTCCTGCCGATCAAGTGGGAGAAGCTGCTGCTCAAACTCGACGCCGCCCGGAGAGCCGGAATGCGGAACGTCATCACGTTCGAATTTTCACACTTCATGAGTCCCCACTCGGCCTACCCGCAGGCGGGACACCTCTACGACCGCTACTGCGACTACTTCGGAATCGACAACCCCTATGCGGACCGATGACGGCGGCACGGCCGCAGCAACGGATACGACAACCCAAAAAACACCGACAGAACCATGGATTTTCAACATTTGGCCGACCAATACCGGTCGGAACTCATGGACAGCGTACTGCCCTTCTGGCTCGAACATTCCCAGGACAAAACCTACGGCGGATACTTCTCCTGCCTCGACCGCGACGGAAGCGTATACGACACCGACAAGTTCATCTGGCTCCAGGGCCGCGAGGTGTGGCTCTTCTCGATGCTCTGCAACAAGGTCGAAAAACGCAAGGAGTGGCTCGACTGCGCCATCCAGGGCGGCGAGTTCCTTCGGAAATACGGACACGACGGAAAATACGACTGGTACTTCTCCCTGACGCGCGAGGGCAAGCCCATCATAGACCCCTACAACATCTTCTCCTACACATTCGCCACCATGGCTTTCGCACAACTGGCAATGGCGTCCGGAAACGACGAATACGCGCAGATCGCGAAGAAGACATTCGACCGGATACTCGAAAAACGCTCGAATCCAAAGGGTAAGTGGACAAAGGCTCACCCGGGAACGCGACCGATGAAGGATTTCGCGCTCCCGATGATCCTCTGCAACCTCGCCCTCGAAATCGAACAGCTCATAGACCCCAAACTCATCGAGGAGACGATCGACGTATGCCTCCACGAGGTAATGGACGTATTCTACCAGAAGGACCTCGGTCTCATCGTCGAAAACCTTTCCGCCTCGGACAACTCGCTGGTGGACTCCTTCGAGGGCCGCTCGATAAATCCGGGACACTCGCTCGAGGCGATGTGGTTCATAATGGACCTCGGAAAAAGACTCGGACGCCCCGAACTGATCCAGCGCGCCGTAGAAATAGCGCTCCGGACCATCGAATACGGATGGGACAAACAGTACGGCGGAATATTCTACTTCATGGACCGCCTCGGACATCCCCAGCAGCAGCTCGAGTGGGACCAGAAGCTCTGGTGGGTGCACATCGAATCCGCGATAGCCATGATAAAGGGATACCAGCTCACAGGAAACCAGAAATGCCTGGACTGGTTCGAAAAACTGCACCAATACATGTGGGAGCACTTCAAGGACCCCGAGTTCCCCGAGTGGTTCGGATACCTGAACCGGCGAGGCGAGGTCCTCCTGCCTCTGAAGGGAGGAAAATGGAAGGGGTGCTTCCACGTACCGAGAGGTCTGTTCCAGATATGGAAGATCCTCGAACAATGCAAATAAAACCGACCGAAAAGATGAAACGAACGTTATTCGCGATCCTGTTATCGCTCTGGAGCGCCTGCGCATGGGCTGCGGGCACGGTTACGGTCAAAGGACGCGTCGTCTGCGACGGCCGGGGCGTGGCGAACGTCCGGATCTCCGACGGCGACGGATTCGCCCGGACCGACGAAAAGGGATATTACACGCTGGAAGCCGATGCGCAAAGCCGGTTCGTCTTCGTCTGCGTGCCGGCGGGGTACGACGCCCCGACGGAAGAGGGCGTCGTACGCTTTTTCCGGCCGCTGCCGTCCGGAGGCGGGACCTGCGACTTCCGGCTGCTGCGCCGCCCGGGCGACGATACGCGCCACGGGTTCATCGTCATCGCCGACCCGCAGATATACGCCCGGAAAGAGTTCCCGCAACTGGCCGAGGCGGCCGACGACATCGCAGCCACGGTCCGCGGCTACGGCGGCCTGCCGTTCCACGGAATCTGCTGCGGCGACATCGTGCACCTGGACCACTCGCTCTACGGCGAGTACAACGACGTGATGGCCCGGACGGGACTCGTCTTCCGCAACGTGATCGGCAATCACGACATGACGCTCTACGGCCGGTCCCACGAAACCTCCTTCACGAAATTCGAAGATACGTACGGTCCGACCTACTATTCGTTCGACGTCGGCCGCATCCATTACGTAGCGCTCAACGACAATTTCTACATCGGACGCGAGTATTTCTACATCGGCTATCTCGACGAGCGGCAACTGCGCTGGCTGGAGAAGGACCTCGCTTCCGTGCGCCCCGGCTCCACGGTGGTCGTCTGCCTGCACATCCCCTCGACCTGCGAAGAGGCGGACCGCAAGCAGTTCAGCTACGACAACGCCTCCCTGACGATGGCGAACCACCGGGCGCTCTACGAACTGCTGAAACCCTTCCGGGCACATATCGTCTCGGGCCATACGCACACGACCTGCAACCAGCCGATCGCTCCCGGCCTGTACGAACACGTGACGCCCGCCCTGAGCGGCGCATGGTGGCAGGGATCGCTCTGCACCGACGGCACCCCGGCCGGATACGGCATCTACGAAGTGGACGGCGACCGCATCGAATGGTACTACAAATCGACGGGACACCCGGCCGACTACCAGATAAAACTGTACGACGGGCGCGAATGCCCGCAGTTCGAGGAGTATGCCGCAGCCAATATCTGGGCCAGCGACCCGGCCTGGCGGGTGGAGTTCGAAATCGACGGCAGGCCGTGCGGCCCTGCCGAACGGTTCCGGGCATACGACCCGGAAGCGGCACGGCTCTACTCCGACCCCGACCGGCTGGAGCACAAATGGATCGCTCCCTCCGAATCGGACCACTACTACCGGGTTCCGCTGCCCGAAGGGGCCTCGCGGGTCGAAGTCTCGGCGACCGACCGTTTCGGCCGCAGGAGCACGGCGGCACTCGATCTGAAATAAACCGGCAAAGACACGACACATGAAAACATTACGAACGAAGTACCTGTCATTGACAGCCGCCCTGTTTCTCCTGTCCTGCAACGCCCCCGCACGCTACGACGTGGTGATCGTGGGCGGCGGGACGAGCGGGGCGGCCGCGGGCCTTCAGTCGGCGCGCCTCGGGGCGCGGACACTCCTCGTCGAGGAGTTCGACTGGCTGGGCGGCATGCTCACCTCGGCGGGCGTGAGCGCCACGGACGGCAACTACGCCCTGCGCGGCGGCATCTGGGACGAATTCCGGAGCGAACTGGAGCGGCACTACGGCGGCCCGGAAGCGCTCCGGACGGGGTGGGTGAGCAACATACTGTTCGAGCCCTCGGTGGGCGACAGCCTGTTCAAACGCATGGCGGCGCGCGAGCCGAACCTCGAAGTGCGCTACCGCACGACGGCCGCCGGATTCGACCGCCGCGACGGGGTGTGGCATCTGGAGATCGAGTGCGGCGGGAAACGCGAGCGCATCGCGGCCCGCGTGCTGATCGACGCCACCGAACTGGGCGACGTGGCCCGGGAGCTGGACGTACCCTATGATGTGGGCATGGATGCCACGTCGGAGACCGGCGAGAAGGAGGCGCTCGAAGCCCCGAACGACATCGTGCAGGACCTGACCTACGTGGCCGTGCTGAAGGATTACGGGCGCGACGTCACGATTCCGCGTCCCGAAGGCTACGACTCCGCGCTGTTCGCCTGCTGCTGCATCAACCCGCTCTGCGTCTCACCCAAGGAGCCGGACCGCATGTGGCCCCGGGAAAAGATGATTACCTACGGGAAACTCCCCGGCGGGAAATACATGATAAACTGGCCGATCGAGGGCAACGACTACTACGTGAACATGATCGACATGGATGCCGCGGAGCGTGCCGAAGCCGTCCGGCGGGCGAAAAACCACACGCTGTGCTTCGTCCATTTCCTCCAGACCGAACTGGGATTCCGCACGCTGGGCCTTGCCGACGACGAGTTCCCCACCGGGGACCGTCTGCCGTTCTATCCCTACCACCGCGAATCGCGGCGCATTCACGGACTGGTGCGCTTCACGCTCAACGACATCACCGACCCCTACGCCAACACGCTCTACCGCACGGCGATCGGCGTGGGCGACTACCCCATCGACCAGCACCACACGCGCTATCCGGAGTGGAGTTCGCTGCCGAACCTCTATTTCCATCCCGTGCCCTCGTACGGCGTGCCGCTGGGCGTGATGCTGCCCGCGTCGCAGCCGGGGCTGATCGTGGCCGAGAAATCCATCTCGGTGACCAACCTGGTGAACGGCTCCACGCGCCTGCAGCCCGTGGTGTTGCAGATCGGACAGGCGGCCGGAGCGCTGGCCGCACTGGCCGCGGCGGATGGCTGCGAACCTTCGGAGGTCCCGGTCCGCAGGGTGCAGGAGGTGATTCTCGACGACGGAGGCTACCTGCTGCCGTACCTCGACATGCCCTCGACCGACCCGCGCTTCAAGGCCATGCAGCGCATCGGGGTGACGGGTATTCTGCGCGGACGCGGTGCGAACGTGGGATGGTCGAACCAGACGTGGTTCGACGCCGGAAAACACGTTTCGGAGGCGGAGCTGCGCTGCGGACTGCATGCTGTTTACCCCGCGGTGGCCGAATCGGCGGACCCGGCGGCCGTGAACGGCACGCGGCTGGCCGCGATGCTTTCCGAGGCCCTTGGAAAAGATACGGCCGCCGCGGTGCACGAGAAAGCTGCCGGGCTGCTCGCGGATTACGATGCCGCAAGGCCCCTCACGCGCATCGAATGCGCACTGATCATCGACGCCCTGGCTGACCCGTTCCGCTCGGTCGGGATCGACATATACGGAAACTATATACACGCAACAAACGAGAACCCGCAATGAAAAAACTCGCAACCGTACTCCTGCTGGCTTTCGCCGCGGCGGGAGCCGCCGGATGCCGGAGCGCATCCGCCCCCGTGAAACCCAAACTCATGTGGCTGGACTGTTCAGCCAACTGGGAGCGTTTCAGCTACCCCGACTCGATCCGCCACTACGTCCGGAAATGCCGGGAGGCCGGCATGACGGCGCTGGTGCTCGACATCAAGGGCACTTCGAGCGAAGTGGTTTACCCCAGCGAATACGCTCCCCGGCTCAAGGAATGGAAGGGCGTCAGACGCCCCGACTTCGACTTCATCGGCACCTTCACCGACGCCGCGCATGCTTCCGGCATGGAAATCTACGGCTCGTTCAACACCTTCGCCGAAGGCAACGGCGTCTTCCGCCGCGGCCTCCTATACGACGGCCGTCCCGAATGGCAGGCGGTGAACTACCTGCCGGGCAGGGGGCTCGTACCGCAACTGGAGATTCCCGGCAAGAAGGTGCTCTTCGTCAATCCGGCGCTCCCGGAGGTGCAGGAACACGAGATCGCCCTCTTCAAGGAGGCAGCCCGGAAGTACGACCTCGACGGCATCCTGCTCGACCGCGCCCGTTACGACAACATCCAGTCCGATTTCTCGGATTTCTCGCGCGAAGCCTTCGAACGGTACATCGGCCGAAAGCTGGAACGGTTTCCCGAGGACATCTACGCATGGGAGGAAGACGGCGCCGGCGGCTGGAAACGCACGGACGGCCCCTGGTTCAAAAAGTGGATCGAGTGGCGCGCCTCGGTCATCCACGGCTTCTTCGCTCGCACCCGCGAGGAGCTGAAAGCCGTGAAACCCGGGCTGAAGTTCGGCGCCTACACGGGCGCATGGTATCCCTCCTATTTCGAAGTGGGGGTGAACTGGGCCAGCCGGGAATACGATCCCTCGCAGGAGTACGCATGGGCCACGCCCGAATACAGGAATTACGGATATGCCGAGCTGCTGGACATCTACACCAACGGCAACTACTACTGGAACGTCACGATCGACGAATACCGCAGCAGCAACGGCCTGCACCGCAACGAGACCGACAGCGAGGTTTCGAAGGGCGACCACCTCTGCGTCGAGGGCGGCTGCCGCTACTCGCGCCGGCTGCTGCACGGCAAGCCCTTCTACGGCGGCATGTACGTCGAAGACTACAAGCGCGACACGACGCAGTTCAAGCGGGCCGTGGAGATGAACCTCCGCGAATCGGACGGCCTGATGGTCTTCGACATCGTCCACATCATCGACCGCGACTGGTGGGGTCCGCTGCAACGGGCCGTGGAGGCCTACGAAACCGGGGAGGCGGGACGATGAGACTCTCCGCACTGGCGGTGCTGGCGCTCCTGTGCGCCGGCACCGTCCCCGCCCGGGAGGAGAGCGGGGAGCTGCCCGCCGCATCCCCCGAAATCCGGTATGTGGGACGTACGGAGACGACCGGCGGCAGCGTGAGTTTCGACTGGAGCGGAACCTATTTCGAATGCCGTTTCACAGGCGGTTCGCTGGCCGTGCGCGTCTCGGACACGAAAAGGAATTACTACAACCTGACCCTCGACGGACACGATGCCGGCATCGTCGCGACATTCGGCACGGATTCCCTCGTGGTGCTGGCCGAAGGACTCGGCGAGGGAGAGCACACGCTGCGAATGCAGAAACGCACCGAGGGCGAACAGGGGCGCACGACGCTCCACGCATTCCGACTCGCACGGAACGGACGGCTGCTCCCCGCACCGCCATCGCCCGGACGCCACATCGAGTTCATCGGCAACTCGCTGACCTGCGGCTACGGGACCGAAGGCCGTTCGAAGGACGAACCCTTCGAACCCGAAACCGAAAACTGCGACAAGGCGTTCGGCTGCATCGTAGCCCGCTACTTCGGCGCCGACTACACGCTCATCGCCCACTCGGGACGCGGAGCGGCGCGCAACTACGGCGACCGGAACACCGTGTCGGAGAATACGATGGCCGACCGTCTCGGCAACACGTTCGACGAGTCGCCCTTGCCGGCCTGGAATTTCACCGCTTCGCCGTACCGACCCGACATCATAGTGATAAACCTGGGATCGAACGACTTTTCGACCGAGCCGCACCCCTCGCGCGAAGAGTTCGCGGCTGCCTACACGCGCATCCTCCGCACGCTGCGCGACGCCTACGGCGATACCCCGCCGATACTCTGCGTGGCCCCGCGGGTCGGGGAGCCGGCCTTCACCTTCATCCGCGACATCTGCCGCGCGGCCGTCGTACGGAACCTGCACTTCACGGCCGTGCTGCCGGGATATTGCAACGACGGCAGCGACCTGGGATCGTCGGCGCATCCCAATTACACCGGGCAGCGCAAACTGGCGATGCTCCTGATTCCCTACGTCTCGACGCTCACGGGCTGGGAGGCGGAGGCGAAACCGATCGAATAGCCCCGCCCGGGCCCCGGGCCGTCCGGATCGCCTCAGAGTTTCGACACGACGGCATTGACGCGGTCCACGATCCGCCGGTCGAACTCCTTGAGGTAGATCTGCGTCGTCTTCTCCGACGTGTGGCCGAGGCCCTCGCTGATCACCGCGACCGGGGCTCCCGACTCCCGGGCCAGCGTGGCCCAACTGTGGCGCGCCACATAGGTCGTCAGCGGCACGGAGACGCCGCATTCGAGGGCGATGCGCTTCAGGTAGCGGTTCACGCGCTCCAGCGCCAGCCGGTACTGCCGGTGCAGGTCGCGGCCGTCGGTCCCCTGCAACACGGGGAAGACATACTCCGACTCGTTGGCGTACTTGCGGATCAACGCCTTCAATTGCGGCGTCAGCGAGACATGGAGCCACTGCCCCGTCTTGCGCCGCCGGTAACTGATTACGCCGTTGCCGACCGAGCTCTTTTTCAGGTAGATGATGTCCACGAAGGGCATTCCGCGGCTGAAAAAGCTGAACAGGAACAGATCGCGGGCGAACTCCAGGCGGGAATTCGCCGGAAATTCCGCATCGTGAATCCGTCGCAGCGAAAGCCGGTCCAGGGCCCGTTTGACCGTTTTCCGGGGTTTCGAGCGGACATGTTCGAACGGATGTACGCCGGCCGGCACGCAACCGTCGTCCACGGCCTGCCGCCAGACGGATTTCAGGTTGCGCATGTAATAGCAGATCGTGTTGTGGCTCACGCCCCGGCGCAGCAGAAAATCTTCGTATTCCCGGACAAAACGGGCGTTCACGTCCGCCAGACGCACCGCACGAAGCCCGATGAACGCCGCCAGCGAAGCCCGGGTGTGCCGCAGGGCCGCCTCCATGCCGTAACGCTCCGCCTGCCGCCGCCGTTCGATCTGCACGTCCATATAGTGCAGCAGCCCCAGCCCTCCGTGGTCGGCCCGATACCGGAAAACGATCTCCTCGACGCTGTACCCCGACCCGCGCGCCTCAAGGGCCGCGATGTGGGATTCGATGCTCCGGCGCTGCTGCGACAGTTGCCGGTTCATCCGCTGCACTTCCCGCTCGCCGCGCCGCGAACCCGGTCCGCCCAGGACCTTGCCCCGCACCGCGTCGAACTCCTCCGGAAACAGTCTGAACGAAGTATAGATCAACCGTTTCCGTCGATTCTGAATCAATTGAAAAACCAAAGGATAGGAACCGTCCCGCAATGCCCGGTCCCTGTTCAACAACAACTTCACACTCGCCATACTCTTGGATTTTCACAAAAATATGGCAATTTCACACCTGTAAGAAACGATTCGGAAACACATTCGGAATTTTTCGGACACTCCGGGCGGTCCCGCGCGATCCGGCGAAACGCTCCGCAAAAGGGGAAAACGGAAGAAAAAACGGCGAACCGCATCCGGAGAGAGAAACGGATTCGCATGAAGGAACGGGGCCGCGGCGGTGGCGCGGTCCCCGTTCGGTATCATGAGCCGAAGGCTCCGCGCGGAGGATCAGGCGTCCGCGCCGGCGTGCCGGCCGGCCGACAACGCCTTCCAGGCCGCCGCCGCGAGGGCAGCGCCGGCGAAAGGCGCCGCGATGAACACCCACAACTGCGACAGCGCCTCGCCGCCCTCGAACAGAGCCGGGGCGATCGAACGCGCCGGATTCACCGACGTCCCGGTAACCGGGATGCAGACGATGTGGACCAGCACGAGCGTCAGACCGATGACCAGTCCGGCGAAATCGCCGGCCCCCCGCTTCGCATCGGTCGCACCGAGCGCCACCAGCACGAACACGAACGTAAAGAACGTCTCGGCGACCAGTGCCGGAAGAAGATTTCCGGCCGCAAAGGCGTTCGCCCCCGTCGTCGTCGCGCCCGGGGCCACGTGTCCGCCGTGCACCGCGACCCAGAGAATCGCGGAACCCGCTGCTGCGCCCGCGATCTGCGCGGCCATGTACCACAGGGCATCGACGCTCTTCATCCGTCCGCTCAGCCAGACGCCCAGCGTGATCGCCGGATTGATGTGACAGCCCGAAACCGGGCCGATCGTATAGGCCATCGCCACGACCGAAAGACCGAACGCCGAGGCGATCGTCAGCACGGCGGCCGTCGTCGCCGCCCCGCCGTTGAACACGGCTGCACCGCAGCCCGCGAGCACGAGCACCATCGTGCCCAATGCTTCCGCTACATATTGTCTCTTCATAACAGATTTCGTCCGATCCGGACGCCGGGACCGTCCTCCGCGGGGACGGGGCCGGGCCATCCGGAACCATAGCAATTTAGAAAGTTTCACTTAAAAGAACCGTGCGGCCGGTTTTCACTATCCTTGTGACGACAAAGACACTACGGCCGGCCCGCACGATTCCGAAGCCTCCCGGGCGGCGCAGCGCAGCCCGGGAAAATCCGGCCGACAAACCGGCGGCCGGAAAAAGGCGGGGCGACGACGGACCGGAAACAACAATTCGATACAGCTCCCGACCGGTCCGCCATCGGCCCCGGTCGTCAGAAGGAGTAGAAGAATCCGAACCGCAGATCGGAACTCCTGAAGTCGAATCCGAATCCGTCGCCCCCTCCGTTGTAATAGTCGTTCTTGTAGCCGAGGAATCCGAAGCTGGTCAGCAGGCTGAAACGGTCCGAAATCCTAAACGCCAGCCCGGGCGTCAGCCCGACCTTCCAGCCGCTCCCGTCGCCCATAGCGACACCGAACCCGCCGTCCACGAAGAGCGTGAAACGGTCCCTGGAGAAATACTTGTAGCGCGCATACGGTTCGATCACGAAGACCTCGTCGCTCGTATTCCCTGTTTTCCGGTAGTCGAATCCGAGCACGCCGCCCAGGCTCCACTTCGCATTGAAATCGTGACCGAACTCGGGGGCCAGCGCAAACCCCGAAGAGGTCACGCCCTCCACCTTGTCGTGCCAATAGCCGACCCGGCCGCCGATCCACCAGCCGCTCTCCTGGGCCGAAACCGTCGGAACGGCCGCACTGCACGCCGCGAAGGCGAACAGAAGCATCAAAATCTTCTTCCTATTCATATAAACATTGTTTTTAAGGGTTCCGGAGAGGCAGTCCCGCACCCTCCGGAACCGGGTTTTCCACTTCTTTTCTCTCCGGCGGCTACCGGATGATTACCGCACGGTTCAGTTCCGGATCCGCGAAGAGGTTGTTCCGGTCCCCTTCGGCGACCTTGCGCAGCCGCTCCTTCGCCACGCCGTACTTCTCGACGAGCAGTTTATAGACGTATTCCATGCGTTTTTCGCTCAGACGCTGATTCCCGGCCGCCGTGCCCGTAGCCTTGTCGGCGGAGCCGCAGAGCGTGAAGACCTTCTCCCTGTCGGCTTCGAGGGCGTTCTTCACGTAGAAGTCCAGATTCGCCAGCTCCTTCTTGTCGAGCGTGGCCTGCCCGATCCGGAAGAAGAGCGCCACGGGCGTCGCCGACACCGAAGCGACCTGCACCGTCTCGGGTTCGCGCTCACGCAGCCGGGCATTCTCGTCGGCGAGCGTCTTTTTCTCGGCTTCGAGAATGTTCCTGGCATTCTCCAACGCGTCGATACGGGTCAGATAGGGCGTATAGTCGGGCGCCGCGACGGGCTTCACCCGGCGGAACCCGCGCCGGTTCAGTTTGAACGACAGTCCGACCGTCACCGAGGTCATTCCCTCGCCGCGGCCGCCGCGGGCCACCCCGTCGAACCGCTGGTTCACGAACAGGTGGCGCATTTCGAGCGTCAGGTCCAACAGGTCGCACAGCCGGATGTCGTTGAGCAGGCCCGCACTCAGGGCGAACTCGTTCTTATACGTCCCGTTGCCGTACGACCGGGCCCACCCGGCCCCGAGGAAGGGCACGAAATTCCACGTCCTCGTCTGCTTGTATCCGCTCACGGCGTCCGAAAGATTCCACATGAAATCCCCGTGCAGATACGACACGCCGAACTTCTCCCGATAGAATCCTTCCCCGACGGGGGACTTCGCGTAGGCCGTCTGTCCGAAGGTCCATCCCTTGGCATTCAGCCCCGAATAGCCGATGCGCACGCCTACGGCCGGCGTGATCCACTTGCCGACGTTGAGGTCCAGCGCCGGAGCGAGCCGTTTCCCGAATCCGCCGTGCGAATCGTTCTCGCCGTGATAGACGTTCACGCCGCCGGCGATCCCGATGAAGATGTTGTCGAAAAAACGGTTGGTCTCGTAGGGACCGCGCACGATCCCTCCCCGCTCGTCGCGGTTACCGTTCTCCTGCGCCATGACACCCGCCGAGACGAGCGTCAGGGTTGCGGCCAATGCGCCGCGGACAAATGCGTTTTTCATATTTTTCCGTAAGATTTTCGGCGTCCCGCCGCTGATCCCGGCCGGAGCCGGAGACGGGCGCCCGGTTAGTAAAATGGATTCCGATCAGCGGCGGACGCCTTTCCGGACGGATTTCGATGCGCCCGAAGGCGCCGCATCGAACTGCAATGCCTTGCCGGGCTTGAACTTCACGACCCGTTTGGCCTCGATCCGGATCGCCTTGCCCGTCGCGGGGTTATGTCCCGTGCGTCCCTTCCGGTCGCGGACCGAAAAGGCTCCGAAACCGGGTACGGAGACTCGTTCGCCCCGTTGCAGGCTCTGCGCGATGACCCGAAGCATTGCATTCGCCGCCCTGGCGGCTTCGACGCCGGTGAATCCGCTCTCGGCGGCCACGGCCTTCACTAATTCTCTCTTGTTCATCTGAAATTTTATTAAGGTTAAACTGTCGCCCCTCCGCGCCGCATCCGCCGCCCTGCCCGGGCCGGATCCGAACGGAAGAGCTAAGAGCTATCGGATTTTACGACCCTTTCCCGGCGTCCCCCGCGCCGCTCCCGGCCCGCGCTCCCCGCTCTCCGGCGGAACCGCGGCGGACCGTTCCGGCGCAGGGGACGGGAACTCCTCCCCGTCGGGCTCCTCCCGCCAGAGAAGGCGGAACGGCAGCCCCCGCCGCGCCTCGTTATACGCTTCGATCTCCCGGCGGTAATAGCGCAGGATAAGGGCCGGGACCCGCTCTCCGCGCCGGCAATAGGTGTCGGTCACGAATTGCCGGTAATCCTCCATCCTGCGGCGTTTCCGCCGGATGACAAACGACCTGATTCCGAACCAGCAGACCGCGACGCACGCCGCCGCCAGACACATCGCCGGCCAATATCCCGGCGCACTCCAAAACAAAGCGTAACGTTCCATATCAGTTGCCGCCCCACACGGCCCCGTACCAGGCCGTCCGGCGGTAATATTCGTTGAGTTTCACAAGCTCCGGCTGCTCTACATAGACCGTGAGGCCCGAATGGCAGCGGATTTCAAAACCGTTTTGCGAGGGCAGGAAACGCTCCGTACTCTCCTCCCATATCACCGTGCGTTTCATCTGCTCCCCGAAAACGGCGTTCACTTCATCTCCCGCGATCCGTCCGGCCCACTGGCCGAAGTCGAAGAAACGCGGTACGGCGGGAATGTCCCCGTAGCTGCCCGGGCGGTCGAAATGCTGCAACCCGATTGAAATGTCAGCCCTATGAGAAGAGTTGCCGAGCAATTCCCGTATCCGGGCAGCGAGGACATCCATGTATGACGTATCGACAAGGCTCAGCGTCGCAGAGCGGAAAGCGCCGTCGAGCGTGTTTATGTAATCCATGTAGGCGCGGCCGAAAGCCGCGAGGGCATCGGCCGTCGGACGCGACGCATCGAAAAGCAGCGGCAGGGCCGTCGGATAGACCGGAGCGAATCCCGGCGAGAGCATCTCGGCCGACGAGACCAGCAGGTAGCGGGCCTTGTGCCGCAGCGCATAGGCGACCTCCACGCCCGCCGAAAAGCACGACTCGAAGAGGATGAAATCCAGTGCGCCGTCCGGAATCGCCCCGGCGAAATCCGCGAGTTCCATCTCCGCGGAGCCACCTTCGGGCACGCTGTCGTCGCGTCCCAGAGAACGGGATGCCGGGGAGGCAGAGGCAGATCCCGCCTCCCCTGCGGCATTGCGGAGCGTTCCGGCCGGGAGCCAGCCGCTCCCATGAGAAAAAAAGACCAATCCATAACCATCGGCCGGATACGCCGCCGTCACATCCCGTAAAACCCGCCCGAAAACCTCCGCCGAAGCCGAGTTTTCCGGACCGTATTCCGCGACCGTCTCGACATAGGGCTCGGGCGCCGCCGCACAGCCGCCCCGCAGGCGCAGCAGACGTGCGCCGTCGCGTCTCGAATCCGCATAGATCAGGCATGCGCCGCCCGTCGGGCGCCATCCGCGACGCAGCGCCTCGATCTTCTGCGCGACCTCCCCCGTCAGGTCGTTATCGCCCCCGAGCCACACCAGCACCGTCCGGGCCGGACCCTCCGGCGCGGAATCGCCGGCATCCTCCCCGATGCAGGAGACCAGCGGCAAAGCCGCCAGAAAAAGCAGAATCGTCCGTATCATTTCACCGCATTCCGTTGCAACCACATCTCCAGTTCGTCCACCCGCGGCTCCTTGAGCACCACCCGCTTGTCGCGGTCGAGCAGGTAGAGCAGCGGCACGCCGCCCGTGTCGTAGGACAACGACCGCACGATCCGCAGTTGCGGGTCGTATCCCGCGATCCACGACCGGGGCAGCTCCCCGAGCCCGTCGAGCCACGTCCGGCGGTCGTCTCCGGCGTAGATCGCCACGACCTTCAGCCGCCCCCGGTCGATGCAGTCACCGTACACGGGCGACCCGGCGATCCAGCGTTCCACGGCCCGGCAGCTCTCGCAGGCCGGATCGTAGAAGAGCAACACCGTGTACTCCGCCCGCACGGACGAAAGCCGCCGTTCGACACCCCGCCTGTCCGTAAAGAGAATATCGGCGGCCAGAGTCCCGGGACGGTTGCGCAGCGCCATCTCCAGCAGAAACCTGTAACGGTCCCGCAGCGGCGAATCCGTGCCGGGCATCGCCAGCAGCTTTTCCATCGCGCAGATCAGCGCATCCTCCGAACGCGTGGACCGGTCCCGCGAACCGAAATACTCCTCGGCGAGCGAGGCGAACCGCTCCAACGCCGCCTCCCCGCCCCGGGCCGCGCTGTCCAGCATCCGCCGGAGGCTCGCGTCGCGCACCGCCGGATCGGCGTAAAGGGCCGCCGAAGCGAACTCCCCGAAGGCCGGATCGAGCCGTTCCGGCCGCAACTGCGTCGTATCGCGGAAATCGAATCCGTCCCAGAACCGTTCGACGAACCACGACGCCCGCTCGGCGGGATCGGCCATCACGTCCGGAATGCGGGGCCCCGCATACGGCGCCGCGGAATCCGGCCGCGACGCCCGCTCTTCGGATCCGCCGGAAGATCCCCCGTAGAAACCGACCGTAACGACGGCTACGGCGAGCGCGGCGGCGGCGATGACCGCCGCCGCGGCTCCGAGCATGTATTTGACAAACCGTTTCATATTCATACGCTGCATTTCAGTTTCCCCATACCGATTTTTTCAGACAGACCCGGAAAGCCATCAGCGTGTGCCACGGATAGAATAAGCCGCTCTCGCTGGGAGCATTGATACCTCCAAAGGTATCGGGTATCGTCCACGAATCCCCGTAACGGGCCTTCACGCCCACCAGGAAATAGGGATAGCTGCTGTACTCGCCCATGGGCTGAAACCATACGGGCTTCATGTTATTGTACCATTTCGAATGTTCGTCGGTCTCCGGATAGGTGTAGAACCGGCAGTATCCGGGATAGGTATCCAGTCCGGCGACGATCAGGCCGTTCTTCAGCCGCTCGGTGTAATCGTAGGTCCGGGGGCCTCCGTAACGGGGCATACGGTAGCCCGGCGGGCAGGTGTTGGCCTGCGTCGGATAGACCGGCGACATGATCATGATGCCGGGATCGCCCGTCCAGGCATACTGGTCCACGTAATAGGAAATCACATAAAGGCCGGGCCACGTGATATTGTAGTATCCCTGCCGATGCGGGGCCGAAAACTCGTCGGCCGAGCCGCGGTTCGGCTGCACCTTGTACGTAACGGACGTACGCACCAGACTGCTCGTCTCGTCGCCGCCTTTCGAGGGCGAAAGATCGGAAAGCCAGCCGCCGGAAGTCGCCGTCTGACTCCATGTCGTTCCGCGGGTCGTGATCGTAAACGCATAGGAACCGCCGTCGGCCGAGACCCAAGCCGGAATCTGACCTTCGACCTTGAAATAATAATGAGGCTGCGAAACGGCGATCTTGCGGACGATTTTCGCATTCTTCGTATGCACGAGCACGATCTCTCCCTTCCGGACAGCCGAAGGATCGTCGTTTTTGAGCGAATTTTTCGCACACGCGACCGTCACCTTGCCGCCGGAGCCGCCCGCCGGCGTCAGGGTGATCCAATCGGGCTTCGACTGCACCTTCCAGCCGCCGCCGTTCTCGGTCGTCACCTGGATCTGCTGCGAACCGCCCTTCGGGACGAACGACAGCGATGCGGGGGAAACCGACAGCGACTGGACACCCGTAGTCTGATGTACGGTGACGATTTTGGAGACCGTTCCGTCCTGGTGTCTGAACGTGAGATGCCCGGTCCGGTCGCCTCCGGTATTGGCCTCATAATTGATCTGCACGCTCCACGGGTCTGGGCTGTAATACCCTTTGGCGGGCGTTGCGGTAAGCCACGACGCATCGCTCGACACCGTCCAGCCCATGTGTTTGGGCGAGACCCGGACCGCGATCCGGTCCGACCCCTTCGTATTGGGAACGGTGAACTCCGCAGGCACGGCCTCCAGCGCCGGGACGGCCTTCTTGCGGGAAAACACCAGTTTGAGCGACTGGCCGCACTTCGTGGAAACGGTGACCGTAGCGCTCGCATCGGCCTTCAGGTAGGTCATCTCCGGAACCAGCAAGTAATACCAGTTGCTTTGGCTCTTGGTGATCGTCTTGTTCTCGGTGACCCCGGAAGGGACGAACATGAACTTATCGCTGGACAGAAACTGACCTAAATCCGTATAGGCACTGAATGCGTAAGCCGAAACCGCACCGGCACCCGACGTCATCGAAATATCCGCCTCCGGAATTTCGCAGTCGGGTGCGAGCTGAATCACCGCACCCCGTGTGAAATTATTACCCCATCTGTTAACATCCGAATAATAAACCAGATCGGGCTCGTTCGGAAATTCGATCGTCTGCGTCGCCGAACCGGATGCGACCGAATAGATCGCCGAAGAACCGTTCGTCTCGGAACCGTAATAAGACGTACCCGTCGATGGATTCACCGCAGTATAACGCACCCGGTAGGTGACCTTCACACGCAGCGGCGTCTTCTCCGCCGCATGCTGCGTAACCAGTGCGGAACCCGATACGGCGGCATGGGTGTATCCGGTCAGGGAAAATTTCGCACCGACCACGATGTCGTTCGCCGTATTATTATACGTGTTGAACCGCCCCTTCACTTCGCGGAACGCCTTCCCCTGCTGCGGACCGCTGCCCTGAATGCCGCCGTCGAACACGCCCGACGTCTCGCCGAGATAATACGAATGCCCCGGAACGGCGCTTCCCGAAGGCCAGAAGCTCCCGGCACTCCATGCCATCGAAGCGAACCGGGAGTCGATATAGGCCCGCACGGGTACTTCCGTTTCGTAGCAAGCGCACGACGCCGGTTCGACGTACAAACGGAAATCCTCGGCCGTCACAGGCGACTGGATGATCGTCAGCGAATCCGCGAGGTTGCCGGCCGTCACCCGGACCGTCGCATGACGCGCATCCGACACGAGCTCGGGCAGCCGGCCGTCCTGCGTACCGTCGTTCACCCGGACGAACCGCCGATTCTTTCCGGCCCCACCCGAAGGATCGACAAGTACGTACTTCGAGCTCCAGTTCTTCGGATAGTCCTCCGAAAGCGCCGCGGTCCATGCCGGAGCATCGGTCGAAAGGTCGCCCTCGTACTGGGTCTCGGTCGGATAACCCAACCCGTTGAAAAAGAGCATACGCGGATTCAGACCCAGATAATAGTGTCCGTCGGTGACGATGTCCATGGCCGAATTCTGGTCATCGACCGTGATCTCGGCCGTCAGGTTCTCGGAGGTGGCGTCCTCCGGCCGGGCGGCTCCCGGACCGCTCACGGCGACGACATTGACGATATAGCGATGGTTGCGCAACAGCGGCACTGGCTTCCCGTCGCACACGAAGTCGATCCGGTAATAGGATTTGCGGTAATTCGTGGAGGTCCCGTCCAGATTGGCCTCCGTGTACCGGCCCTCGACGATCAGATACGATTCGCAGACCGAATCCGCCCCGATCGGAGCCGGATCGCCGTAGGCCACGAGAGGCGACTCCCCGACATGGTTCCCGAGCGACAGGTTGTCGGCATAGGAGAAGGGAACGGGCTGCCGGAGGAAATAGCCGGGCTTGCTCTTTCTCCACGCCGGCTGCGCAGGCCGCGACACACGACCCTTGCGGAACTCCTCGATCGCCGCGGCATGCCCCAGTTCGGGGAAGAGCGCCGAACGGCTATAGGCATTGTAAAGCGACACGCTCGTCACCTCGAACGAACCCGAGGCGATCTTTCCCGTCGCGGTCGTATAATCCGGATTCTTCGCCGGGTCGGTCTCCATGCCCACCCCGAAGTCGATGCGCGCCAGAGCCCGCACCATGTTCACGCCGATCGTATCGCCCTCGGTCAGATGGGAACGGGCCGCCGAAATTCCCGACGAGGTATAGGTTCCCTCGGAAACCGTGCTGCCGACGCTGTACGCTTCGAACAGCCGGCCGATCGACGGATGCGTCTGGGGATTCGCCCCATCGACGGACTCGGACTGCGGGTCCGAGTTCGCATCCGCCGCAAAGACCGCGATCCGCTGTTCGCGTTCGGAATCGGAGCGAATCAGTTCGGTCCTGCACACATACTCGTCCTTCGCCGGATCGTACACGGCCAGCAGGGAAGACGTCACGGCCCGCAGCACCCAGTCCTGCCCGTCCGAAAAATATTGCAGTACCGAGACGTGCATCCCCGCGGAGGCGGCGTCGGCCGCCCGGGTCTTCACCGGGACGACCGAAGGGGACTGCACCTTCAGACGGAGCACGACAGGAACCTTCCGGTCCTTGAGATCCATCGACGAATCGTCATCGGTGTAGTCTTCGGTCCAGGGAACGGCCGAAAGCGCGACGTCCTCCACGGGCGTTCCCTTCAACGCATCCTCCTCCGACACCGCACCGGGTCCCTTCACGGGTACGACGAGCGTATAGCGGTGGTTGCGCAGCACGGGAGACGTATCCGCGTCGTCCTTGCCGCGAAACCCGACATAATAGTAGCACGGAACCGGATCCGGAAGGGTCGGCGCGGAGAACACGCCTTCGAGAATCCCGTACACCGGATCGTCGGCAGGGGCTTCGAAGAGGTAAATCGTCCGCACGAGCTCCCCCGAACCTTCCGGAAAGGCATAGGCGAACCGGCCGGACGCGCTGCCGGACGGAACCGTAGGCGCCGTGACCCGCCTGCCCGATGCGTCGAACACCGCCGGGTCGGGCGACACGCGGCCCGAGGTCCGGGCATTGCAGACGAAGAAGGCGGTCGGCGTGAACGTCATGCCGCTCCCGTCGAGCGCCGTATCGTCGATCTTCAGGTCGAGACGCGCCAGCGCACGCAGCAGGGAGACGGGAGCGAGCTTCACGTCGGCCTCCTCCGTATCCCGGTCGATCTCGAAGGCCCCGGACTGCGCCCACATGGGAATCGGGCGCAGCTCCTCGCCCTGCGCGTTCTGCGCGGGCCACCGGTCCTCGCAGACGGATACGATCCGCTCGAGCAGCGTCCCGCCCGACACGCCTACATCGGAAGAAGAGGGCAACAGCTTCCGCGTCTCCTCGTCCAAATTGGCCAGCAGCACCAGATACAACCGCTCCTTGCCCGATCCGACCGGACGTTCCAGCAGGATGCGGTATTCGCCGGGGCCTTTCACCTGGGTTTTCGCCGTGTAGCGATACCCGTCGTCATCGGCACCGAAAACCAGCGCGGTCAGTTCCGCCACCTCGCTCTCCTGCCCCGCGGTCATGGCCCGCGAAAGCGCCTTGTCGCCCGAAACGGAGACTCCGAGCACCAGTTCCACGGCCCCGGGACGTCCGGAGCGGGAGTCATCGACCCCGTCGGTCGTACATCCTGCCGCGCAGAGCGCAAGCACGCCCGACGGCAAAAGGATTCGCAACAACTGATTCAATCGTTTCATGGAGTGATTCTATTTTACGGTAAGGCTCCAATAGAGACTTCCGGCCTTGATCCGGTAGCTTCCCTTCGCAGGAGCCGTCAAATACGATGTTCCCCGGCTGCCGGACGAAACCACCCGGTCCGTCGCGTCGAGCAGATGCCAGGTCGGATAGGTCGTAATCACGCGGATCACGTCCCCCGCCGCGCAGGTGTGCACGACGTCGTTCCGATACTGCTCCCGCACGCTCAGCACGTATTGCCCGACGTTGGGCAGATCGACCACCCGGTTTTCCCACGTGAGCAGCGTGAACACCGCCTCGGCGGGCGAACCGTTCAGCGCAGCCTCGGGCGTGGCAGCCCCCGGAGCCGTTATATTATTGAGATTCAACACGTAGCGGTGATTCCGCAGCAACTCCTTGTCCAGCACCACCTTGTAATAGGTGTCGTTCCGGTCGTCCGACGCATCGGGCCCGCCCTTCACGATGAGCACGGTCTGCGATCCCGCGGCCGTCTCGGGCAGGTAAATCTGCCGCAGCAGCACGTGTTTCAGTCCGGCGTCGGCCGATGCGGCGGGATAGGCGAGCGGATACCGCAACATGTCGGCCGGAACGGCGGCTTCGACCGGCGCACCCGCAGGCGAAGGGTCCTTCACCGTCCCTGCCGCAAGTTCGTCCGCCGCCCCGAAATCGGGCGTCAGGGAGAAGTGCGAACGGTAATTCACGACATAGACGCCCCGCAGATAGAACGGATAGGTCACCCCGGGAGCACCCGCAGGCTGTCCCGCGCCGTCCTTCCCGACGGAGATATCGGCATAATTGATCCCCACGTCCAGCCGCGCGACGGCGGCGAGCAGCCCCACATCGACCGAGGCGACGGCTCCTTCCCGAAGCTCCTCCGGTGCGATCGTCCGGCTGATCCCGCTGAACGGCAGGTCGTTCCATAAAAGCTGCCCGCCCGAAGGCACGCACACCTGCCGGAATCCCGACCAGGAGGAGAAATCCGACAGCGTGGTGACCGAGAGCGCCTTTTCCAATCCGGCGGCCGTGCCCAGAGCGAAATTAGCCAGCACGACCAGCCGCCGGGCATAGGGTCTGCGGCTTATCCCGATGTAAAGGTCGTTCCGCCCGTTCGTCAGGTCGAAACGATCGAAGGCCAGCAATTCGTCGAACGTCCCGTCGTCGGCCCGGTAGGCGGCGACGGCCACATTGTGCAGCAGACGCTCGCGGTCGTACCCGCCGCCGGCATCCGGCCGGTCCAGATAGGGGCTCTCGCCGCCGTTCCCGTCCTGCCGCCGGAACGATTCGTAATCGCCCGCATAGGCGGCCGAGCCGTCCCCGGCGAAATCCAGTCCCTTCAGCTCCAGATGCAACGGCACGATCCTGTCGGCGGTCTCCGTCTCCGGAAAGTCGTTCCACGACTCGACGTCCACCTCCAGATTGACCGACGCCGACTTCAGCGCTTCCTCGACGGTAGGCATTCCCGGACCCGACACCCGTTTGACACTGAACAGATAGCGGTGGTTGCGCAGCACGGGCGCGAGCCCGCCGCCGTCCCGAACGTCGCGGCAGAAATCGACACGGTAATAGGTCGTTTCGACGTCGTTCCACGAAGCATTGGGATCGGACTTGTAACGGCCGCTGAGGACCAGACAGGCCGAATCCGCCGGGAACTCGGCCGACTCGGCCAGGTAAATCCCGCGGAAAAGCGCCGCCGAGCCGCCGCCGAGCTGCGGAACCGCATAGAGCAGTCCGCCCACATCGCCCTTCGCATCGTAACCGCCGCCCGGCAGCAGCCCGTTCGAAGCGTACTCCGGCACCCAGAGCGAGGGAGCCGACGCCTCGGTCAGCGCGGCGTCCTGATCCGCGACGAAGGCATCCGGCCGGGGCATCGCCCAGCCGCGGCGCTTGCTGCCGAACAGCCGGACGCTGTCCAGCCGGAATTCGGCGATCCGCGCCGCAGGGTCCGGCATACCGTTCTCGTCCACCCCCACGCCGACATCGGCCCGGGCGACGGCACGGATCATCCGCACGTTCTTCGGAAAGGGCATATCCGGTTCGACGACCATCGGTTCGAACCCGGCCCACATGGGAATAGAGGTGCGGAGGGAGGTGTCCCACGCCCCGTTCACGTCGAAAAAGAAACAGGCTTCGGCCAGCTCGGAATAGGGTCTTCCGATCCATTTCGTCCGCAGTTCGGCCACCGAAGGGGCGTTCTCCGCATTGACCAGCATGACCACGCGGTATTTCTCCCCATTGACGCTGCCCCGCAGGCGGAACGTCACGAACGAAGCATTGTGAATGGTGCAGGGGGCCACGTCGGACAGACGGTCCCGTTCGTCGAAAACCAGCACGCGCAGGGAGCCGATGTCGATCGCGGACTCCGCATCCGCCGTCATGGCGCGCGACGCCGGAGCGTCGCCGGCTGTCAGCCGCACGTCCAGATAAACCGCTTCCGGGCGGGGGCCGCCGCCTGCTCCCGCCGGCAGCTTCTCCCGCGAGCAGGCCGAAGCGTAAAGTCCCAGAAGTCCGGCCGCGACAAACGCGCGCAGACCGATCCTTCCCATTGCCATCCGTATCATAGATTCACCGTATTATCGTTAAACAGGTCGTAGCGCCGGATCAGGGCGGAAAGCTCCGGATCGAGATTTCCCCGGAACCGCAGCCGCGGCTGCAACTCCGCGGCCCGCAGCAGACTCCTGACCGCCCGTTCGTTGTCGCCCAGCCGGGCCGAAACCACGGCGAGCATGTATTTCACTTCGGCGTCGTCCGGACGGCGCGTCTCCTCGCGCCCCAAAATGCGGGCGGCGGCGCGGTCCAGCCCCACGGACATGTAGGCCAACGCCGTGTTCCGGTCCTCGTAAGGCCGCAACAGGGCCAGCGCCTCCTCGTACCGCCGTTTCTTCAGCAGTTCCACGCCGCGCAGGTAGGCGCTGTCCAGCACCGTCGTCCACACCGTGTCCCGCTTCATGCCGCGGCGGTGCAGAGAGAAGCGGAAATCCACGGCGCGCATCTGCGGATAGAGCTTTTCGCGCATGTATGCGTAGGACGCGGGGAACCGTTTGCGAATCAGCCACTCCCTCCGGTCGGGATCCACCTCCTTCCGCACGAGAGCGAGAATCCCCTCCCGGTCGGCGGCCAGCGCGGAGTCCGCCCGCACGAGCTCCTCGAGCCGGCCCCAGTCCTCGGCCAGCCATCCCGCACGCACGCGATCCGGCAGATCGGGCAGGCCGTTATCCGTCTCGATCCGGCGGACGCCGCCGCCGGCATCCAGCACATAGGAGCCGGCGATCCCGAGCGAATCCTTCATCTTCCGAAACTCGCGCACCAGCACCTCCTTCAGCGCTGCGGATCGCTCCCGGGCCAGCCGGTCATTGACCTTCCACGAACCTTCGGGCGACGAGGTGGCCGTCAGCGCGATGCTGTCGATGATGAAGACCGGATCGGTCATCAACGCCTGCGTCAGGCGCTTCACCGCCGCCAACTGCGCGCGGTTATCGGCCAAATCCTCCCGCACTTCGGTCCCGTTCCTGGGAAAGACGAAGAAAAAGCGGGCGTCGGCCTCGGCGTCGCGTCTGACGATGCGGTGCACGTAACGCGGCGCATCGTCGATAAACGAAATCATCGAAGTCACGGAATAGGTCAGCGTATCGCTCGCCGGAAGTTCGTAGCGGCGGCCGCCGACCGACGTGACCGCTCCGCGCAGGAAGAGGTGGATCCGGTCCGTATGTTCTCCCGCGTCGATCTGTTCGGCATAGCGGTAGGTCACGCTCCGGTCGGCGTGCACGATCGTGTCGAGCCGCGTGCCGGGAAGTTCGGGGAAACGCACGACCCGGCGGAAAACCTCTTCCTTGTTCCGGGCACGCTCCTCGTTGCGCTCGATCTTGCGCAGATCGTAGTATTCGAGCATCAGGGCCGCCGTGTCCAGGTCGCTCAGCAGGCGGATATTGGCCTCCACCGTCCGCCGGCGGATCCGGCTGCGCTGCACCTCGGAACTGTCCGAAAGCTCGCGACGGATCGCCCGCACGTACCCGGGCGTCTCCACCGGCCGGGGCTTGTAGTGCGGCGCGAGGTAGGCCGCGAGCGGATCGGACGGATGCCCCTGCGCCGCACGCCCGAGCGCCCCGACCGAATCGAGCCGGCTGCGCCGTTCGCGTGCGGCCTGGCGCCGCAGGTCGCGGAGTCCCCGCCGGTACACGCGCCGGTCGCTGAGCCGGCTCCGCCCGGAGACGGTATTCCCGGCAGCGGCATCGAGCCGCGCCTTCTCCTCCAGCAGGGCCTGACGCCGGACCGCCGCCTTATGCAGGTAGGACTCGAATCCGGCGACGTCGGCGAAACAGCGGAAGTAGTCCGCGCTGTCCACGATCGAATGCAGGTAGCGGTCGTAACGCGCCATGTCCTGCCGCTGCAAGCGGCGGAAGCGTTCGCCCGTGAACAGCAGCCGGTGCAGTGAAAAGGTGTCCTGTCGCGTGCAGAGCACCGGCTCCAGTTCTACACGCCACTGGTCGTCGAGCAGCTCCCGGGGCAACGTCACCGAAAACTCCAGGTCGATCTTGCCGTTGCGTTCGGCCACATTGCGGATATTATTGACCGAAATGGTCACCTGTTCGATCCGAAGGTTCATCACCGACTCCTGCAACCGATCGTCGTAAGCCGCCGGTACGAGCCGGAGTTCGCGGCCGTCCTCGGTGGTGAAGGTGATCGGTCCGGAGGCGGCCGTCGTATCCCCCTGCGGCGCGGCGGCCGGTTCGGGTGTCCGGCGCCGGGAAGGCATGGAAACCTGCACGCGCGCATCGCCGCTCCGCCGCAAACGCGCGAAGCGCCGCGAACAACCGCACAGGAGAATCAACAGGAGCAACAGCATCGGTCTATGTATTCGGAATCCAGGCAAAACAGTCTCGCATTACAGATCGGAACCCTGAAACCAGATCGTCCAGCCGTTGATCGTCACCGAAAGGGCGACGAACGTTCCCGAAAACGCATCTCCCTTGTAGTTGAAGAACAGCGTCCACTCGTCCTGCCTGTCGAGGTACTCCTGCAACAAGGCGATCCCGGAGGGGCGGGTTTGTTCCAACAGTCCGATCAGGTCTCTGGACCACAATATGTTATCAGGATCGTACACGCTTCGGACCACCAGACGGCAGGGGACGTCCTCCAGCAGGCGCATCGTGTTGAGTTCGCCTGCCGCGCCGGACAGGTCGCCCGAAATCCGGTACGGCAGGAACGACACGGAGTCCGCGCCGACGGGCCGGTTGTCCGCGTCGTAGGCCTCGTGCCCGGCCGAAACGATCTCGAACGTATAGGGAGACCGGCCGCCCGACGAGGCGTCGGCACGCGAGGTTCCCTCCTCGGTCAGCGAAATCCGGAAGCGGTTCGTGTCTTTCATCAGGTCTATGGTATGCGTCCGGCGGCCCGCTCCGGGATCGTAGGCGATCGTCCGGGGTGCGGCGTACCAGACGGGATGCAGTTCCGCATCGCAGACTCCCTGCGCGACGCGCGTCAGGGTCAGACGGACATCCTCCAACCGGGTCTTTCCGGGTTGCAGGTCCGCAGTCGCGCTGCGAACGTCCGACAGACGGAAGTCGTCGGACAGGCCGCCCCAGACGAGAAACATGTAAGTCCCGGGGGAGAGTCTCTCGTGAAGCGGCAGCGTATAATCGGTGCGGCCGAGCTCCTCCCGGCCGGCCGTCTCGGTGAAAAGGTACGTTCCGTCGGCATCGAACACGAGCAGATCAATGCGGTCGATCTCACGGGAAGCATCGGCAGCGGCCATGTTGTATTCATAGGTGAAATGCAGGTAGAGTCCGCAGTCTCCGTACGAATCGCCGAAACTGCACGCGCCGAAGAGCGCGAGCGGAATCAGCGCCGCGAAAAGGGGCCGAAGGTATTGGATGCAGCGAAACGACATAATTCTGTTTTAGACGATCGCCGAAGGCCGGAGGCCGCCGGTGATCCGTAATCTCCGTTTTGAAAAAACCGTAAAAACAAGGGGCGGCACAAACCGCGCGGCCCGTGCCGCCCCTTTCTCATATAAACATATCGAAAAGACGTATTGATCCGAAGAGGGTCAGAGCTCCACGCCCTGCTCCCAGGTCGTCCAGTCGGCGACCGTCACGGTCACGCTCAGGTAAGCGTCGGTTCCCTCGTTGGGCGTATTCTCGTCCGGATTGCTGGGATCGACGATATCGGGATCCGTGGGATCGGGGATGAACGGCGTGCCGCGCTTGCTGATCTTGTCGATCTTCAGCGTGTACCAGTTGTTGCGGACCACGCCCCATTTGCCTTCCACCAGTTTATCCTTGATATTCGAATTGTGCTTGATGAGAATATCGTAGTAGCAAATGCCCTTGTAATAGATCTGCATGTAGGCGCCGGGATAGTCGGCAAGATCGCTCATGTCGCGGACCGTAGCGGCCACATAACCGATCTTGTCCAGCGGATTCTTGGGCGTAGCGGAAGCGCTCAGGTCCGAATACAGCGCATCGTAATCGCCCTCCTGTGTACCGGTCTTCACATAAGAGGCCTTTTTCGCGATCTCTCCCATCAAATTCTGAATCATCTTGACATCATCCGCCGAAATGGAACCGGAAGCCGTGCCTTTCAGCAGATTCGCCATGTCCTTGTACGAAATCAACTCGGTATGCGTCCCTACGCTGTCCGAAGAGAATACGAACCACGTTTCGGACTTCGAGGCATCGGACGTATCCTTGAAGTCCTCGGGGAAGAACCGGGCTTTCAGCACGAGTTTGGTCGTATTGATGACCTTCTGTCCGGCCACGGACATCGTATTTTCGATGACATAGACCGGATCGGACTTCGTATTCCAGGCCGAGGGAGGCGTGGCATTCTTCAGCCAGTCGAAATCGGTGGCGGGAGAGAGCGGATAGTTGTTGTCCTGACGGTATGCGATGGAGAGGTCCTTTCCGGGATTGTTCTGGGCATCGTACACCAGCGGCGAATAGGGCAGATAGGATTTGTTGGTCGTGTTCGGCAGCCAGCCGTCCAGGAAGATGGCCGCATTCTCGGCCTCGTCTTCCAACACGATCGCATTGGGACTCGAGATGGTGGACACCTCCTGCATCGGCGTAGATAGTCCCACCTTGGCGACCAGACGCACGACGACGACGGAGACCGGCTTGGCCTTGGCGGCCTCCTGCGGAGTGGAGCTGGAACCCATGTTGTCCTTGGTGAAAAGATTGCCCGAGCACTCAATGAGCCCTTCGTCCGCATTGGTCCCGTCGAACACACCCTGGTTGATCATCGGGAATCCGTCCTTGGCCGCCACGACGTCGGCGATGTCCGAAAGCGCCTTGTCCTTCAGCTCGGCGAAGGAGGTCGCGGTCTTCAGCGTCTTCTCGAGTGCCGGCGTGGGATTCAGCACGATCATCACGTACTTGGTCGCATCGGACACCTTGATGGCTTCGCCGGCCGAAATATTGCCCGTATTTCCCGAGGGCTGTCCGGGCAGCGTCTGATTGGCGGGATCCAGCACGATATCCTTCGTCAGATCGAGCGGCGTGGCGGCGAGTTTCTGCCGCTGGGCGTTGAACGTCAGAATATATCCCGATTTGACGGTCGATTCTGCGACCGAGCCCGCCGCCGTATTGGCGGCATAGGTCCGGGCGGAACGGGAGCCGCCCAGCGCAACGGACAGATAGGTGTCGCCCGTAATAGCGCCGGGACCGCCCTGTCCGGGAGTTTCGCCGTCCTTGCTGCAACTGCTGAAGACCGCAGCCAGAGCAAGCATCGAAACCAAAACAGATTTCATTTTCATAAAGAGAAATTTTAGTTAAACAAAAAAGTGAATTGGGAATAAAAACCGGCAGTAGCAGGAATTCTACTGCGAGATGTTCCGATAACGTTCCAGACGCGCGTTGTCCCCGCGCTTGCGCTCCAGCTCCTCCAGATTCCGGCGGGCCTCCGCGCGTCCGGCGTCGGCCGCACGGCGCAGCAGCGGTTCCGCTTCGTCGAGCCGGTTCTCCAGGAGCAGCGCCGCGCCGCGGTTGTTGGCGAACGCCGAGGCCATCGCGGCATCCGGCGCGGCGATCGCCCCGGCCGCATGGTCCAGGCAGCGCTCGGCAGCCGCCGCATCGCCCCGTTGCAGAAGCGAGGCCGCCGCATTGATATTGGCCGCGGGATCGTCCGGATAGAGTTCGAGAATCCGGTCGAAAAAGCCGTGGTAGCGCGCGGAATCGGAAGCATACGACACCGCGATGCGGTACAGTTCCATTTGCGAAAGTTTCTCGGGCGCATGTTCGGCCACGGAGAGCGACTCCTCGAAAGTATAATCACGCAGATCGTAACGCACCTGATAGTCCACGTGGCGGAGCTGCGGGAAGATATCGGTCAGCAACCGCTGCCACGTCCGGCCCGTCGCCCGGAGCGCCTGTTCCTTTCCGTCGGGCGTCAGCGGCCCGTCGATGATCCGGAGCACCCGCTCGCGGTCGGGCAGATCGCTCTCCTCGACCAACTGGCGCAGACCGCTCCAGTCCTCGCCCACGGAGCTCACGCGGAAAATCCCCTCGGGAAGCGCATAGGCCCGTTGCAGGTAATCCTTCAGCGCCTTGGCGCGGGCCAGCGAAAGACCGGCGTTCCGCTCGGCATTTCCGTCCGGAGAGGCGTAGCCCTCGATGAAAATATCGGTGATCTCACCGTCGCCGTCCCGGCGAATCCGGTCGATGACAGCGCGGATCTTGCCCAACTCCTCGCCGTTGTGACGGAAATCGGGAAGGATAGCCGAGCGGCCGACCTGGAAATCGAGAAACGCCTCGCCCTTCACCAGCCGCTGCTTGGATTCGGGCCCCGGCTCGCAGTAAACGACCGAGACCTGCGGAACGTAAGGCTCCAGCGCCGGGAAGGCGATCCGGTCGCCGAGCGCGACGGTGAGCAACTGCCGCTTGCCGCCGCAGGAGGCGAGCACCTCCTGCAATTTGAGCGAGGCGCCTCCCATCCACTCCTCGTAGGGAACCGCCGCCGCATAGTCCACGAGCGTCTGCTCCTCGTCCGCCACGTTCACGGTCTGATAAGGCTGCTCCTCGCTCCAAAACCTGCGTGTCAGACGGTTCCGGCGATCCGTCATCCGCCGCCGGTTCCTCCCGTTGATCACCACGCGCGGAAAATAGCGGAAGTGCTTCCCGTCCGCCGTACTCAGCTCGGGCACGAACGTCCAGCTCTGGCAGGTATTGACGGCCCGGTTCCGGATCAGGAACTCGAACTCCAGCCGCAACGAATCGTCGCGGTCCACGTCGAGCCGCTTGCATGTCATCCGAATGTCCCCGCGGAACTGGGCCCGGAGCGTTCCGGAACCTCCGGCGAGGGAGACGAACAGCGAAACGAGCAAAAGATAGAATTTCCTCATGCCGACAAAAGTTATTTGTGATTGAAAAGATAGACGACCGAAATACCGATACGCGTCGGGCCCCAGTAGCCGTGGTGCTCGTCGCGGCCGGTGACCCGCCCGCAACGGTAGCACTCGAACCGGTCGTAGCGCGTATAGATATACCCCAGACCGACGGTCGCCTCGAGATTCCAGTGCGCTCCAAGATACCAATGGTAGCCGTAGCTTATGCCGCCGCCGACCATCCATCCCTGGTAGCGCGTATGGCGGAGCGTCGGCAGCAGCGGAACCCGGAATCCGCCGGCGTTGTACTGTCCGCCCAACAGGTGCACGCCCCAGAAGCCACGGTTGAACGCCTCGCAGTTCCACCGCCGGATTTCGGGCTGCACCAGCCAGTGCTTCACCTTCCGGTTGCCGGAGAAAGTCCACGGATTGAGATTCCCCGAGAGGTCCACGGACCAGCGCGCGGAGAATCCCGCCTCCAGCGCCAGATTGACCGTCGTCGTCGCATCGTAGAGCAGGTTGCTCTTGACGGCCAGCCGCTGCGCATGCGCCTCCGCGATTCCGCAAAACAGCATCAATAGAAACGGCAGTAAAACTCTGTTCATATCGTTGTCTTCCGCCCTGCTCTATTCTCAATAGAGCGGACCGGCTGCCGACAACTGATTTTCAACGACATAAAACGGAAATACGTTTCAGCGCGCGGCGTATTCCGAAACGGACGGGCTCCGGAGCGGGAACCTGCTGGAAACCAAGCGACAACAAAACCGTTTGCTGAAACACTGCTGAAACATAACGTAACGAATAACAGATTGGACCCATGAAAAACCCCCTTTTGCTGCACGACCTATTATATATAGGCGAACACCAGACCTGCAACCACTACCGGGCCGACGTCGGGAGCGGCTTCATCTACGAAGAGCTCGAAGCCGGCGAAACGGAACGGCTCGACACCGTGCGGAGGAACCACCTGCTGATCCTGCTGGAAGGGCGCTGCTCGCTCGACTGCAACCAGTTCTCGGGCCGCGACTTCTCGGCCGGCGAGATGATCCTCGTACCGCGTTCGGCGGCGTTCAGCGGACGGACGCTCACACGGGTCCGGCTGCTGGACATGGCCTTCGAGAAACCCGAGAGCGGCTGCGACCGGCTCGTGCTGCAAAGCTATCACACGCTGTGCCGGCAACTGCGCTACGATTTCCGCCCCACCGAGATCCGGTATCCGCTCACCGCCTTCTTCGACCTGCTCGTCTTCTGCCTGAAGAACGGCATGAGCTGCGCGCACCTGCACGAAATGAAACACCGGGAGCTCTTTTTCTATCTGCGCGGGTTTTACAGCAAGGAGGAGATCGCCGGGCTCTTCTACCCGATCGTCAGTCGGTCGTTCGACTTCCGCAATTTCGTCTTCGAAAACTACCGGAAGGTGCATTCGCTCAAGGAGCTGATCGACCTCTCGCCCATGAGCCGCAGCACCTTCCTGCGCCGGTTCAAGAGCGAGTTCAACGACACGGCCCACGACTGGATGCTGAAACAGACATGCCAGCGCATCGTCGGAGAGATCGCCTGTCCGGAGACGACGATCAAGGACCTCATGGCCAAGTTCGGCTTCGACTCGCACAGCAGCTTCAACCGCTTCTGCAAAGCGAATTTCCACTGTACGCCGTCGGAGCTGATACGCAGATACCGCAAGGACGTGTCATGCAGATAGTCACGCAATATCTCACTGGCATTCACACCGATACGTCATGCGTCAGCCGGATCGCCCGCCCGTCGGAAACGCCGGCCCGGCATCCGACTTCCGGACTTTGACCGAAAGCGGCAACAGGATGGAACGTACGGAGAACCGCGACGGGCGGAAAGTCGCTAAATTTGCACCGAGTAAAAAAGAATTCTTTCCGAAAAGAAAAAAGTCATGCTCTATTGAGAATAGACCATGACTTCACAAATATAGGGAATATTGCGGAAAATCCAAATAAAAATCGCCCCGTTTCCGCGGTTCCGGAGCGTCACCGCCCCTGCTTCCGCCGTTTCCGGCGGACCGACCACCCGAAACGGCCCAGCGCATCGCCCAGCGCGAAGTACTCGCCGTGGGAATAGACGATCGGTTCGGCCCGTTCGAGGCAGAACCGCCCCGTGGCGGGGTCGATATAGGCTTCGTCCGCCTGCACGTTCACCACTTCGGCCAGGAACATGTCGTGCGTGCCCAGCGGCAGCACCTGACGCACGCGGCACTCGATGCTGACGGGCGCCTCGGCGATCAGGGGCGCCGCGACCCGTTCGGCCGGAACGGGCGTGAGCCCCGTCTCGCGGAACTTGTCGAAATCGCGCCCCGAACGGACGCCGCACCAGTCCGTAGCGCGCGCCATCGAACGCGTCGTGAGGTTGATGACGAACTCGCCCGTGCGGCGGATGACCGCATAGGAATGCCGCTCGGGCCGCACGGAGATATAGCACATGGGCGGCGTCGTGCAGACCGTCCCGGTCCAGGCCACTGTCAGCATGTTGTACTCTTCGGGGGTGGCGCCGCAGCTCACCAGCACCGCCGGCAGCGGATACAGCACCGTACCGGGTTTCCAGTTCTGTTTCATACGATCGGAATTCGGGAACAAAGATAGCACAATCCGGAAGCAGCACCAAACGACGCGCCGGCCACACCGGGGCGAAACCCGTCCAAACGGGGCGAAGACCGGAGCCCGTCCGCATCCCGGCGGCAGAAAACAATCCGGCGGCGCGCACACCAAAAACGCCCCGTCTTGCGTTATATTTGCAGCATGTTACCGGAATTCATACGCTACCTCGAGGCCGAACGGCGCTACTCGCCGCTCACCGTCCGCAACTACCGCCGCGACATCGAACGGTTCATGGCGTGGCTCGACTGCGACGACGCTTCGTTCGACCCGCAGAGCGTCACCACGGACCAGGTGCGCGAATGGATCATCGACCGTACCGAACAGGGAGGTATCGGCGCCGCGTCGATGAACCGCGAGGTCTCGTCGCTCAGGACCCTCTTCCGCTGGCTGCTCCGCACGGGCGCCGTCACGCACGACGTCATGCGTCCGATCGCCTCGCTCCGGACTCCGCACCGGTTGCCGGCCTTCGTGCCCGAGAGCCGCATGAAGGGCATCGTCGGGGAGTGCGAACGCGACAGCGGAGACTTCGCCGCCGAACGCGACGCGCTGATCGTACTGATGCTCTACGCCTGCGGACTGCGGCTGGCCGAGCTGGTGGGCATCGACCGGGACGACCTGTCGGACGACGCCATGTCGCTGCGCGTGCGCGGCAAGGGCGACAAAGAGCGGATGGTCCCCGTACCGGAGCCCGTCCGCGAAAAGATTCTGCGCTACCTCGACCTGATTAAGCGGCAGAATATTTGCGATTCCGGAGAAAAAGCGCTATTTTTAACACGGAAAGGAGAGCGCATATCCCGCACGGCGGTTTACCGCACGGTGCGCCGCGAACTGGAGCGCAACGGAGTGCAGGGCAAGAAAAGCCCCCACGTCCTGCGGCACACGTTCGCCACGCACCTGATGAACGGCGGCGCGGATATGCGGGAGATACAGGAGCTCCTCGGACACGCCTCGCTGCAGGCCACGCAGGTCTACACGCACAACAGCATAGCCAGGCTCCGGGAGGTCTATGCGAAGGCCCATCCCCGTGAAAAGGATGGGAAGTGATTAACTTAATAAACTGTAAGGCTATGAACGTACAGATTCAATCCGTGAAATTCGACGCCGACAAACGGCTGGTCGAATTCGTGAACGCCAAGATGACGAAACTGGACCGCTTCGCGGAACGCTCGACGGGCGCCGAAGTCATTCTGAAACTCGATAAGGACCACGAAAAGGGAAACAAGATCGCAACCATCACGCTGCACATGCCGGGCGAGGACCTGGTGGCCTGCCACCAGTCCAAGGCCTTCGAGGAGTCGGTGGACGAGGCGATCGACGCCCTGAAACGCCAGTTGGAGAAATTCAAGGCGAAAACCGAGAAATAGCAGCCCGCCCCTGCCGGACGGAGAAAACGGCGGCGGCCGCCTTCCTGCGAAGGCGGCCGCCGCCGTTTTCTCCGTCCGGCAGGCATTTCCGGGATGCCGACGGAAGCGTACCGGAACGTGCGGCGACACCGGAGCCGATGCCCCCTCCGAAGCAAAAAGCCGTCCCCCAGAACGGGAACGGCACGGAACGGCACGAAGTAAAACGGCCATACTTCCGTATGGCCGTTTTACTTCGTAGTGGATAGGGGATTCGAACCCCTATGTCATGCGTGAGAGGCATGTATCCTAACCCTTAGATGAATCCACCGTTTGAGTTTCGTGGTGCAAAGATAAGGTCTTCTTTCGAATCTCCAAAATTTTCGGACAAAATATGTGATTTTTTTTCGGAAAGGGCCGCAAAACACGCTTTTTGACTATCTTTATCCGGACATAACCCCTTTAACCCTTCCGCCATGAAAAAAGCACTCCTGCTGTCTGCCGCCGCACTCCTGCTGGCCGTCTCCTGCAACCGACGCCCGGTACGCCCCGCATTCGGGACCGTGAGCGTCGATACGCTGCTCGGAGACAGCGGCGCCGGATGCCGGATCGAATACCGGTTCGCCACGATCCTGAACGCCGCGGAATCCCCGGCGCTGCAAGCCGTCGAGCAGGCCAACATCCGCTACTTCTTCCAGACCGGGGAGCAGACCGGGTCGGTACGGGAAGCGATCGCCGCCGCCGTCCGGGAGATCGACACGATCTACACGGCGGACATCCGGCCGACGCAGTCCTACGAAATATCGGTCGAAGCGGAGGGCAGCGTGCAGGATTCGCTGCTCACCTACGTCATCACGCGGTCGAGCTACACGGGCGGCGCACACGGCATCTACGAGACCGAATACCACACCTACTCGCTCGCAAAGGGGTATGAAATCACGACGGCCGATCTCTTCACCGAGGAGCAGGCGGAGCGTCTCGACGAACTGATCCTGCGCAAACTCTGCCGGCAATACGGTGCGAGGAACGAGGAGGAGCTGGCCGCACAGGGCTTCTTCCCCGAACAGATCGGCGCCACGGAGAATTTCCGTATCGCGCCCGAAGGCATCGTTTTCTGCTACAATCCCTACGACATCGGCTGCTACGCGCTGGGCGCCGTCGAGGTCACGGTAAGCCGCGAAGAACTGGACGAACGCTGAGCGGAAAGGATACGGACACCCCGACTCCCCGGAAAACGGATCCGGAAAAGGTCCCGGACGACGGGTCCGGTTCCGCCGGACCCGCCCTGTCCCGCTACAAACCGCCGCAAAAAAGAAAAAGGCCCGAGTCTCACGACTCAGACCTTTTTTCGGAGGGGAACCACCCCCTTCCAAAAACGAGGTTTAATCGAAGGTATTCGACCTTCGGAACGAGTACCGCCCCTCGAGTCTTAGTGATGCGTTCCGCATCACAACCTGCCGATTTCCTCAACCAACCTAAAACTACTAACCTAAATGAACCTTAAAACTTCACTGCAAAGATAAGGGCCTTTTTCGAATTACGCAAATAATTTATGAATATATTAAATATATTTAACAATTTGGTAACATACAAAGCTCTGCAAAAGGCAGGAAACGAGAAAGGCAGCAAGATATAATACAATAAAAACCAGCGCATTGCATCAAATAATACAACCGTCGGGCGTATCGCCGGAAAAACCGGATACGGACCGGAACCGTCCGACGAAATGCAACCGGAATCCGAAGCCGTCCGAAAAGGTTCCGGCACAGACACAAAAAAAGGAAACCCGGAATCGGGACAGAACGTCCGTCATCCACAGTTTCCTCACCAACCTAAAACTACTAACCTAAATGAACCTTAAAACTTCGCTGCAAAGATAAGGCGGAAAAAGATACCGTGCAAGTTTTTTATTAAAATTTTTTCGGATTTTTTTCATATTTTTTAATATAGCATCTTCGCGTTTTCATTCAACATATTGTATATAAGCAAGATACAAACCGAATTCATCGTTTTGAAACATTCTTTCGGTACTTCGGTGCAGTATTCCCCGAAAATCGCATTTATAATTAAGAAAACCAGAATTAATAGTTATTTTTGTGCAATGATTTCGGAGAAAGCCGCTCAGAACAGTCCGTGTCCCGGCAAAGATTTTGCAGGACGAAAAGACCGTTCCGGCCGTCCGATCCAATCCATTCACACACGATGACAGTATCGCTGATCATATCCACCTACAACTGGCCCCGCGCCCTCTATCTGTGTCTCGACAGCGTGATGCAGCAGAGCGTACTGCCCGACGAGATTCTGATCGCCGACGACGGGTCGGGCATGGAGACACGCGACGTCGTACGACATTTCGAACGGATCTCACCCGTCCCCGTCCGCCATATCTGGCACGAGGACCGCGGGTTCCGCGTCGCCGCCATCCGCAACAAGGCCATCGCGGCCAGCCGGTGCGACTACCTCATCCAGATCGACGGCGACCTGATCCTGCAACGCAACTTCATTCAGGACCATATCGCCTTCGCCAAAGAGGGGCACTATGTCGCCGGGTCGCGCGGAATCATCACCGAAGCACTGACCCGGAAAGTCCTCAGCGGCGAAATAACGTCGCTGTCCGCCCTGAGCCGGGGCGTTCGCAACAGCAACAACGCCCTGCGCATCCCGATCGCCGCAGTACTCTACCGGATGCTGGCTCCCAGCCGAACGCCCCGCAGTTGCAACATGGCGCTCTGGCGCAAAGACGCCCTGCGCGTGAACGGATACGACGAGACCTTCGAAGGATGGGGATACGAGGACACCGAGCTGGGACTTCGCCTCGAAAACAGCGGCATCCGCCAGCGTCTCATGAAGTTCAGCGGCATCGTCTTCCACCTCCACCACGACAAGGCGTCGCGGGAAGGCTGCCCGGCCAACGAACAACGCTACATGAAGAGCATCCGCGAACACCGCACCTGGAGCCCCGCGGGAATCGACCGCCACCTCTCGCCCGCCGGGCAGGCGGAAATATTCGCGGCATTTTCCCCTGCTGCAGCCCTCGGAAAATAGACCGGTGCAAAATCCCGGACGTTCCACCTCCGAACAGTCAGTCCTGCCGCGACAGCGGCAGGACTCGTCATTTCCGAATCACCGTTCCCGCACGCTTATTTCCGAAACGGCCAATAATGAAATTTCCGCCGCATTTTCCATTTGCGGATCAGATTGAGCGGCTTGCGTTTCAGCCCGACATGCCCCCGTTCCAGAAAATCATCCACGGCATCGAGGACACGTGCGGAACAGCGGCAATCCCGATGCGGCTCATGGAACATCGTATAGGTCCGGACTTCACGCATCAACTCGTCGGGACGGGTCAGCGCCCGTTCGAGTGCCGGACCGACCTCTTCCGGCCTCCGAACATCTATCAGATGCGGTCCGGGGTGCGAATTCCGGAACGTCACGACAGGCTTGTCGAGGAACATGAATTCCAGAATGATGGACGAACTGTCGCATAGCATGACGTCAGCCTTGTGCAATAATTGCAATTTATCCGCCCCTTCGAAAAAGGTAACATTCGCATTCTCTTCCGCAATTTTCTTATAACCTGCGATAATCTCGGGATCGGTCAATTTCGGATGGAATGTGATGATCCATTCCCACGGTTTGTCCTTCGCCAACCGCTCGATTTCCCGCATAAGATATGGCGCCGAACAGACATTGCGCGTAAAAGTAGGCGGATACAAAATCACAGGACACTTATTTTCGACAGGCGCCTGCATTTGCGGCGAGAAATAAACGTCCGCTTTGGGCCATCCGGTTTCATAGGCCCGAAAGAATCCGTATTTACGCTCCAATTCTTTAAACACCGGCGTGCTGCTCGGCCCCTGCGTACAATAGAGATCGAACCATCCCCGAATAGTAAAATGATCGTCTATCGTTTCATAACGTTTCTGAATGGCATACCCATGAAACAACGCGACTTTTACTCCGGGAAAAAAGTCCGGAATATAATTACCGGGAGCAAAAACAGCGATCGGATCATAGTCGATCACATCGCGGACGGTACGCAGGCGTATTTCATCATCACGAAGCGCAACCGGACAATCCGGCTCGACAAACCAGGCCGCCTCATCGCCACGCCGACGTATCTCGTCCTCCAAAGGCCGAAGAATCGAATAAGCATAAGGCAATGTAACGAACAACAAATATTTTTTCATCACGGAAAAACTTTAACAGTACCAACACTCAACGGGCCATACGCCTTTGCAAACTGTTCCACCAGCGCTGCAACGTAGCACACAATACGGCCACCGGACGCAACCGGCGGCGGCGGTCCAGCCACAACAAGAGCAGATCGCCCCGGGAATAATACCGGCGCAACGCCGCTCCGCGCCCCTTCGCCGCCCGGTGGATCCACCGCGCATGATCCGAATCCCCGGTCCACGGATTGCGGCTCTTGCGGATGCAGACCAAATACCACCGCACACGGCTCACGAGCCGGAGAAACCCGATCCGCTCAGCCGAAAGCCCCGGACATCGGGCCAGTTCGGAATCGACCGCTTCGGCAAAACGCACGCAATAGTCCACATCGACACTGCGCCGGTTCGCCGAACCGGCCCGCTGGATGTAGTCGTATCCCACATAATCCACGAAACGGACCCGCGGCTGCCGGAAGCCGATCTGCACATTGACGAGCTCATCCTCGCCGAGCGGCAACGGATAATGCCGCAATTCGGCATCGAACAGTTCCCGGCGGTAGAGTTTCGCCCAAAGGCAGACGGAAATCGCATGGCTCAACGTCGCCTCGAGGAACCCGAATCCCTCGAGATCCTCCGTGCGACGTTCCCGCACGGGCGCCTCGTACGAGGCCCTCACCCGCTTGAAATCGCAACAGACGATGTCATACCCGCCGATCGCCGCGACCAGTTCCCGCAGCATATCCGGCTCCCAGCGGTCGTCCCCGTCGAGAAAGCAGACATAGCGTCCCCGGGCCTTCGCAAGTCCGGTTTCACGGGCACGCGCCACTCCCCGGTTGGGCGTAGCGACAACGACGATCCGCGCATCCCGCTCCGCACGGGAGCGCACGAGACGCAACGAACCGTCCGTCGAGCCGTCGTCCACCACGACCGCCTCGAAATCGCCGAACGTCTGCGCCTCGACCGAAGCCAGGCAGGCGTCGATATACCGTTCGAGATTGTGGACCGGAATAATCACCGAGACCTCCGGCCGCCGTTCGTTCTCCTTCATCCGATATAGTTTTTCACGGCCTCGGCGATCCGTTCGCCGTCGAGCGCCGCGGAGATGATTCCTCCGGCATAGCCGGCTCCTTCGCCGGCCGGAAACAGCCCTCCGACCGCGGGGTGCATCAGCGTCGCGGGATCGCGCGGGATGCGCACGGGCGTCGAGGTGCGCGACTCCACGCCCACGACCACCGCCTCGTCCGTGAGGTAGCCACGCATTCTCCGTCCGAAGGTCGAAATGCCCTGCCGCAATGCCCGCGCGATGAATTCCGGCATCCACCGATCGAGCCGCGAGGGAACGATGCCGGGAATATACGACGTCGCGGGCAGCGACCCGCTGGCCCGGCCCGCCACGAAATCCGACACACGCTGCGCAGGGGCGATCTGATGCTCCCCGCCCTCGCGCCGGGCCGCCTGCTCGAACCGCTGCTGGAACTTCAGCCCCGCCAGTTCGCCCCACTCGGGACGCAGGTACTCGAAATCCGCGAGCCGCACCTCGGTCACCAGCCCCGAATTAGCGAAGGGCGACGTGCGGCCGCTGGGCGACATGCCGTTCACGACCGACTGCGCGGCATCGGTCATCGCCGGCACGATGAACCCGCCCGGACACATGCAGAACGAATAGACGCCGCGCCCGTTCTCCTGGCTCACGAGCGAATAGGAAGCCGCCGGGAGGTACTCGCCGCGAGTCCGGCAATGGTACTGGATCGAGTCGATGAGCGCCTGCGGATGCTCGATGCGCACGCCCATCGCAAAGGGCTTGGCCTCGATGCGCACGCCGCGCGCGTGCAGCAGTTCGTACACGTCGTGCGCCGAATGCCCCGTAGCGAGCACCACGGCGGCTCCCTCGATCCGCTCGTCGCCGCAGCGGACGCCACGGATCCGCCCGTCGTGCAGCAGGAGGTCCGTCACGCGGCTGTCGAAGCGGAACACCCCGCCCGCATCGGCGATCGTCCGCCGGATATTGCGGATGATATAGGGCAGCTTGTCGGTGCCGATATGGGGATGGGCTTCGCAGAGGATTTCGGGCGTGGCGCCGTGAAAGACGAGCGTCTGCAACGCCTTGTTGTAATCGCCGCGCTTCTTGCTGCGTGTGAAGAGCTTGCCGTCGGAAAAGGTTCCCGCGCCGCCCTCGCCGAAAGCGTAGTTCGAGTCGGGATCGACGGGGCCGTTGCGGTTGATCCGTGCGATGTCGCGCTTGCGGGCCGAGACGTCGCACCCCCGTTCGAGAATCACGGGCCGCAGTCCCAGTTCGATGAGCCGCAGGGCCGCGAACAGCCCCGCGGGGCCCGATCCGACGACGACGACCTCCGTCCGCCCCTCGACCGAAGGATAGTCGAAATGCACGGGGCCGGGCTGCGGCTCCCGATCGACATAGACTTCGAGCGTCAGGTTCATCTTCACCTGCCGCTGCCGGGCGTCGATCGACCGCTTCACGACGCGCACCAGCGCCACATCCGTCTCCCGGATGCCCATGCGCCGCGCTGCGAGCGACGTGCAGTACTTCGGATCGGCGGCCTGTTTCGGCGTGAGGACGAGGGTTATCTGTCGGGGCATAAGTCGGCGAAATTACCTACAAATGTAAACAAAAAAAGCCGGATAATCCCCCGCCCGGATTGTGTTTTGTGAATTTTTACCTATCTTTGCCTCATCCGCGGGGATGCGCCCGACGCACCCCATGCGGAAATGATGCGGATATGGTGTAATTGGTAGCCACGTCAGACTTAGGATCTGATGCCTTACGGCGTGGGGGTTCGAGTCCCTTTATCCGCACTTTAGGAGCCTTTGTCCGGGGCTCCTTTTTTGTTGCCCGTTCGGTGCAAATAAGTGCAAATAGATTGTATATCATCGTTTTGCAAAGGTTGTTCGGAGCTTGTTCGGGAAGAACCGGAACGCATTTCGAAGAAGATCGTCAGGTGGCAAAAAGGTGGGCAGAGCCTATTTTCAGCTTCCGAAAAGGGAACTGCCACCTTTTCAGCATACAATACACTGTTTTACTGTGCGTTGCGCCGCAATAAAGTTTCCTTGCCGACGTTTTGTTAACCCTTAAAATGTCACGAGTTATGAGACAGGAAACTTTTACCATCCTTTTCCTGATGCGAAAAGGAAGGCCGAAAAAGAACGGGCTGGCGTCGGTTTACGCCCGCGTCACCACGGGCAGTCTGCGACAGGAGTTCTACTTCCATTGCGAGGGCAGGCCCGAACTGTGGAACCAGAAGAAGGAGCGGATGATGGGAACGAACCGTATAGCACTGAAAATCAATAAAATGATCAACGAATTCCGTGTACAAATTTTGGGCATCCATTCCAAACTGCTGGCCGAAGGCTATGCGGCCAATGCTGCGCAGCGCTACCTGAACCCGACGTGCACACGATGATGCTCATTGCGGGCCTTACCGACTACGCGAAGCGGCGGCAGGGCGAGGTGGGCGTACGCATCACGCAACGTACGGCCGACAAGTACGAACGGCTGCTGCGCTACCTGAAATAGTATCTCGCCCAGCGCAGCAAGACACAGACAACAGGTCTCACCTGGGCCGAATACGCACGGACGGCGCGCGCGGCACGCGGCGCTGAATCCGCATCTTTCGAAGCCCGTCGGCCACGTCGTCCTCGCCTTTTCGGCACGGGACGCCGCACGGCTCGACAACCGGCGGATGGTCGGAATCGCCGCGGAGTATTTCTCCGGCATGGGCATCCAAAACACGCAGTTCATCATCGCCCGCCACCGCGACCGGGAACATCCCCATCTGCATATCCTCTTCAACCGCGTGGACAACGATGGCCGAACCATCTCCGACCGTAACGACCGTTACCGTTCGGAGCGCCCCTGCAAGGAGCTGACCGTCCGGCACGGGCTCCACTTCGCATCGGGCAAAGAGAATGTCAAGGAGCACCGCCTGCGCGAACCGGACAAGACGAAATACGAGATTTTACACACGCTGCGCGACGCCGTACCCCGCTGCCGCGACTGGCCGGAGCTGACAGCAGCGCTACGGCGCGAAGGGATCGCCACCGAGTTCCGGATGCGCGGCGGAACTTCCGCCCCATAAGGCGTCGTTTTCGCCAAGAACGGCGACCCGTTCAACGGCTCGAAAATCGACCGGCAGTTCAGTTTCTCCAAAATCGACCATGTGCTGAGCCTGAACCGCCGACAAACACTCTCCTCAAACGAACACGGTTCTGCAAGCAATCCGGCCGCATCGTTCAGTCACCTACTCGAAGATCTTCTGCAACCGGCCTACGATGCGGACGAAGAACGGCGCCGTCAGGAACGACTGCGCAAAAAGAAAAGACGCCAACGACTTTAAATTTCATTACCTATGGAGACAACCACCGTCATCGAGCTCTTCGAAGAGCTGAAAAAGCAGATCGCCGCGCTCGCCCGCAGGTTGGACGACCGCAACCCGCCGGCCCCGCCGGTGTCTTCGATACCGACTGAACCGGATAATCGGCTCGACCGGCTGCTGGAAACGGCGCGGCACACACGCACGAACGTCGAACGGGTCCGCATGGAACTGACGGACCGGATTTCGGCACTGGAAAAGAAACTCGGGCAGGAATGCGGAAAATGCGCCGCTCTGCCTTCGCCGCAGCGGCATATCCACACCATCGACTTCAAATCCTCGAAATCGACGCTCTGCATGTTCGGGCTCTCGCTCGCCGTCGTTTGCTGCGGCGTACATATCCATCGGCTGCACGACCGCATCGACAGCATCTGCGACGCCGAACTGAAATACCGATACATCAGGATGAAAGGAGAAGCCTCCTCCGAGCGGATCGCAGAATTGGAGGATATTTTCGAATGGAACAGGGACGACGACAAAATCCGCCAGCTAAAAAAGAATGTCGAACAATACGAACGGACTATTCAGCAGAGAATAGCTCTCGACGAACAAATAAGATTAAAGGGACAGGAGGTCGAACAATTGGATGAAAAAGCAAAAAAATTAAGAGGAAAGTAAATCTTTCCTCTTTTTTCGTGTGGCCCCATGGTTTCTTCGTATATTTGTAAACAAGTAGTAGCATAAACAAACTCCATTATGATGACTTTCGCCGACATTCTACGAAAATTCCGTAAAGAATCATTATCTCAAAGAGACAAAGGATTTCGTTTTGAGCGACTTATGCAGGGCTATTTGAAAACCACGTCATTATATGCCAACCGTCTCGAGGAAGTATGGCTTTGGATGGAATTCCCCTTCCACGACCAGTTCGGCGGCAAGGACACCGGCATCGACCTTGTGGCCCGCACCGTCGAGGGCGAATATTGGGCCATTCAATGCAAATGTTATGCGGCGGATACCTTCATCAACAAACCCGACGTAGATACATTCCTCGCCACCTCGGGCAAGCGCTTCGAAACCGAATTCGGCATGACGGGATTCGCACAGCGGCTGTGGATCTCAACGACGAACAAATGGAACTCCACGGCCGAGCAGACGATCCGCAATCAGAATCCTCCGGTAACGCGACTGAACCTTATCGACCTCGAAAACGACGACGTCAACTGGAGCAGCCTCGAACAAGGCCTCTTCGGCGTGGCCTCCCGGTCCAAACCCTTTGCCATACGGGAGCACCAGCAGGAGGCCATCGACCAGGCCCACGCCTATTTCAAGATCGACGAAGCCACCGGCCAACCCGCCCATACGCGCGGCAAGCTCATCATGGCCTGCGGCACAGGCAAAACCTTCACCTCGCTGCGAATTGCCGAGAACGAAACCGGAGGCCGCGGTCTGGTGCTGTTCCTCGTGCCCTCGATTGCGCTTTTGGGACAAACCCTCCGGTCGTGGCTGCAACAGGCCCAGGAGCCGATGACGGCTGTCTGCATCTGCTCCGACCCGCAGGTCTCGAAACAGACCGAAAAGAAGGACAACGACACGACGAGTGTCATCGACCTGGCACTTCCGGCCTCGACCGACGTCCCCTCCATCGTCAAGCAACTGCAACACGCCCGCCGGCACAATGCCGAGGGTCTGACTGTCGTCTTCTCGACCTACCAGTCCATCGACGTCATTTCGCGGGCCCAGCAACAACTGCTCGCAGAGACCGGCGACGCCTTCGGCACGTTCGATCTCATCATCTGCGACGAGGCGCACCGCACCACGGGCGTTACGCTCAAGGACGAGACCGAGAGCGCCTTTGTCCGGGTTCACAACAACGACTTCCTGCGGGCCGTGCGCCGTATCTACATGACCGCCACGCCGCGCCTCTATACCGACGAGACGAAGAAACGCGCCGAAGAGAACTCCGCCGTCCTCTGCTCGATGGACGACCGCTCGATGTACGGCGACGAGATCTACCGCATCGGCTTCGGCAAGGCCGTCAAGCAGGAACTGCTCTCCGACTACAAGGTCCTCATCCTCGCCGTGGGCGAAAAGGACATTACCCCCACGCTGCAAAACGCACTGACCCGCGAGGACGGAACCATCGACGCGGATGATCCCTCGAAACTCATCGGCTGCATCAATGCCCTCTCGAAAAAGGTGCTCGGCGCCGATGAAGAGTTCGTCAAGGGCTCCGACCCGCTGCCGATGCGCCGTGCCGTGGCCTTCTGTTCGAGCATCAAGGCCTCGAAAGCAATCGCCAATGCCTTTACCGACTACAAGGACCTCTACATGGAGGACATCCGCGAGGAGGACCGCGCCACGATGGTCGATGTCGTCGCCCACCACGTTGACGGTTCGATGTCGGCTACCAAACGCGACGAGGAGCTGATGTGGCTCAAGGAGCAGCCCGAAAACGAACGCGAATGCCGAATGCTGACCAACGCCCGCTGCCTTTCGGAGGGTGTCGATGTCCCGTCGCTCGACGCCGTGGTCTTCATTTCACCGAAGAACTCGCAGGTCGATGTCGTGCAGTCGGTCGGTCGCGTCATGCGCCGCAGCGAGGGCAAGAAATACGGATACATCATCATTCCGGTCGTGGTTCCGGCCGATGCCGAGGGCGACAAGGTCCTCGAAAACCACCCCAATTTCAAGGTGGTCTGGACTGTGCTGAATGCCTTGCGGGCTCACGACGACCGCTTCAATGCCGAAGTCAATAAGATCGAACTGTCGAAAAAGAAGCCCAAAAACATCCTCTTCGGCGGAGTCGGCGCCTCGCGCAAGGACGAAGACCAGCACAGCGACAGCAAGCCTCGCGCCGAGAGTGCCGCCGAGCAGCTCACCACCCAGCTCTCGATGAGTTTCAACGACCTGCAGAACGTCTTCTACGCCAAACTGGTGACCAAGGTCGGCACCAAACGCTACTGGGAACTCTGGGCCAAGGACATCGCCCAGATTGCCGAACAGCACATCGCGCGCATCAAGGCCCTCATCGCCGACAACGGCAAACACCGCCGGGCCTTCGACCAGCTTATGCGGGGTCTGCACCGCAACATCAATCCCGGACTTTCGGAACAGGATGCCATCGAAATGCTCTCGCAGCACATCATCTCGCGCCCCGTATTCGAGGCCCTCTTCGAAAACTACCAGTTTGCCGCCAGCAACCCCATCTCGCGGTCGATGCAGAAAATGCTCGACCTGCTCGACGACGAGACCAAAACCGAGGAGGAGCACCAGAAACTCCAAAAATTCTACGACTATGTCCGCGACACGGTCGGCGACATCCACGAAGCCGATGCCCGGCAGCGCATCATCGTCGAGCTGTACGACAAGTTCTTCAAGGTGGCCTCGCCCCGCACGGTCGAGAAACTGGGCATCGTCTATACACCGGTCGAAGTGGTCGACTTCATCATCCGCTCGGTCGGTTACATCCTCCAGCGGGAGTTCGGACGGTCGCTCTCCGACGAGAACGTCCACATCCTCGACCCCTTCACCGGAACGGGCACCTTCATCACACGCCTGCTCCAGAGCGGGCTTATCTCGCGCGAGGCCCTGGAGCGCAAATACGGCCGGGAGATCCATGCCAACGAGATCGTACTGATGGCCTACTACATCGCCTCGGTCAACATCGAAAATGTCTTCCACGACCTGATGGGCCCCGATACGGAGTACCGGCCCTTCGGCGGCATCTGCCTGACCGACACCTTCCAGCTGGGCGAGGAGGCTGCGGACGAGAACCTCTATTCCGAGCAGTTCCCGACCAACTCGCGGCGCGTCATCGAGCAGAAGAAACGGCGCATCACCGTCATCGTCGGCAACCCGCCCTATTCCATCGGGCAGAAGTCGGCCAACGACAATGCACAGAACGAATCCTATCCGACGCTCGAAAGCCGTATCGAAAACACCTACGTTGCCCAATCGGAGGCCGCCCTCAACAAATCGGCCTACGACAGTTATATCAAGGCTTTCCGCTGGGCTTCGGACCGACTTAACGAAAAGGAAGGCGGTGTCATCGGCTTCGTTACCAACGGCGCATGGCTCGATGCCAACGGGCTCGACGGCATGCGCAAATGCCTCGAACGCGAATTTTCGGCCATCTATGTCTTCAATCTGCGCGGCAATCAGCGCACCAGCGGAGAATTGTCGCGCAAGGAGGGTGGCAAAATCTTCGGTTCAGGCTCCCGCACCCCGATTGCCATTACGATTCTGGTCAAGAAACCGAAGGTATCCGACGAGGCGGCCCGCATCTGCTACCACGACATCGGCGACTACCTTTCGCGCGAGGAGAAACTGAACATCATCCGCAATATGGGCGACATCAGCAACCCGCTGATGCAATGGGTCTCCATTACCCCCAATGAACACGGCGACTGGCTCAACAAGCGCAGCGAGCAATTCAAGCTCTACACCCCGCTGGAGCCCGAAAAGAAGTTCGGGAAAGGGAATAAATCTTTTTTTGAAGGTTTCTCACTTGGATTAGGGACCAATCGAGATGCTTGGGTATATAACTCGTCATTGGTTGAACTTCAAGCAAATATCACAAAAACGATTGATTTTTATAACCAGCAAGTTGAATCCTACAAAACAGCCAAACAAGAAATGTCTCTCGACAACTTTTTAGCCGACAAACGGGATTCAACGAAAATTGTCTGGACGGATACCTTGATTCGGGATTTGCAGAAAGGAATAAAATACGACATCGACACCTCTCGCTATACCGTAGGGATGTATCGGCCTTATTTCAAGCAGGCATTGTATCAGGATAGGATTTTGAATCATCGTGTTTATCAAATACCCCGACTTTTCCCGACCTCGAACCATCGGAATCTGGTAATTTGCGTCTCGGGAGTCGGAGCCAGCAAGGATTTTTCGACGCTGATAACCGACTGCATCCCCGATTTGCAGTTGCAATTCAACGGGCAATGTTTCCCGCTTTATTGGTATGATGACAGCACGGCGGATATCGCCGACCTCTTCTCGGCTCAGCAGAGCGATGCAGACCGTTACGTCCGCCGCGACGGCGTGACCGACTGGATCCTCTCCACGGCCCGCAAGCAGTACGGAAGCCGCGTAACCAGGGAGGACATCTTCTATTATGTCTATGGCATCCTCCACGCCCCGGACTACCGCACGACCTTCGCCGCCGACCTCAAGAAGTCGCTGCCCCGACTGCCGCTGGTCGAGTCGCCCGACGACTTCTGGGCCTTCAGCCGTGCCGGCCGCAGCCTGGCCGAACTCCACCTCGGATACGAGCATGTGGAGCCCTACGCCAGATACCACACGGTAAACTCGACCACTTCGGAAGATGACGCCATCAACTACCGTGTAGAGAAAATGCGCTTCGGCAAGCTCGACAACAAGACGGCCGACAAGAGCATAATACATTACAATGCGGGCATCACGATCGAAAGCATTCCGCTGGGGGCCTACGACTACGTGGTGAACGGCAAGTCGGCGATCGAGTGGGTGATGGAGCGCTATGCGGTGAAGACCGACTCGACGAGTCTCATCACCAACGACCCCAACGACTGGTGCCGTGAGCACGACGACCCGAAATACATCTACAACCTGCTGCTGCGCATCATCACCGTCTCGCTCGAAACGATGAAGATCGTCCGCTCGCTCCCGAAACTCAAACTGGAAGAATAAAACGAGGGCTATGAATAATCTTATCAAGCAAATAGAAATAACGAACTTTCGGTCGATTAAACATACAATAATTGACTGCTCTTCGTACAACCTTTTTTGCGGACAGAATGATGTCGGTAAGTCGAATGTATTGAAAGCGCTCAATTTATTTTTCAATCAGGAAACCGATTTCCAAACTCCGTTTAATTTCTTTACGGATTATAATAAATATGCCTTAGCGGAAGCTCAATCGTCAAAAAAAGGGAAACAATTTATTCGGATAAAAGTAACATTCAATACTCCTCGTTCCTATAAATCAATCCCCAATCAGACATTTTACATTGAGAAAACATACGACCGCAATGACCGCAGCGGAAGTGGCACAACCAGATATTCAGAGGATTCCACTATTGCACGAACTTCGATTTCGCGCCTATACAATCAAATTCGTTATGTATATATCCCCGCATTAAAAGGGAAAGAGGTTGTTCAATATTTGTTAGGATTGTTAGGAGAACAACAGCTAATTGGGCAAAAGCAAATTGACGATCTGAATCAACATATTAACGAAAAAACTCGAAATCTGACAGGGTTACTTAACGAATCAAATATTGGCATCAATGTTACATTTGGATTACCAACTCTTCTGAGAGATTTTTGGCAACAACTTTCTGTCGGCACCAACTATGAATATATAGAAAAGATTACTCAACAAATTTCAAAGAAAAAAGGTGCTGAAGTAGATCTAAATCCGAAATTGTATCAGATTCCACTAACCATGCGTGGTGATGGAGTCAAATCGAAATTCCTTCCGCCAATTTTGAAATGGTTGCAGAATAATAATCAATCCATGATTTTTATTTGGGGAATCGACGAACCTGAAAATTCCCTCGAGTTTCGTGCGGCCGAAGCTCTCAGTACGCTATTTTGTGATGAATATGCAAAGACCACACAAATTTTTGCGACTTCTCATTCTATGGCATTTATAAATCCTCGTGAATCGGCCAAAGTCAAACCCACCATATTCAGGACAATGAGATCAAAGTATGGTGAGACAGAATTCCGCAATATTGATGATTTATTTAAAGATTCCCAAAGCACCGAATTATTGGAAGAGATAGGAGCTTTGGAAATACAACAAAAGCTGATATCAACTTTTAGAGAACAAATTGATGCCCAAATAAAAGTTAAACAAACATTTGAGGCCCAAGTAAAAGATTTGCAGGACAAGATTGAGAAGTTAAAAAAGCCATTGGTCATTACAGAAGGAAAGACCGATATAAAGCACATAAAAAAAGCCCAAGAAAAACTTGGAATCATAGATATAGATTTTGAACAAATAGAAGAGAATAATCAACCCTCAGGAGAAGATGATTTAAAAAAATTATTGGCACACTTAAGCAAAATACCTCATGCTCATAAAATAATTGGTCTATTTGATCGAGATCATGATCCAATTATTAAAGATATTGAAAAAGATCGCCAAGTATACAAAGATTATGGTAATAATGTATATGCATTCTGTATTCCCGTACCTCAGTTTCGCATAGACAAAGATCAAACCAAAATATCTATTGAATATTTATATACAGACGATGAAATTAAAACTCCATTAGAAAATGGCTGTAGATTATTCTTTGGAACTGAATTTACCAAGCATTCCTTACGACACAATACCGAGAACCTAATATTGAGGTACCCTGACGGTAAAGGGGAAGATAAAATAATCGAAAATAACGGTGGGCAAGCAGTATTTGACAAAGATGAACAAAATGTATTAGCGAAAAAGGACGATTTTGCAGAGGCAATTTTACATGATAAAATTCAAATAAGCGCCCAAAGTTGGGAAAATTTCAGACCAATCTTTGATAAGATCAAAAAAATCGGTGAATTGTAAATGTGATTTATGGCCATCATTGACGATTTCACCCGCGAGGTAGAGTGTATCTACAAGGATGAACGATACGCAGTCCGCGATAATGGAGCTGTCTTCCGCTATCCGCGTGATGGAAAGCGTCCGCGCAAATACGACAACTTCTGGACATTCGGGAAACCCAATATCGTACATGGCTATATGGAAATCGCATCTGTCCGAATCCATGCCATTGTCGCAACTGCATTCTTCGGCCCCAAGCCCACCAAAGAACACGTTGTTGATCATATCGACACGAATCGTCGGAATAACCGGGTGGAGAATCTCCGTTGGGTTACGCGGCTGGAAAATATACTCGACAACCCCATTACGCGGAAAAGAATCATATTGCGCTGCGGCAGCATCGAAACATTTCTGGCGAATCCTGCTATACTACAGGAAAATGAATTGCCGCCCGATCTCAAATGGATGAGAACCGTAACCAATGCAGAGGCGCAAGTAAGTAAAAAACGATTGCTGGAGTGGGCCGAAAGCGATAAAGAGCCCTCTGGAGGCTCCTTGGGTGCATGGGTTTTCAATCCATCCGAGAAATCCACCGCATATTCCCAGCAACCCCAGGTTTCAACACTCAATCCTCAAGCAGATTTACTTACAGGAGAAGGTCAATTAGGCGTTTGGGGATACAGGCAACCAGGATTCCAAGAACATGACCAATCCAACACGCTTCAAGACGAAGAAGACAGAACCCCTAATCTCGTATTGTCTCTGACTCCCGGAGCTGCTCAGGTCAGAGTGTTTTTTGACGACAAGCCTTGCGAATATCCATGTACTCCACAACATTTCGACGAAAATCCCTTGGCAGCGTATGCTGCCAATCTGACTGACGATGCCATTTTTTGGCGCAATCAAAATGGGGATCGTGCATATTCAGTAGCAAAATACGGCTATTCAAGCGATGGAGATTCTTTGATTGTAATGTCTCAAGCCGCCTATGTATGGAAAAAACAAACAGTCGGCGATTCTAAACCCGTTTCAGTAACGCAACTCAGGCCTGACGAGTATAACAAAAACGATTTGCCATGTTCGCTTACCGAAATAACATACGAACAAAAGCTGTTTGTTCATAAGAGAATCGAGACTGGATTCCACTCCAAAGAATATTTGGAAGAGATATTTAATCAATGTATAAAAGAAACTTAATCATTTTAGAAATTGATAAGTACAAGAGTCTGAAGAACTCGTAACCCTTATAATTAATCGTAGTAAAGTACCTCAAATCTCCTTTAAAGAATAGTCATAACCCATATCCGTGAAACAGCACAAATTGCTATGCGTACCTGATAGACATAGTTTTTGCGGTTCAATATTGGTCATTGGGAAGTGAGAATAAGGGCAAGATTAGTTGTTCTTATTTATCAGATTCACCACCACCTTCGTCATCACATCCTTCTCCTCGGTGCGGCTCTCGGCGATCATCAGCGTCAGGGCGACCAATGTGTTGTTGTCCAAAAGGCGCGAGCCGTCGGAACGGTAGAGGATGCGGTTGTTCTCCAGAAACCACAGGAACAGAAACGCCGCGATGCGTTTGTTACCGTCGCTGAACGAGTGGTTCTAGACTGTCAGGTAGAGCAGATTGGCCGCCTTTTCCTCGACGCTCGGATAGAGGTCCCGACCGCCGAAGGTCTGGTAAATCGCACCCATCGTGCTTTTGAACGACTCGTCCTTCTCGTGGGCGAACAGTGCGCTGCCGCCGAACTTGTCGCGCAACACCTGCAACGCCTCCATCGCATTCTCATAGGTCGCGCGGAACGACTCCTCCGCCGTGGTTGCCGTAACCTCCAACTGCTGATAGTCATAACGATCGAGCGTGTCGAGGCCATAAGTGTAGTCCGTAATCACGCGCAGCAGCCCGACCGCCTCGGATTTCGTAACCTCCTTTGCAGCCAAAACATGGGAGAGCAAGCGGACGGTCTTTTTCAACTCCTCCAACTGCTCGGCTTTGGCCTGGCTATTGACTGCATAGCCTTTTATTAGGTACTCTTTCAAAACCTTGTTCGCCCAAATACGGAACTGCGTGGCGTTTTTGGAATTGACGCGATAGCCCACTGACAGAATCATATCAAGGTTATAAAATGGAATCATACGTCGCACTTGCCGTCGCCCCTCATGCTGAACATGTGCAATTTTTGCACATGTTACGTCCCGCTCCAATTCGGACGACTTATAAATGTTGTTGACATGTCTGACAATAACCGTTCTGTCAACTCCGAACAATTGCGCAATCTGCGCCTGCGTCAGCCACACGCTGTCGTTCTCCATGCGGACGTCCAGACGAGTCTCGCCGTCTGCCGTCTGATAAATGATAATCTCGCCCCTGTCCATGAAAGCAAAGATACGAATAAACCCGAAAAGTCGATAACCTTTCGCCCTCAACCGATTCGCCCGTCCTTATCAAGAAAAAGAGGAGGACATGGAAATCTCCACCTCTGAAAGGTTACCGCAACAGCCTAAAAAATCCGAGAAAAAGTAAATTCAGCCCGGTTTATGTCATATCGTAAAAACTTCGTATTTTTATAAGGAATTTCACTGCAAACAGAATGTTAGACCCTCGGAAAAATATGATTGTCATTGACGGAGAGATTAAAACCTCTTCCGTCGAGCGTTGTTGGAATACCTCCAATCCTCATCGGTGCAACATTAAATTCAACAACTCTTCCAAAACCTATTCCTACTCTCCGAACAAAGTCTTGTTGCTGGAAAATCCCGTGCTATTCGACCCGCAACACTGTCGGTTGCTACACAAAGGCAAACGGCTCGGTCCGATAGCCTACATAGCCGCCTTTCAGCAGGGATCGCAGAAATTCTGGTACATCGAATACACCGACGGAAAAAGCGCCGGCTACAAAGGCTCAGAAATCGAACTTATTCGGTCCTGTCTGGAGGACTCATCCATCCAAAATATCTTCGAATATCTGCGGGATGTGGCAGCCATCAATCCGCTGAAAGCCAACGACGGCACACGATTGCTTCTGGCTCAATATCAGAAAATCGAGTTTATTCCGGACGATTCGGCGGTAGCTTGTTACCTGAATCCCGGAAAATTCCCGCTCCAACACGCCTCCGCCCCACCGCTTTTCTACCCTTTCGGCTGCAATGCCAGCCAACAAAAGGCTGTCCAGGCCGCCTTCGAGCATCAGGTCAGCATTATCCAGGGCCCCCCGGGAACAGGCAAGACGCAAACGATCCTCAACATCGTGGCCAACATCATCGCTCAAGGGCAGACGGTATTGATCGTCTCGAACAACAATTCGGCCATCGAAAACATAGTCGAAAAGTTGGACAAACACGACATGGGATTCATCGCCGCTTTGCTGGGAAGCAGTGATAACAAATCAGCATTCATTGAAACGCAGGCCATTGAAAAGGCTATTCCCGCCCAGATCGATTCATGGTATTCGGCCGAGGCAGACTCTCCCGAATTTCTGAAGACGATTCAGGCACAAGCCGCTTCCATGCAGGAAATATTCGCCCGGCAGGAACGATTGGCACTGGCCCGGCAGGAACTGACAGCCCTCAAAACAGAGCAGACGCATTTCGAACAGGAAACGACCTCCGATCCGACGGTAACGCTCCGCCGAAAACTCTCGTCGGCAAGGCTACTGACGCTATGGAACGAATTGCAGACGGCAGTCGAGAAGCCGGAAACGCGCGGGCTTTTCGCAAAATGGCTGGAGGCCATCCGGTGGTTTCTTCTCAAACGGAAAGTCGCACGATTGTTCAACGGTATCCGTCCCGATCCGCAACGACAGGATTTGTATGAACTGATTCCTGCCATCCAGCGCGATTTCTACCATATAAAGCACGAGGAGCTGTCCGATGAAATCGAACAGCTGCAGAAAGTACTTGCCGCTACCGATGCCCGACAGGCGATGGCACGGTTGAGCGACGATTCGATGCGTTACCTTCGGAATCTGCTCCGCCACAGATTCGGCAGGGGGCACGAGCGTCCGGTCTTCCAACGATTCACCGCCGGTTTCGTCAAGGAATATCCCGTCATCCTGAGTACGGCCTTCTCCTCGCGCTCGAATCTACGAGCGAACGCGCTATTCGATTACGTGATTATGGACGAAGCGTCGCAAGTTTCGTCTGATACGGGAGCATTGGCGCTTATGTGCGCCCGAAATGCGGTGATCGTCGGCGATTCGAAGCAATTGCCCAACGTCATCACCGATGCGGACCGGCTCCGATTACAGGCCATCGGAGCGAAGCATGCAATCGATGCCCGCTACGATTGTGCCGGTGTGAATTTCCTGGAATCGGTCTGCCGGGTTCTTCCCGACGCTCCGCAGACATTGCTGCGCGAACACTATCGGTGTCATCCGAAAATCATCGACTTCTGCAACCGGAAGTTCTATGGCGGGCGACTCGTCATCATGACCGAGGATCGGGGCGAAGCCGATGTGATCTCCGCCTGGCGGACAGTCCCGGGCGACCACGCACGCAGTCGGTTCAATCAGCGGGAAATCGAGGTCATCACCCGCGAGGTGATGCCGAAACTCCCTTACGACAACGCTGAAATCGGTATCATCACGCCCTACAACGAGCAGGTCGCCGCACTCTCCAGGCAATTGGACAGAAAAATCGACGTAGCGACGGTACATAAATTCCAGGGACGCGAGAAAGAGGCCATCGTAATGTCCACCGTAGACGATACGATCCGGGCATTCGTGGACGATCCCAACCTGCTGAATGTAGCCGTTTCGCGTGCCAAGCGCAAGTTTTGTCTGGTCGTTTCCGGAAACGAACAAACCGAAAGCCGCCATATCCCCGATTTGATCGCCTATATCGCATACAACAACTGCACGATAACGGAGAGCAAGATCTGTTCGGTTTTCGATCTGCTCTACGGGCAGTATGCCAAAGCCCGACAGACTTTTCTTAAAAAGCATCGCAGAATTTCGGAATTCGACTCCGAAAATCTGACCTTCGCCCTGCTGGAAAAGATTCTGGCCGGGGATTCCGAATTCTGTCACCTGGGAATTGTCTGTCACCAACCCTTGCGGCAGCTCATCCGCGACTGGTCGCTGCTCGATGAAGACGAACGTCGCTATGCCTCCAACAGGGCCACACACCTCGACTTTCTGATTTACAACCGGGTGAGCAAACAACCCGTACTGGCAATCGAAACCGACGGATACGGATTTCACAAGCAAGGCACCCGACAATCCGAACGCGACGAAAAGAAGAACCGCATCCTGGCCCGATACGGACTTCCGATGCTGCGGCTCTCGACCATCGGGACCGACGAGGAGACGAAAATTCGAGCGCGGTTACATGAGATACAAGCATAGGGAAAATCGGAGGGGGGGGGTCTTACAAATTGCCTTCCCGTCTAATCCATCCTCATCCCAAAATCTTCCCGCATTTGGATTTTTCACCGAAAATCGCTATATTTGTACTGTCATGCAAGGAGATACGACGGTAGCGCAGGCAAAACGGACAGGCGGACGCAAAACCGTGCAAAATGACGGTAGGCAATGCGGGGACAGAAGCCAAAAAACCGTCGCAATTCGTTGATATACATTGGGCTTACATTCGTGAGGAAGCACCTTTATCCGCACTTTAGGAGTCTTTGCAATCAAGTGAGTAATTTACGACCTGTTCGGTGGATCGTTTTAACCTTCCCGAACGCGCGAAGGACACTGCGCCTACGGCAAATTCTTCGCACGCAAGGCGGGGTTCGTCAGCCGCGAGTGGCTGCCCGATCTTGCGAACTGCCGCCGTTCCCGGCCGCTGGCTCCGAACGAGGATGCGGTAGCCCTCGACGACGTGGTGTTGCAGACCATCCTGGCCGAAGGAACGGCCACCGTCAGGGAGCTGCGCCGGATGCTGGGATTCGCCCGAGGACGCGGAAAACGCGCGGCGGCCGACCCGACGTCGGAAGTCGCGGAAGAGGGGAAAATCCCGCTCGACCCGATTCTGATGCGGCTGCAAATGGAAATGCGGCTGGTCATCACCGATTTCGAGTACAGCATCGACCGGCACGGCAACCGCTACGGCTGGGGCATCGCACGATACACGACACCCGAAACACCGTACGGTCCGCTCCGCACAGAGCGCACGCCCGCCGAATCGTTCGAGCGCATCTGCGAACACCTCCGCCGTCTTTTTCCCGACGCTGCGGAAGACAGCCTGCTGAAAACCATCGTCGATTTCCGGGCGGTGTAACTCCGCAGCCATATCACGGAGCAACCCGTCCCGTGAGGGGCTCCGCCGCACCGCGTCTTCGGGCATACGTATTTCCCGCAGGGCGGACGCGCACGGGTGCGCACCGCCTCATTCCGGCCGCATCCTGCATCCTCCCCGCCACGTGGAGCCACCGGACAGAAGGCGGACCCGGAACCGACCGGAAACGGCGCCTTACCGCAACGGGCAGGCCGCGACCCGGAACCCGCGCAGGAAACGGGATACGGTCCGGGAAAGAACGGAGGGCAGGATGCGACCCTACCCGAGAGGCTGCCGCTTCATCCTGAGCAGGCGGCGATAGACGAAGGCGAACGCCGGGATGAGAAACAGATCGGCGAAGACCCAGGCCGTCGAGTCGCCGAAGCAGACGGCGATATACCCGAAGGCCGGCACGGCGAAGAGGCTGACGAGAATCCGCGCGATCATCTCCGACACGCCCGAAAGCATCGCCAGATTCGTGAAGCCGACGCCCTGAATGGTGTAACGCAGGATGCAGAGCAGTCCCAGCACAGGGAAAAACGAAACGGAAACGTGCAGAAACAGCGCCGTATCCTCCAGAATCTCGGTCTCGGAGCCATCGACGAACAGCCGGGCCAGCGGCTGCGCGCACGTCATCAGCACGCAGAAGGTGAACACCCAGTAAATCGTCATCATCAGCGAACTGGCCTTCACGCCCTGCCAGACCCGCTCGGGTTTCCCTGCGCCGTAATTCTGTCCGCCGTAGGTCGCCATGGCGATCCCGAGGCTTTCGAACGGACACATGAAGAACATCTTGATCCGCACGGCCGCCGTGAACGCCGCCACGCAGGCCGTGCCCAGCGCATTGTTGGCGCTCTGGAGCATGATGCTTCCGACGGCCGTGATCGAGAACTGCAACCCCATCGGCACGCCGATCGAAAGCAGCCTGCGGGCCAGCTTGCCGCTGAACCTCCGTTCCGAAGCATCGCCCCGGAGCACCTCGAAACGCCGCATCATGTAGCGGTAGCAGAGCGCGGCCGACACCCCCTGCGAGAAGACCGTCGCGATGGCGGCTCCCGCGACGCCCCACCCGAGCACCAGGATGCAGAAGAGGTCGAGCACGATATTGAGCACGGTCGAAAAGAGCAGGAACCAGAACGGCGTCCGGCTGTCGCCCAGCGCACGGATCACGCAAGCCAGCAGGTTGTAGTAGAACGTGCAGGGAATGCCGAGGAAGGTGACGAGCAGGTAGGCATAGGCCCCCGGAAAGATATTCCCGGGCGTCTGCATGATCCGCAGAATATCCCCGCACCAGAAGCTCGTCACCGCTGCGACAGCCACCGACATGACGGCCGCCAGGCGCAGGCTGACGAAGACGTAGCGGCGCATCTCGCCGTAGTCCCGTGCCCCGAACTTCTGAGCCACGGGGATTCCGAATCCGCCGCAACAGCCGTTGCAGAACCCGAGGATGAGAAACACGACCGAGGTGCTGGCTCCGACCGACGCCAGGGCGTCGATCCCCAGAAACCGCCCCACGATCACGGCATCGACCAGCGAATAGGTCTGCTGCAGGAGGTTGCCCATAAGCAGGGGCAGCGTAAAGTTGAGAATCAGCGGCAGCGGCCGTCCCGACGTCAGTTCCTTCGTCAATGTCGCCATAAGTCCATGCACACGATAACGCGGCAAAGATAACGCAATTCGCGGTTCCCGGTGCACGCGGCATGCAAATTTCAGGCGAACGCCCGCTTTCCGGCCGCGCTCCCGTGCCGTACACGCGACGACGGCAGCGGATCGTCCGGACCGCTGGCACGCAAATTGTCCGGTAACGGGAAAATACTTATTTCATTATGGACAGACTATCTTTACTGCTCGAAAATTCGAAACGCGCCATCCGCTACTGGTGGCTGCTGCTGCTCGTCGGCGTCATTCTGATCGTCGCCGGCATATCCGTCTTCCTCTATCCCGTGCAGAGCTACCTGGGACTGTCGGTGCTCTTCGGCTGGCTGATGCTCGTCTCCGGCGTACTCGAAGCCGTGCTGGCCTCCTCCAACCGGCATTTCGTCACGGGCCGCGGGTGGATGCTCGTCGGCGGCATCATCGAGATCATCCTGGGTATCATACTGATATTCAATGTTTCCCTATCGGCCGTCGCCCTGCCGATCATTCTCGGATTCTGGCTGCTGCTACGCGGTTTCGGGACGATCGGACTCGGCGGCGACATGACCGCCGTAGGTGTTCCGGGCGCGGGCTGGACCGTCTTCACGGGCATTCTGCTCCTGCTGTGTTCGTTGTGGATCCTGCTGCAACCGCTCGTCTTCGGCACGACCGCCGTGCTGGTCTGGGTCAGCATCTCGCTGCTCTTCGCCGGGGCCGCCGCCTGCTCCATGGCGCTCCAGTTGCGCACCGCGCACCGGTGCATGGAGGGAAAGTGCTGAAACGTCCCCTTTGCGGGACGAGTCCGCAGTCACGGAAGGATTCTCCGGATCCGCCCGCAACGCCGCCCGTCCCCCGGGAATCCGCAGACGCCGCCCGGCGGCGCGAACGGTCCGAAGACAAAAAAACAGAGGGAGCCTCCCGGCTCCCTCCCCCATCAAAAATTAACCCTTAAAAATTATCCCCTTTTCGGAAGACCTCCGAGAGGTAATGATGCAGGTAAAACAGATCCGCATCACCCTGTATCACCTCCCGCTTGATCAGATCCTCGTCCTCGGAGATGCCGTTGTCAGAGACTTCGTTCTTGTCAATATCCTCCATAGGCCAGTCGTTTTACGTTTTTTACGCATATATAACGCCCCCCGCGAAGGAATATTGTGCCTGCGTCAGCTCAAAACCAGATTTTTTTCCTTTATCATCCGCCGCAGATTGATCAACGCGTAGCGCATCCGGCCCAGCGCCGTATTGATGCTCACCTCGGTCTGCTCGGCGATATCCTTGAAACTCAGCCCCGAGAAGTAGCGCAACATCACCACCTCGCGCTGCTCGGCGGGCAGCAGTTCGACCAGCGCGCGCACGTCGCGCTCGATCTGGTCGCTGACCATCGAGTCCTCGACCGTGCGCTCGGCGAACCGCAGCGTCCCGAGCACGTCGTAGCCGGCCTCCGATTCGGTGACCGCCTTGCTCTGCCGCTGTGCCCGGAAGTGGTCGATCACCTGGTTGTGGGCGATACGCAGAATCCACGAAAGGAACTTGCCGTTATCGGTATAACGCCCCTCGTCGATCACACGGACGGCTTTGATGAAAGTTTCCTGAAAAATATCCTCGGCGACATCGCGGTCCTTGACCATCATGTTGATATAGTCGCGCACACGGCGGCTGTGTCGCTCGATAAGCCTCGATATGGCGTTCCGGTCACCCGAAAGGTAGTTATTAAGCAATACCTGGTCACTTAATACTTGCACGTTCATACTCTTTTCTCCCAATAATAGTTACAAAGAGTAGAATTCTTTTCCGATAGGCAATCCTTTTTAATTCAACGTCCCGGGCGTCCCGGCTCTCCGGACGAAGCGTTTCCCGGGGATTTTACGATCGCAAGGTAAACACTTTTCTCCGAAATTCCAAATTTTTCTACTCTGCCGGAACCTTTCCGGACATTCGTCGTACTTTCCCTTGCAAATACCATGCCGGATCGGATCGTTTCACCCTCCTATCCGACCGGTTCGACGTGCACGGCGATCATCGTCCCTTCGCCGAACCGCTCGCGCAGGCGGCGTTCGATCTCCTCGGTCAGCGCATGGGACTGCCGCACCGTCATGTCGCCGTCCACCCGCACATGGACCTCGACGGCGATCGAGGCTCCGATCCGGCGCGTGCGCAGGTTGTGCGGCTCGCGCACGGCGGGATCGGCCGTCACGATGCGCAGGATCTCCTCCTCCGTCTCGGGCGGCAGCGACCGCTCCATCAGCTCCCCCAGCCCCGAACGGATCAGTCCGAAGGCGATCCGGAAGATGAACGCCGCGACGACGAGCGCGGCGATCGGATCGGCGATGCGCCACCCCTCGCCCAGAAAATAGGCGCAGCCGATGCCGGCGAGCGTGCCGAGCGACGAGAGCGCGTCGCTGCGGTGATGCCAGGCGTTCGCCACGACGCTCGGGCTGCCGATGCGCCGCCCCGCACGGACCGTATAGCGGTAGAGTATCTCCTTGACGACGACCGACACCCCGGCGGCGACCAGCGCGACGGCCCCCGGCCGCGGCAGCACGACGCCCTCCGCCACCGCACGGATCGACCGCACGGCCGACAGCAGGATCCCCGCGCCCACGGCCGCCAGCGCCAGACTGATGAGCAGCGTGGCGAGCGTCTCGTACTTGCCGTGGCCGTAGTCGTGCCCCGCATCGCGGGGTTTGGCCGAAATCCGCGCGAAGGCGATCACCACCACGTCGGTGGCCAGGTCCGAAAACGAGTGCACGGCGTCGGCGGTCATGGCGGCGCTCCGCCCGACGATGCCCGCGGCGAGCTTGGCCGCCGACAGCAGCAGATTGACCGCCAGTCCGACGAAGGTCACCCGGTAGATTTCGCATTTCCGCCTCTCGGCACGAGGCTGCATGTCCGGTTTCATAACATAACGGGAATAACGATTGCCCGGAGCCCGCGGCGGGACGCTCCGGAATATCCGACGAAACGTCCGGACGCGGAAAAGGCGTCCGGACGTTTCAAGCCTTCCGGCGGATCAATAGCTCCGCGCGAAGAGCACGCGGCGGTGCGAGGGTTTCCCGGAGAAGACGCACACGCCCTCCTCGTCGGGAGCGTCCACGGGAATGCAGCGGATCGTGGCCTTCGTGGCCTCCTTGATCGCCACCTCGGTCTCCGCCGTGCCGTCCCAATGGGCCGAGACGAAGCCGCCCTTCTCGTCGAGCACGCGCTTGAACTCCTCCCACGTATCGACCCGCGTAATCATCGAATCGCGGTAGGCCAGCGCCTTCCGGTAGATATTCGCCTGGATTTCGGCCATCAGCGCCTCGATCCGGCCGGCCAGTCCCTCCTGCGGCACGGTCTCCTTCTCGAGCGTGTCGCGGCGGACCAGCTCGATCGTACCGTTCTCCATGTCGCGGGGCCCCATCGCCAGCCGCACGGGCACGCCCTTGAGCTCGTACTCGGCGAACTTGAAGCCCGAGCGGACGTTGTCGCGGTCGTCGATCTTCACGCTGATTCCCTTCGCCTTCAGCTCCGCGGCGATCGCGTCGAAGCGGACGCGTATCTCCGCCAGTTGATCCGCGCCCTTGTAAATCGGGATCATCATCACCTGGATCGGCGCCAGCTTCGGCGGCAGCACCAGTCCGTTGTTGTCCGAATGAGCCATGATGAGCGCGCCCATCAGGCGGGTCGAGACGCCCCACGAAGTGGCCCACACGTATTCGAGCTTGCCCTCCTTATTGACATACTGCACGTCGAACGCCCTGGCGAAGTTCTGCCCCAGAAAATGCGACGTACCGCTCTGCAACGCCTTGCCGTCCTGCATCAGCGCCTCGATCGTGAGCGTGTCCTCCGCTCCGGCGAAGCGCTCGTTGGGCGACTTGTGGCCCACGACCACCGGCAGCGACATCCACTCCTCGGCGAAGCGCCGATAGACGTGGATCATCTTCGTGGCCTCCTCCACGGCCTCCTCGCGCGTGGCGTGCGCCGTATGCCCCTCCTGCCAGAGGAACTCGGCCGTGCGCAGGAACAGGCGCGTGCGCATCTCCCACCGCACGACGTTGGCCCACTGGTTGCAGAGGATGGGCAGGTCGCGGTAGGACTGGATCCAGTTCTTGTACGTATTCCAGATGATCGTCTCCGACGTCGGCCGCACGATCAGCTCCTCCTCGAGCTTCGCATCGGGGTCCACGACGACCCCCTTGCCCTCGGGATCGTTCTTCAGGCGGTAGTGCGTCACCACGGCGCACTCCTTGGCGAAGCCCTCGACGTGGTGCGCCTCCTTCGAGAAGAAGGACTTGGGAATGAAGAGCGGGAAGTAGGCGTTCTGGTGTCCCGTCTCCTTGAACATCTTGTCCAGCGCATCGTGCATCTTCTCCCAGATGGCGTAGCCGTAGGGTTTGATGACCATGCAACCGCGGACGGCGGAGTTTTCCGCCAGCCCGGCTTTCACCACCAGGTCGTTGTACCACTGCGAGTAGTTCTCGTCCGACTTGGTGAGGTCTTTGAGCTCCTTTGCCATAACTATTTCGTTTCTGCGTTTGTTCCGGACTGCAAATATAGTAAAAAAATCGGACGATTTCCACGCCGGCCGTCTCCGCCGCCGATCGCAGACCGCCCTCCGAAACGAAGGTCCGCCCTCAGCGGACGGACCCCCGGCAGCGGAACCCTGCGTTTCCCGCCTCAGAACCTGAAACCGAGCGTCAGCGCCACGTTGTGACGCGTGAAGTCGGTGGTATAGACCTCGCTCTGGTAAATCTCCGTCTTCGCCTCATCGTCCGCATACCGGTTGCCGTAGAAGAGCATGTAGGGCGTCGTCGTGTCCTTCACGTAGCAATAGGCCACGTCGAGGTAAACCGACCGCGAGAGCGAGAAACCCAGACCGGCCGTGTAGTAGGTCGTCTCGGCGACCGCCGGAGAGGAGAGGATCGTCCGCTCGTCGCGCAGCATCGAACCGTTGTATCCGAATCCTGCGCGCACGGAGAGCATCGGCAGCGGCCGCACCTCCACGCCGGCACGCACGGTGTTCGATCCCTTGAAATAATACTTCATGTCCTGCTTGAAGTCCGACGCCGCGGGCCCGTAAGCCAGATAGGGCATGTTCTTCACGCGGATGCCGTTGTACCAGTCCCGCTCGTAATCGACCGACACGATCGCCACGTCGCCGAACGTGTAGGAGGCGCCGAACATCAGGCGCGAAGGCGAGACGAACTCCCAGCCCGAGTCGCCCGAGTCCTCCAGAATGTCCGAAGCGGTGTCCGACGTGTAGTCGTGCGGACGCGGATCGGTCTCGGACGTGGCGCCGATCGAGGCGGTGGACATGGACATCCCGTAGCGCCTGTCGAGCGAATAGAACGTCGGCGTATGGAACGCCATGCCCAGCCGCAGATTCGGAACCGGACTGTAAACGACGCCGAGCTTGAAATTGACGCCCGCGCCCTCCACGGTCGCCGTCTGCGTCATTCCCATCGACTGCATGACATTCGCAAGCGGATTGCCGTTGCGATCGACCGCATACTCGCCGCCCTGGTCGAGGTTGTAACCGTTGCCGCCGCCGTAGTTATACCCCTCCCCGTAATAGATGCTCTTCTTCTGGTAGATGCTCTGTATTCCGAGCGTGAAGCCGAAATAGAGCTTGTTGTTCAGATTGGCGCCCATCGAGATATCGAACTCGCCGGCCGATCCGATGCTCCGCACCGAAGCGCCGCCGTTCACCGTGGCGTTATCGCCGATCTCGCCGGGATACCACAACTTGTCGGTCCGGTCGTAATCCACCAGGTAGGTCTTGTAGGCTCCCACGGCAGGCCAGAAGAAGGGGTCGATCCGCCAGTCGGTGGCCGTCCAGCCGTCCCGCTTCATGGCGATCGTGCCGTTGTCGTCCACATAGGCGCCGCCCGCCTCGAGCTGCACGGCGAAGGCGTCGGCGATGGAGGAGGTCCGGTTGCTGCCTGCGAACTCGAACGAATAGCTGTAATTGTAGTCGGCCAGCCGGTTGTAGCCGACGCCGAAATTCACGCTCAGCAGCCGCCCGGTCCCCTCGTACACGTTGAAGACCCCGCCGATATTGCCCAAGGCGAAGCGGTTCTTTCCGTTGCTCCGGAAAGGCATGGCCCCCGAGGGAGTCAGACCCGCGGGCGTTTCGGCCCGCGAAAAGGTCATCATCGGCGTTACGGCGATTTCGCCGCGGTTATACATGCCCAGGCCGGCCGGATTGATGACCATCGAAGCCTGGTCGGCCCCCAGCGACGTGAACGCGCCGCCCATGGCCATCGACCGCGCCGTGCCGAAATTGAAACTCTGCTGCGAAAGCGAGAACAGATCGGCAGTGGACAGGGCGTCGGCGCTCATCGCCAGTCCGCCGAACTCGTATTGGGGGGGGGTCTGCGCCGCGAGCTTCCCGCAGAGCAGGAGCGCGGCGCTGGCCGTCAGAATCGAACGTTTCATAATGCTCGTGTTTTCGTTTGACAATCAAAGCGGACACCCTATCGGCCGCGCGAACTCGAACCCGTCGAGCCGCCGCTGCGCGAACCGCCTCCCGAAAATCCGCCTCCGCCGCCGAAAGAGCCGCCGCGGCTGCCGCCGAAACTGCCGCTCGACGGGGCGCGCCGGTTACCCGTGCGGTCGCTGTTCGAGGAGCCGCTCCGCCAGTCGAAGGGATTGTCGCTCCGGTCGTTCCGGCCGACCGTCCCGCGGGACGAATTGCCGCGGCCGCCGCGGTTACCGCCCTGATAGACCCCCGACTGCCACGTGCGGCCGCCGCCCGAGCCCCGGTTGATATTCGACCCCGAACCACCTCCGAACGTCTGCGAACGGGGCGGACGACTCGGACGATGCACGATATTGGGACGGTTCGGATCGTAATGGTGGACCGGTCCCCAGCCGGGCCCCCAGCCCGGGCCCCAGCCGCCCCAATGCGGGTGGCCGTGCCAGCCGGGACCCCAGCCCCACGACGGCCCCCACCACGGATTGTACCAGGAGCCGTACCACGGACCGTGCCACGGGCTGTACCAGGGACTGTACCACGAGTTCCAGCCGAAACTCCAGCCCCAACTGCCGATCGAGAAGGACAGTCCGGGCGTACTCCAGCCGTAATACCACGGATCGAGGAAGACGACGGGCCGCCCCCACGTACCGAACATGGAGGTAATGTATTTGGGCTCGACCCACACCTCGTCGCCCATCACGATCACGTTATAGAAGGCCGGATCGTAGGCGGAAACGTAGTCGAACGCCCGGCTGTAACGGGCGTTGATATAGCTCGAGGGCATGTTGTACGACGGCGACTCGAAGCCGCGCAGCCGGCGGGCATAGGCGCTCTCGTAATCGTCGGCCAGCACGCTCCGGTAGGGATTGGCGTCGTATTCGTAATATCCGTTTTCGGCGGCTGCGGCCTCGGCTTCGGCCAGCCGGGCCTCCCATTCGGCGCGGCGCGCTTCGGCCGCGGCCTTGCGAGCCTCGGCCTGCGCCTGCTGCTTACGGGCGATCTGCGTCCGGTCGTGCAGGGCATAGAGGTCGTCGGAGGCGTATCCCGAAGAGGCGTAATAGGCCGACGAACAGCCCGCAAGCCCCGCGGCCGCCAGGAAGGCCCCGATCCAAAGATTCAACGTTTTCATAACACACTTCGATTTGCGTGGGTTCTTTCGGAGAAAACGAAAACCGTACCGGTTTTAGTATTCCTGTCGCTCCCCTGTTCAATAAATGCTCCCGGCGGCGAAATACTGCTCCCGGCAGGCGGTCCTTTCGGGACAAAGATAGGAATTATTCCGGAACCGGAAGCAACCCGGGGCGGGCAAACGCCCCCGTCCGGAGCTTTTTTTTCGCCCGGACGCAATTTTTTCCGCCCGAAAATGCGCGGATATAAAAAATATGTCTATATTTGCAGTCCCAAAACGATGGTTTCGGGGAACGATCTTCAAGGAGAGATGCCGGAGTGGTCGATCGGGCCGCACTCGAAATGCGGTGTACGGGCAACTGTACCGGGGGTTCGAATCCCTCTCTCTCCGCAATAAACGCTAAAAATCAGCAAATTGCGAAACAGACACTCGGTTTTACATCAAATAATGTAAAACCGAGTGTCTTGTTTACACCGAATTCCATCCCTACAACATACGGTTTGCATACGCAGCGGTTCGTGCATTTTTCGGTTTAGACGAATAAATTTAACCGATATAATACATTAATGATGAATGTAAAGATAAAAAAGATTTCGATCGGCTTCGCTGCACTTGTTCTCATGGGTGCCGCGGTTTCGTGCAAAAGGACTTCAGGAAAGGCCGCCGAACCCGAATACGAATGTATCGCCTACGTGTGGCAAGAAGAGGGCAAACTGCCGCCAGCCAATATGGTGACCGCCATAAATTATCTTGCCGCCATCCCCAATCGGACCCACGATGGCGTACAGATCAACAACATACCCCGCCTTCAGCGGATACTCAATCTCAAAAAAGAGAATCCGGCACTTAAAGTCATACTTTCGATGGGTGGCGCAGGAGCCGAATCTGGATGGGCAGAGATGACAGGCCGTGATTCGCTTCGTCTGGCATTTGCAGCTGACTGTAAACGCATTGTGGACAAATATGAACTCGACGGGGTTGATTTCGACTGGGAGTTTCCGGCCAATGAAGAAGAGCAGGCCAACTACATCCGTCTTTTCAGCGACGTTCGCAACGCACTCGGCAGAGATAAAGTGGTTTCGGCTGCAGCAGGCTTTTTCGGCAACGGTTTCGACATGCGCGAAGCGATGAAATATCTTGATTATGTCAATCTGATGACCTACGACATGGGCTGGCAGGCTCCCTATCATCACACTGCGTTGCGCCGCTCGGAGCTGGCCGGAGTTTCGACGATTGAGGAGTCAATCGACTCTTTCCTAACAAAAGGTCTTGACTACAAGGACATGGTTCTCGGCCTTGCGTTCTACGGTCGCGGTAACGACAAGGATTTCAAGGGTTGGACCGATTACCGCGATATCGTGAACCGCAATCTGGCGGCCGAGGGCATGGAAGAGCGCTGGGACTCGATAGCTTGCGTTCCTTATATCGTTGACAGTCTCGGCACCCTCATCGTCGGATATGAAAATCCGAAATCGTTGAAAATCAAATGTGACTATATCAAGGAAAAAGGTCTCAGAGGCGGCATGTACTGGCGCAGTGAACTTGATGACGACAGCATGAGTCTCACACGTACGGTTGCAGGAGAACTCCTCGGACGCTAAAATTCAAAGACAAACTATACAACCCCTCCGGAGGCACTTTTCAGAAATTCCGGCGAGGCCGTACAAGGTATTGCGCTTTATTTAAGCCGAATATTTAGCCATAAAATCGCTAACCCAGATTCGCCCGATACGTTGGGAAAAGCGACAACGTTGCATTCTCTTTTCAACAGCGCTATCTTTATTCCTCCTTCCTGCAAGTAAACAGGACAAGAGACGACAGCGGAACACTATCGCCTGCCACCGGAAGACCGGCTCGGAAGAGGTTTGCTTCCAAAAAGAGAATGATACCGGACGCACGTGCGGTATCTGTTCGGCGATACGCTCCAACCGATATAGTACATAGTCGGTAGATACTGGTGTGAGCCAGTCCAACGATGCTGCCTCTCTCCGCCTGGAAAACGGAAGGTCCGCGGGTCGTCCCGTTTTCGTTTCCCCGGAATCGGCAGAGATCCGGTTCCTTCCGGGGACGGCAAACGGGCCGCAAACGGAGCGGAGGGCAAGACACCACCGGACCGAAACGGAGCGGACACCCGGATCCCGAAAGGAGAAAAAACGGCCGTCATTTGCAGAATCGGGAAATATTGCGTACTTTTGGGGGCGTTTTCGGAGAGATGCAGGAGTGGTTGAACTGGCCCGCCTGGAAAGCGAGTAAACATCAAAAGTGTTTCAGGGGTTCGAATCCCCTTCTCTCCGCCAAGTGACACGAACAGAAGCAAAACCCTGCAAATTATATATTTGCAGGGTTTTATACATTAAGGCCCACGATCGTAAAACGAAGTAAGGTACATCCCATTTACGAATGCGGACATTGTTCCAAAACACAAACGCCCACTTCTCACACGGTCAAACCGAATCTCCAAGTCTTCCCACGGATACGCGAAACACGCCACAAAACGCCCGCCAAGTTTTCTCCGAACCCGGAGACGATGAAAATCAGGAAAATACAACCGTATCACGCCTTGCACGCCCGGGCGATGTCGCCGGACCGCTTCGATCCCGGACGACATGAAATGCAGACGGCGGAAAAACGTTCGTTTAATACTCCAAAGGTATAATTTTTTATTCGTATCGGCAAAAAAAGTATTGCTAAAAATTTACATATCAACTCTTTTCTTTCTCCTGCTCTTTCATTCGTCGGCTTTATGCGTCGTCTTTTTCCGACATGCCGATTTAACGAACGTTTTCATCTGCCATTAGCGGTTTGAACAGGTTTTCCGATGCCGCGTCCGGCGGAAGGAAACAAGCATGAAAACAGCTATTCATCCGATGAAACTGAAGTGCAAACTGCTATTTCTGCCGATCCTGTCGTTTGCCTGCGGTATGGCATCAGGGCAGGATGCCGGCATGTCTGCGGAGCCATTCGTCCGGGGAGATACGGCGGTCTTCCGGTTCGCTCCGAAGAAACGCATGTTCTGGGCCGACTACAAGGGAAACGCAGCCGCTATCGACTTGCTCACCCGGTCCATTCGGCAACACAGGCTCTTGATCGAATCGGGCGACATGAAAGTGCGCGTACTGGGATTCTGTTCCTCGTACAACTCCCGCAAGGAGAACCTCGCGGCCGCGAAGAACCGAAGCAACCAGGTCAAATCCTACTTCATCGTCCACGAGGGATTGAAAGAAGACCATTTCAGGACGACGAATTCCACGCAACGGTGGCGCGGGATGACAGATGTGATCGCCGTAACCTATATGCTTCCGAGTGCGAAGGCGGATACGGTTCCCGACACGCTGTCCGAGAGAGACGTCGTGCCGGCCGGTTCGTTGCCCGAAAACGAAAAATCCGAAAGCCGGCCGGAATCGCGAACACCGGAATCCCCGGCCGAACCCGATACGCCTGACGAGAAGACGTCCGTCGGGCCGGAACCGCAACCGGCACAACCGGTCGCCGGGGTTCCGGAAGGAGCGCAGTCCGATCCCGTATGTCCCTCTTACCGCTGGGCGGTCAAAACCAACGTAGCCTATCTGGCCGCCACGGTCGCCAACATCGGCATAGAGTACGGTTTCGGCAAGCATTGCTCGGTCGATCTTCCGATCATATACAGTCCCTACACCGTAGCGCGCGACTACCGGCTGCGTTTTCTGGCTGTTCAGCCGGAATTCCGTTACTGGCTGAAAGAGCCGATGAAAGGTCATTTCTTCGGAGCTCACCTCAATATCGGAGCCTTCAATATCGCCGTGGACGACAAGAACCGCTACCAGTCGCCCGACGGTTTCTACGGCGCAGGTCTGAGCTACGGCTACGTGCTGCCCTTCGCCCGCCACTGGGCGGCAGAGTTCACCATCGGAGCGGGATACGTCCACACGAAATACGATACCTATTATAATATCCCGAACGGCACCCGCTTCGAGACGGGAATAGCTTATAATTATTGGGGACTGACGAAAGTGGGAATCGGTCTGGTTTACCGATTCGGAAAATAAAGGAGGAGCGGAAGATGAAAAAACCGACAACATATATCGCCTGTTTGCTCGTCCTCGTATCGACAGGCTGCGACAAGACCGTACTGGAATTTCCGGAAAACGGAGGCGTGGATCCCACGCTGGTCAATATGAACCTGACCCTGGCGATCGACCCGAAAATAGAACCCTACGAGCCGACGGGGCGTTCCGAAGCGCCGGAAGCCGACACGCACGACGTGCGCTGGATCGTCGAGGTGTTCCGCGACGAGATCGGCGGCGAACCCGTAGAGCAGCAGGTGCTCAGTTGCGAGCAGGCGGCGGACGGACATCATGCGATCCGCACCTCGCTGGCGGTGCATGCCGCCCGGTATCACGTCGTAGCGTGGATGGACTATGTGGACGACGGCTCGACGGCCGACAAATACTACCATGTAAACTCCCTTTCGTCGATCAGCGTTCCCGAAGCCGGAGATTACATCGGCAACGAAGACCACAAGGACGCCTACATCGCACAACAGGAGATCGACCTCAAGGATTACCGCGACCGGTGGAACGCGACCGTGGATGCGACCGTGACGCTTCAGCGTCCGATGGCCAAGATCGAATTCATCACCACCGACATCGACAAGTTTCTCGACGAGTTGGCCGCACGGCGGGCGAAAGCCGGCACCATTGCCGAAAATCTGCTCGTCAAGAATCCCGATCTTTCGACAATCCGGGTGCAGGTGGAGTATGCGGGGTACTTCCCGTCGGGCTTCAACGCCTACACGAACAAACCCAACGACGCCCGAACGGGCATGTCATTCGGATGCAACATGACGCCGCTGACGGACAAGGAGGCGCACCTGGCCAGCGACTACATCTTCGTCAATGGCTCCGAATCGGCCGTGAAGGTCGATCTTACCATCCGCGACAGCGAGGGCAACCTGCTGAACCGTATCGAGGGCATCGACGTGCCGATCGTACGGGGCAAGCTGACGACCGTACGCGACGAGTTTCTCACGCGCGACTACGCCCCCGGCATCGGCATCGACCCCGGGTTTGACGGAGAAATAGATATCGTGATCCCCGATTAAAACGCTATTCGCATGAAAAAGATATTGACACTGTTTCTCGCACTGACCGTCCTTGCCGGATGCAGCAAGGACGAGAGCCCCACGCCCGCCCCGGCGGAGCCCGTGGGCGGTGCGATCTCCCTGCGCTCGGAGGGCGCGCTGGAGAACGAACCCGCAGCCAAGGCGGCGCCGCGCCGCGAGACTGCCGCAGAACAGGCGCTGACCTACACCTTCGAGGCGTGGACACGGGGCGCCAATCCCCGCTGCGTGCTGCATAAGACAGCGGCGGGAACACTCACCGAAGCCGCTATCGAGATCGCGCTGGTTCCCGGCTCCTACGATTTCCTCTTCTGGGCCGATTACGGCACGGGAGCCTACGAGACCGGTGACCTGCGGCAGGTCGCCGCGAAAAAATACACGCCCGCAGCCGCAAGCGAACGCGACGCCTTCGCCTGCGTCCTGACCGACGTGCAATGGAACGGCGGCAACGCCGTATCGGCCGAGCTGAAGCGCCCGCTGGCCAAGCTGAAGATGCGGAACAGGAAGGCGTTCAGCACAGGCGGCGAAGCGGTTGCGGTTACCTACACGGACGTGCCGACGCAGTACGACGTGCTGACCGGAACGGCATCCGCCCCGCAAACCTTAACGCTCGCATTCCCGACGACGACCTCCGGATCGGACTCGGTCGGCGAAGACTTCCTCTTCGTTCCGTCCAGCGCGGAACACACCGTCGGCCTTTCGGTCACGGTGGGAAGTACGACCAGGACACTCGACGTACTGCCGCTGCGACCGAACTGCACGTCCCGCGTGACGGCGACGTTCGAATGACGGACGACCGAATCCGAATCTCACCTAAATCCCAAAACGAAGTTCCTCAAAATAAATTACAAACCGTTGAGTTACATCCTCTCCTTCCGAAAAATCGGAGGGGGGGGGTAATTCGCAAAAGCTCAACAAACCATGAAAAAACTCTTCCTGTTGGCGGCGGGCCTTGCACTGATCCTCACCGCATGTCAGAAGGACGAAGGTGTCGTTTCGGACACGACATCCTCCTCCTCGTTTACGGTCACCATTCCGCAGAACGGAACCCGTGCGGTTACCGACGATTTCGGCGCCGGCACCTCGGCCAACCGCTGTATTCTGGAGATCTACCGCAACGACAAACTCTACAACCGTATCGAGAAGGGCGTCACCGGCGAGACGGTTACCTTCGACGACCTGCGGCTGGTCGCCCAGCAGACCTACGACTTCGTATTCTGGGCCGACTGCGCCGAAGGCAGCGAAGGCAGCTTCACGGACAAGACCTACAATACGGCGAATCTGAAGTCGATCACGGAAATCGGGCCGTTCGTCGGCAACAGCGACGAGCGGGATGCGTTCTTCGCCCACGAGACGTTCGAAGTGACGGGCTCTTTCTCCAGGCCCGTAACCCTGAAACGTCCTTTCGGTCTGCTGGTGGTAAAGACCAACGACCTGAACGAAATCCGAGACGAGGCGCTGAAACCCACGGGATACGAGGTCGCTTTCAAGGGCCTTCCCACGACGTTCAACGCCCTGACGGGCGAAGTGAGCGGATCGGCCGACGTCAGCTATAAGGCGACAGAATTCGCCAAGACCGACGGTACGATCTCGATGGATTTCCTCTGGGCCACGGAATCCGGGGCCGCGCTCTCCGATTTCACGATGACATTCTACAACGGCGGTACGGAGATCTGCACCAACGACGCCTTCACCAACATTCCGATCCGCCGCAACTATCGCACCAACGTGTCGGGCAACCTGCTGACCAGGAAGGGCACGATCAGCGTAACGATCGACCCGGAATTCGATGAAAACAGCCCCATCGAGAAAGTGATTGCCGAAGTCGAAAGCGCGGCAGATGTCAAGGCGGCCCTCGAAAGCGGCGCGACCGATATTGTCGTCAAGAATCTGACGAATGCCGCGGGCAACGAGATCGTGATACCGCAGATATATGCTACGGACAATAACGTGAAAATCTCGCTCACACTCCCCGAAACGAGCAACCCCGTTACTGTAAAATACGACGATCGGACCGGTGGAACGGGTAACACGGAAGCTCCCGCAAATATTACCATCACGGCCAATACCACCGGGAAACTGACCATCAATACCCCGGAATCGACGGTTACCCTTCAGGGCTCCTTCGGGGAAATAGACGCCACGACAGCCGGCGAAACGCTGATCGTTCCCGAAGGCGTCACGGTGAAAACACTGAACGTAAATAAAGGAAATGTGGAAATCTACGGAGCGGTGGAGAATATCGATTTCAGCAAAGCGGATGCCGTTTACAAAGTAACGGTCTATGCCGTCGGCGACGCAAAGGCCCTTGCAAAAGCAGTCCAACTCGTGGCAGAGAAGAGATGTGCGAAGATCGTGCTGACGACGGATATCGACCTCCAAAAACAGAAATGGACTCCGATCGATACGGAAGGCAAAGGCTTCGTGGAATTCGACGGCGCCGGCCATACGATTAAGAACCTATACGTCGACAACGCCACAGGTCAACCTAATGGTAAAGGCACTTACTACGGCGGTTTCTTCTATGTGCTTCAGGGCAACGTGAAAGACCTCACGATCGACGGTGCCGAAGTGACCTGTTATCGCGGCGGTACATTGGTCGGCCGCATGGACTACGGTACGGTGGAAAACTGCCATATGAAGAATACGACCATTAAGAGCGTTCAGAAAATCGGCGGCCTGATCGGTTTCGTCAGCACAAGCTCGAAAGACGTCACGGTCCGCAACTGCTCGGTAACCACTTGCTCTATCGACGTATTTAACCCCGGAACGTTCACCTACTGTTCGCAAGCAGCCGGCCTTATCGGTTATTTCCAGACTTTCGAGCGCAACGTGCTCATCGAGGGCTGCTCGGTCAGCGGCATCACTCTCAACAATACTTACAAAGGTCAGGATGCGGATTCCTATTGCGACGGCGATTTGTTCTATGCTATGGAGCAAAGTTTCTCCCACGCATTTATCGGCAATATGGTAAATGTATCGAAAAAAGCCGACACCTACGACAAGTACACCGTAGAACTCCGCAACAACAAGGTGGACAAACAGGCAGACGGAGTAGCAACCGGCCATTTCACAGATGAATATATGGGCTGGTGGGCTTCCAATTTCACTGCCGGATACATAAACACGGCCAAATTGATCGTGGATGGCGTTGTTAAGGATCGCTGGACCGAACTGAAACGTTTCGTTGCCCTCTTGAAAGACGGTGGTAACGTCAACGTATGGTATCATTACGATTTGACGAAAATTCCGGAAACGAGTGGCGAGATTGCAATCAAGAAACCTACCGTCATCGACTTTAAGAACGCAGTTACTCTGACTGTCGGCAAACAGCAGATCGTCAACAAGAGTGAGCTTACCGTCAAAGGCGCCGGAAAGATGACTGCCACCGATTATATCTTCATGAATGAAGCCGGTGCAACGTTGACGATCGAAAACGGAACTTATACCGCTACGAAAGCTACGGATGCCAACGGCGTGGTTATCTACAATCAGGGCATCTGCAACATCAAGAACGGAACCTTCGACGGTCCCGGCTTCACGCTGATGAATACCGGCAGCGCCGATATGACCATCGAGAACGGTAACGTCATTAACCGGAACTCTCCGACGGGTTATGCGCTGATGGCAGCCGGCAGCAATGCCAAACTGACGGTCAAAGGCGGCCGGATCGAAGCCATCCAGTCGATCGGAGGGGCCAACGTGACGATATCCGGCGGTACGATCCTGAACGACTGCAAATACTATGCGCTTTACAACGAGGGTGGCAAGACCACGATTACAGGCGGGTATTTCTCCGGTTACCCGGGCATGAAAGACGTGTATATCGCCGGCGGTACGGTAGCAATTCAGGGCGGTTATTTCGAGGACAACCTGACGGCCGCAGCCGACGGATACGTTTATAAGGACAATGTACAGACAGTAGGCGGCATCACCTACAACTACGAGGTGGTGGCTCAATAACACTTTCAATCCGGAGTAGTCCGACAGCTCCTCCGGGTCCCGGACAAAGAATCGAAGGGTATTTCGAAATAAATTACAAACCGTTGAGTTACATCCCCTCCTTCCGAAAAATCGGAGGGGGGGGGTAATTCACAAAAACTCAACAAACCATGAAAAAACTATTCTTGTTGGCGGCGGGTCTTGCACTGACCCTCACCGCATGTCAGAAGGACGAGGGGCTCGTGTCCGACGGAGGGGCCGCCCAGACCATTACGATTGCCATCCCGCAAGGAACGCGGACACGCGCCACGGCGGCGGACTTCGGCAACGGAGCGAAAATCGACCGCTGTCTGCTTCAAATCTACCGGAACGGGCAACCCTACGGGGAGCAGCAGACTGCGGCGGTAACGGGTAATGCCGCGACGTTCAACCTGCGTCTGGTGGCTTCGCAGACCTACGATTTCGTTTTCTGGGCCGACTGCTCGACCGGAGACCACTATGACACGGACGATCTGACCCATATTACGGTGAAGGGCGCCTATGCGGGCAACGACGACGAATTCGACGCCTTTACCGGCATACTGCCCGACTACAAGGTAACAGGATCGTTCTCGGAGAACATCACCCTGCGTCGTCCTTTCGGCCAGTTGAACGTCAAGACGTTCGACATGACTGCGATCCCCGATCCCGCACTGAAGCCGACGAAGGTGAAAGTGGCTTTCACGGCCGTTCCGACTTCGTTCGACGCCAAGAAAGGCGAGGTCGGCCAGAAGACGGCCGCGGTGGAATATACGGCCGACGTACTCAGCGCCGACGGCGATCTTACGGTCGATTATATCTGGGCGCCCGTCGAGGAGGCCACGCTGGCCGATTTCTCGATGACCTTCTACGGTTCCGACGATACCGAAATAGCGACCAACAGCGACTTCAAGAACATTCCCATCCGCCGCAACTACCGCACCAATGTGTCGGGCAACCTGCTGACCAAACAGGGTACACTCGACGTGACGATCAATCCGGACTTCGACCAACCCGACATCGACGACTATCCCGAACTGCGTGCCGCGCTGGCAAACGGCGGCAGCGTCGCCCTGTCGGAGGACGTAACGGTCAAGGCGCCGCTGGTCGTCGAAGGGGACAAGACGGTCGAGATCGACCTGAACGACAAGAACATCATCAACGAGACATCGCTCCCAGACGGACAATACGGCAACACCACCGTATTCGAGGTGAAAGGAGGCGCCACGCTGAACATCAGGGGAGATGGCGACATCCGTGCCATCGGAACCAAACCCAACGAGGACGGCTACCGCATGGCAGTATATGCTTACGGTGATGCGAAAGTGAACATCTACGGCGGCAATTTCTACAACGATCAGGAATTCAACGACGGTAACGCCCAGCTCGACCTCATCTATGCGGATCAAAATGCCGTTATCAACATCTACGGCGGCCGGTTCGAGTCGGCATGTGCCAATGAGCGCGGCTATTGGGTGCTGAATCTGAAAGACAATTCGAACGCTGCCATCAATGTGTACGGCGGCACGTTCATCAATTTCGACCCGTCGAATTCAATGACGGAAAATCCGGTCAAGAATTTCGTTGCAAAGAGTTCCACGACTGTAAAAGTAAGTACAACTCCCGCACCGAACGGCACCTACGAAGTCGTTCCGGCAGGAGGACAGGCGAGCGTTCCCGTGGAAGTCAATGACGCAGCGGATCTGACCGGAGCACTGTCCAATCCGGCCATTGCCAAAATCGCCGTGGCTTCCGATATAGACCTCGCCTCCGTACCGGCGGAAAATCTCTCGTTCACCGAACACAAAACCATCGACATCAAGGAGGGGACGACCGTCCGGCTCGGCAGCGAGAACTTCCTGACGGCCGAAAAGGGCCTCACGCTGACCGGTAAGGGGACGATCGACAACTCTTCGGAAAACGATAGCGGCCTGAAGGGGGGGGGTGAAGGTTACCAGAAATCCCTGATTCACGTTACGGGCGGGGATTGCGTTATCGACGGAGTCACCCTGATCAACGACCCCGACTATCATTGGCACGGCAGCTCAGCTACGGGACATCCCTACAACAGTGCGGCGATCGCCTATTGGAACGATGCGAACGTAACCATCAGGAATGCCCGGATCATCTCGGGCGAGTTCACCGTCTGCGGCATGGGGCGTGACGTCGCAAGCGGCGAGATCACGCTCACCGACAGCTATTTCGAGTCCACTTCTTCGAATCTGGATAATGGTAAGCATTGGGCTTACGCGATGCGTCTGTTCGGGTCGAAAGTGCGGATCGACAACTGCGAAGTCAAAGGTATTCAGGGCGGTATTTCCATCGAAAGCTGCCAGGATGCCGTAATCAGCGGCGGCAAATACTATACGGAGAATACGCCGGGGGAGAAAGATGCCTTTTATCCGGTGTATATAACCAACGGCGCGAAGGTCACGATCACGGGCGGAGAGTTTTCCGCGCCCAACGACCGGTCGGGATTGCAGATCGAAGGGACCAGCGCGGTCGTATCGGGCGACAACGACGTGAATCTGCCGACCGGAAGCGTAATTCTTAAAGGCGGCAAATTCAGCGGCAAAGCCTACAACACGGAGACCAAGGTCGTTTACGAGCCGGCCGAGGGCTACAAGTGGCAGGCGATCGACGGCGCAGGCAATCAGCCCGGCGATCTGAAATGGGAGGTCGTCGCCCAATCGTTGTGACGGACTGCAAACCGATCGTCGGCCACTGAAAAATCGGAGAGTTTTCCGATGAAACACACATAATCCGCAAAAGCCAGACCGCTCTCTGCGGATACAAAAGGAAACGGCCCTGCAACGACATCGCATATTCGTTGCAGGGCCGTTCATATTATCGGGCGACGAGAGAATATCCGGAGACTCCTCCGTCTCCGCCCCCGCCCCGAAAAAAGGCGTCCGCATCCCGTTCCTCCGGTTCCGGCGACCGGACTACCGGATAAAATGCGTCCAGACGCGCTCCTCCTTTTCGGGCCGCGCCTCCGAAGCGAGCGGGCCGGCCTTGAGCAGCCGCGCCATGTTGCGTCCCAGCACCCGCATCGTCTGCAATCCTTCGGCATCCTGCGCCGCCTCGCCGGGCAGCCGTCCGTGCACGCTGTTCCAGTACTGCGACGAGACGACAGGCATGTTCGAGATGGTGAAATACTTGTTCAGCCGGTCGAACGCCGCACTCGCCCCGCCCCGGCGGCAAACGACCACCGCTGCGGCGGGTTTGTAGGCCAGCAGTTCCGAACAGGAGTAGAAGACCCGGTCGAGCAGCGCGCAGAGCGATCCGTTCGGCCCGGCATAATAGACGGGCGATCCCACGACCAGCCCGTCCGCATCGCGCAGGGCGACGCGCACCTCGTCGTAGAGCGGATCGTCGAATACGCAGCGCCCCAGGTCGGCGCACTTCCCGCAGGCGATACATCCCCGCACGGGTTTGTTCCCCAGTTGGACGATCTGCGTCCGTACGCCTTCCGCTTCGAGCGCCCCGGCCACTTCGGACAGGGCGATGAAGGTATTGCCCGCATGCCGCGGACTTCCGTTTATCAACAGTACTTTCATGGACAGTTGTCTTTATTGATTCGCCGGAGCAGCACCGCACGGGCCGCGCTCCCCGGCGCTACTCCGTCAGATCGGCCGCCGAAAGCTCCTCGCTCTTGACGAAAGCCTTGGGGAAGGTCGCCGACACGCGCTCCTTGAGGATAATCGCCTCCTCGGTCGTCAGGCAGTTGCCTACCGACACCTTGAAATAGGGAATGTCGTAGCCCATGCAGACTTTCACGCCCGGGAAGGTCTCCTCGAAGAGTTTCCGCGCGGCGAACGCCCCTTCGCGGGCCTCCGGGCCGTTGTCCGAGAAGATGCAGACCCGATACCCCGGGAAGCGGTCGCGGCGTTCGGCGCGGGAGGCTTCCGCCACCGTGCGCGCTGCATCGCCGTATTCGACGGCGATCACCTGCGCCCGGCCGAAGAGCAACCCCGGCGCGGCGGCGGGCTCGGCCAACTGCCGCTTGAAGGCGTCGAGCGACTGCGCCGCCGCCCCGAAGACGGCCGCGAAAGACAGTGCGAGGGAGAGGAACAGCAATCTGCGCATCATTTCAGGTACTCTTTAATGTCGTCTTCCGACAGTCCAAAGGTATTCAAAAATTCCGACAACGGCATCATATCGCCGGAAATTTTCACGGGAACCACGCCGCTGCGCGCCCGGAGCTCGTACGACAGCCCGATCCGCGAGAGATCACCCTCGCCGAGGCGCCGCTCGACGACGTAGAAGGCCATCGGATCCGACGTCTCCAGCCGCCAGCGGGTTCCGACGAGGGTCGTCGCCCGGCGCGGAATGCGGACCGGCTCGTGCAGACGGAGCGTCCCCACGCGCTTCCCGGCATAGAAGACGTCCAGACGCACGCGCCGGATCTTCAGGGTATGCCCCGTCCCGTTATGCACGCGCAGCACCGCATCGGCCCCGGCCGACCCCAGCCGTTCGAAACGTTCGACGGCCTCGACGCGCACGGCCTCCGGCTCCGTCCTGCCGCACGCGGCGGCAGCCAGCGCCGCCAGCGACACGAGCAGCAGCCTCGCCGCAGCACGGCGCAGCGTCCGTCCGACACCTCCGCACCGCGCCGTCATCGCTCCCCGACATAGATTTGCGCGATGCCGAAACTCTGGCTCCGGGCCCGGCAGTCGCGGAATCCGGCCCGGGCCATCATCCCGAGGAACTCCTCCGGCGGGGGAAACTCCCCGACCGAAGCCGGAAGATACTCGTACGCCCGCCGGTCGTGCGACACCGCCCCGCCGATACGCGGCAGAATCCGGTAGGAGTAAAATTCGTACAACGTCCGGAACAGCCGGTTCCGGGGACGCGAGAACTCCAGAATCACGACGCGCCCCCCGGGCCTCACGACCCGGGCCATCTCCCGGAGCCCCGCCTCGAGGTCGCCGAAGTTCCGGACCCCGAACGCCACGGTCGCCACATCCACCGAGCCGTCGGCCGCCGCGAGGCGTTCGGCATCCCCGCAGTCGAGAACGATCCGTCCGTCCAGCCCCCGCTGTTCGACCTTGCGGCGCGCCACGGCGAGCATCTCCTCCGAGAGGTCCACCCCGAGCACCTGCACTCCGGCGATGCGGCGCGCCATCTCGATGGCCAGGTCACCCGTGCCGGTGGCCACGTCCAGAATCCGCCGCGGCGCGGCCCGCCGCACCTCGCGCACCACACGGCGGCGCCACAGGCGGTCCACGTTCATCGAAAGCGTGTGGTTCAGAAGGTCGTAACGCGGTGCGATGCGGTCGAACATCTCGCGGACCTCCTCCTTCTTGGTCTGATCGGTATCGTACGGTTTCATCTCTTTCTCATTCGTATCTTATCGTCTCTTCGGGCTTGACGGTGGAGACCACGCAGGCCGGCACGACGAGCAGCGCGACGATCGCCGCGACGAATCCCGCGTTGAGCAGCAGCCACCAGCCCCACCCCAACGCCACGGGCACCTCGGAGAGCAGGTATCCCTCGGCGTCGAGCTTCACCAGATGCGTCGCCCGCTGCAACAGGCACAGCCCGACGCCCGCAGCGTTTCCCCACGCCAGCCCGCGCAGCGTGATGAAGGCGGCCCGCCACAGGAAGATGCGCCGCAACTGCCCGTCGGGCATTCCGAACGCCTTGAGCAGCCCGATCATCCGCGTGCGTTCGAGCACGAGGATCATCAGCGCCGAGGCCATGTTGAAAAAGGCCACGACGAGCATGATGACGACGATCACCGCCCCGTTCACGTCGTGCGCCCGGAGCCAGTCGAAGATGTTCGGATAGCGCTCCATGACGCTCGTGGCCACCAGATTGCGCGTATCGTCCGACTCGTCGTAGAGCAGCGCGTCGCTCAGCCGCGCGGCGAAGGCGTCCGCCCCGGCGAGGTCGTCGAGCAGAATCTCGTAGCCCGAGACCTTCTCCGGCGTCCATTCGGCCAGCCGCTGCACGTTGCGCAGATCGGTCAGCACCACCGCCCCGTCCATGTCCTCCAGCCCCGAAGCATAGATGCCCGAGACCTTGAACCGGTCGCGGCGCGGCAGCTCGCCCGGCTCGACGAAGAGCATCTCGACACGGTCGCCCACGCCCAGCCGCAACCGGTCGGCCAGCGTCCGCGACAGCAGCGCGTCCTTCGTGCGGACCGAATCCCCCACGCGGGGCAGTTCGCCCTCCGTGAGCCACTCCCGGAAGAAGCGCCAGTCGAAACTCCCGTCCACGCCTTTGAGCACGATGCCCTCCACGGCGTCGGCCGTGCGGACGATGCCGCCCCGAAGAGCGTAGGGGGCCATCGCGCGGAAGCCCTCCGTCGTGCGGATCAGCTCCTCGACATGCGCGCTCCGCACGACGGGTTCGGCGTCGAGCGTCCCCACGCCCCGCACGTCGGTCACGGCGACATGGCCCGCGAATCCCGTCATCTTGGCCGCCACCTCGCGCTTGAAACCCAGGATGACGGCCAGCGCGAGAATCATCACGGCCACGCCCAACGCCACCGACACCACGGCGATGCGCTCCATCACGCCGGGCCGGTTCTCCGGCGAGGGACGGGCCATGCGGCGGGCAATGAAAAACGACAGGTTCACGACAGCGGTATTTTGTCCGAAAATTTATGCAAAGTAACACATAATTTCGTATTTTTGCCCGAAAGAACCGTTTTTTGTGAATCGTCATGAATAAACAGGCACTCATCACGGGAGCCACCTCGGGAATCGGACGCGCCACGGCGCTCCGGCTGGCCCGGGAGGGATACGACATCACGGCGACGGGCCGCCGCGCCGAACGCCTCGCGCAACTCGCCCGGGAGATCGCCGCCGCGGGCGGCCGCTGCACGACGCTCGCATTCGACGTCCGCTCGGAGGAGGAGGTGCGCCGGGCGCTGGAACCGCTCGAGCGGGTCGATCTGCTGGTGAACAACGCAGGACTGGCCGCCGGGCTGGAGCACATCGACCGGGGCGACACGCGCGACTGGGACGCCATGATCGACACCAACGTCAAGGGGCTGCTCTACGTCACGCGCGTCATCGCGCCCAAGATGGTCGCCGCGGGCCGCGGCCACATCTTCAACATCGGCTCGATCGCCGGCACGGAGCCTTACGAGAACGGCGCGGTCTACTGCGCTTCGAAGCACGCCGTGCACGCCATTTCGCAGTCGATGCGCGCCGACCTGCTCGCAGCGGGCGTGAAGGTGACCGAGATCCGCCCGGGCATGGTCGAGACGGAGTTCTCGCTCGTCCGCTTCCACGGCGACCGCGAAGCCGCCGACCGGGTCTATGACGGGGTCGAGCCCCTCACCGGCGAGGATATTGCGGAGGCTATCGCATGGGCCGCACAATTACCGGCGCATATGAACGTTAATGATATGGTGCTGATGCCCGCGCAGCAGGCGGGAGCCTACTACACGCACCGGAAACACACGCCGGAGCGTTAAACCCGTCCCGCGGCCGCCCCGCCGGAAACGCCGCACGGCGACCGGAGTACCGGAGCGAAGCGGAAGTTCCCGGCAAGCGGCGGAGGCTCCCGGCAGAAAATGCCGGTGCGCACCGGCACTCGAACCAGACAAAAATTTTTACGACCATGTTACAACCCCTCATCGTCCTGCTCCAGGCAGGCTACTACGCAGAGCCGGCGGCCAGCCGTTATTCGGCCGCCTCGACCGGCATGTTTTTCCTGATCATCGCCATCGGCATCGTGGGCTACATCGTGCAGGCGCGCCTGCAGTCGGTGTTCAAAAAGTACTCGAAGGTGCAGTTCCCGGGCGGGCTCACGGGCGCCGAAGTCGCCGAGAAGATGCTCCGCGACAACAACATCCACAACGTGAAGGTCACGCACGTGGGCGGCCACCTCACCGACCACTTCAACCCGCAGACGATGACCGTCAATCTGAGCGACTCGGTCTATTCCTCGTCGAGCGTGGCCGCCGCCGCGGTCGCGGCCCACGAATGCGGCCACGCCGTGCAGCACGCCCGCGGCTACGCCCCGCTGGCGCTCCGCTCGCAGTTGGTTCCCGTGGTGCAGTTCGCCTCGTCGTCGGCCATGTGGGTCATCCTGCTGGGGCTGGTGATCCTGGCCACGACGCAGAACGAGCTGCTGTGCTGGATCGGCGTGGGCATGATCGCCATGTCGGCGCTCTTCTCGCTCATCACCCTGCCCGTCGAATACAACGCCTCGGCCCGTGCGCTGGAGTGGTTGCAGACGAGCCGCACGATGGAGGGAGCGCAGTTGGCACAGGCCCGGGAGGCCCTTTCGTGGGCGGCCCGCACCTACCTCGTGGCGGCGCTGAGCGCCATCGCCTCGGTTCTCTACTACGTGCTGCTGATCCTCGGCGGACGACGCGACTGAACGGTCCCGGATGAACACCCCCGAAAAAGACTACACGCACAAGGGATGGATTGCGGCCGCGGCGCTGATCGCAGTGCTCGTGGCCGTCAGTTTCATCCCCCCGCAGAGCCTCGGCGGCGTCAAGCTCCGCCGGGCCAACATCCTCTCGGACCTCGTCACGTTCGACGACGCCGCAGCCCCCGCGCCGGAGCCGCAGCCTTTCGACGAGGCGGAATTCCATGTCGATATGGAACGGGTGGCCGAACGCATCGAAGCCGACACCGCGCCGCGCGCCGTGCAAACCACCTTCACGTGGGATCTCCGCCGCGACAGCGCCGCACGCCGCCGCACCGCCGCGCCCGACACCGCACGACTCGTCGCGCAGCTCACGCCGATCGAGGACTTCGACACCACGGGCATACGGGGAATGCGGGCCTTCTGCGACACGCTGCTCAACGCCCGGCGGCCCGTGCGCATCGCCTTCTTCGGCGACTCGTTCGTCGAAGGGGACATCCTCACGGCCGACCTGCGCGAGAAGTTGCAACTCGCCTACGGCGGAGGCGGCACGGGCTTCGCCCCGACCTCCTCGCCGCTGACCGGCTTCCGCCGCACCGTCCGGACCGACGCAAAGGGGTGGACCTCCTACAATATCATGCAGCGCAAGCGGGCGCCCGAGACGCTGCGCGGACACTTCTACGTCTCGGGATGGATGAGCCAGCCCGCCGCGGGCGCCTCGACGCGCTGGGAGAGCACCGACGCGCGACAGCGACTCGACTCCTGCACGACGGCGCACGTGCTTTTCCGTTCGCCCTCCGACAGCCGCGTCCGCCTGACGCTCAACGACACGCTGCGCCGCACGTTCGACATCCCCGGGGACGAGGCCGTGCGGCGGATCGTCGTGCGCGCCCCGCATCTGCACGCCCTGGCGTTCGAGGTGCTCTCGGGCACGGAGGGCTTCGCCGGCTACGGCGCCGTATTCGAAAGCGATGCCGGTGTGGTCGTGGACAACTACTCGGTGCGCAGCAACAACGGCCAGGCCATGTTCTGGACCGACCCTTCGGTCAATGCCCAGATCGACGCCATGCTGCACTACGACCTGGTGATTCTCCAGTACGGGCTCAACATCATGCAGGCGGGCGTGAAGGACTACTCCGGCTACTCGCGGCAGATCGAGAAGATGGTGGCCTACGTCCGCCGCTGCTTCCCGGGAGCCGCCGTGCTGGTGCTGGGCGTCAGCGACCGTTCGGTGAAGGGCGACGCGGGCTTCGAACCGATGGACGCCATTCCTCACATGACCGACTTCCAGCGGCGCGCGGCCCGGAACACGGGCGTCGCCTTCTGGCCGACGTGCGACGCCATGCGGGCGCAGGGCGGCATGGAGCGGTTCGTGCAGAACGGCTGGGCCGGCAAAGACTTCACCCACATCAACTACGCCGGCGGCAGCCGCGTGGCCTGGGCGCTCGTCGATGCGCTCAACGACTTCACGGCCCGGCACGCCACGCTCCGCGCCGCCGAGGAGTTGCGGCGGCAGATGCGCAAAAGCGTTCTCCCGCCGCGCGAAAGGCGGCGGATCGAGCGCCAACTGCTGCCGGGCGTCGGCCCCGAACCCTTTAACGACCCGCGGCGATGATCCTACCTTCGGCGGACGCTCTTCCGGAAAAACTGCTGGCGCTACTCGCCTACGACGCCTCGTCGCCGCTGATATTCAGCAGCGGACTGTTCCTCTTCCTCTTCGCCGGCTTCATGCTCCTCTACGGCGCATTCCGCCGGGCGCCGATGGCCCGCATCGTCTATGTCATCCTCTTCTCGCTCTACTTCTACTACAAGTCGAGCGGCATCTACTTCCTGCTGCTCGTCTTCGCCGCGGCGAGCGACTTCGCCATCGCACGGGCGATGGCCCGCACGACGCGGCGCGGCGCACGGCGGGGGCTCGTGGCGCTGAGCGTCCTGGTGAACCTCTCGATGCTCGGCTACTTCAAGTACACGAACTTTCTCATCGACATCGCGAACCAGCTCTTCGGGCAGGGATTCCTGCAGTTCCAGAACATCTTCCTGCCGGTGGGCATCTCGTTCTTCGTCTTCCAGTCGATGAGCTACACCATAGACGTTTACCGCGGCCAGCTCAAGCCCCTGTCCAACTGGCTCGACTACCTGTTCTACCTCTCGTTCTTCCCGCAACTGGTGGCCGGCCCGATCGTCCGCGCCCGCGACTTCATCCCGCAGATCCGCCAGAATCCCGTCGTCGTCACACGCGCCATGTTCGGCACGGGCGTCTTCCTGATCCTCACGGGGCTGTTCAAGAAGGCGATCGTCTCGGACTACATCTCGCTCAACTTCGTGGACCGCATCTTCGACGAACCGCTGCTCTACTCCGGCTTCGAATGCCTCATGGGCATCTACGGCTACGCGCTGCAGATCTACTGCGACTTCTCGGGCTACTCGGACATGGCCATCGGCATCGCGCTGTTCATGGGCTTCCGCTTTCCGAAGAACTTCGACGCCCCCTACAAATCGGCCACGATCACCGAATTCTGGCGACGGTGGCACATCTCGCTCTCGACGTGGCTGCGCGACTACCTGTACATCTCGCTCGGCGGCAACCGCAAGGGTCGGCTGCGCACCTACCTGAACCTGCTCCTGACGATGCTGCTGGGCGGCCTGTGGCACGGCGCGGCGGTGCGCTTCATCCTCTGGGGCGGGCTGCACGGCGCGGCGCTCGCACTCCACAAACTCTGGCTGGCCGCCGTTCCCGGAGCGAAACCCACCGGCGCGCAGATGAACCGGTGGAGCCGCGCGGCAGGCATCTTTCTCACGTTCAACCTCGTATGCTTCGGTTGGCTCCTGTTCCGCGCCGAATCGATGCAGACCGTGGAGCTGATGCTGCACCAGATCGTCCACAACTTCAACGCCCCGATGATCCCGCAGGTGCTGACGGGCTACGCGGGCGTCTTCGCCCTCGTCGCCGCCGGCTACCTGCTGCACATGCTGCCGGGCCGCGCGGACGCAGCGGCGCAGCGGATCGTGACCTGCGCGCCGCTGGTGCTGCAAGTGTTGATGGCCGCGGCGATGATCTGGTTCGTCATGCAGATCAAGTCGAGCGACATCCAGCCGTTCATCTATTTCCAATTCTGAAAAGACATGTACACCTTCGACCACGACCTGTTCCTCGCCCTGAATTTCGACGGAGGGCCGCAACTGGACCGCATCATGCTCGCACTCTCCGGAACGACCATGTGGCTGCCGCTCTACGCCCTGATCCTCTGGCTCGTCTGGCGACGCACGGGCTGGCGCGGCCTGGCGGTCTTCACCGCGGCGATGATCGCCGCGCTGGCGCTCTCGGACATGGTCTCGGGCATCTTCAAGCACAACGGGCTGCTGGGCGGCCTGCTCCCCGGCTTCGAGCCGCGTCCGCGCCCCATGTTCACCCCCTCGCTCGAAGGGCTGGCGATCACCCCCGACTCGCTCCACGCGCTGCGCCGGATGACGCCCGACGCCCTCGCCGCCGCAGGCTATGCCGGCGACTGGGCCGTGCACGTGCCGCCCGAGGCCGTGAGCGGCCGTTACGGAACCGTCTCGGCCCATGCCGCGACGATCGTGGCGCTGGCCGTGCTCTCCGCCCCGGCCGTCCGCCGGAGGTGGTTCACCCTGCTGATGGTGCTCTGCACCGCGGCGATCTGCTACTCGCGCATCTACCTGGGCAAGCACTTTCCGATGGACCTCGTGTGGGGGTCGCTCGTGGGCGCCGCGCTGGGTCGGGCGGCCTACGCCGTCTATCGGCGGTTCGGCGGGAGCGCAGCGGCGGAATAATTGCGATTCTCCCCTTTTTTCGCTACCTTTGCGGGGTCGAATCCGAAAACGATAAAAACACCGAAATATGGCAATCGAACTCAGCGAACAGGAACAGTTGCGCCGGCAGTCGCTCAAGGCGTTGCGCGACCTGGGCATCGAGCCCTACCCCGCCGCGCGCTACGAGGTGACGGCCACGGCACGCGAAATCGCCGAAAACTACGACGAGACGAAGCAGAACTACGGAGAGGTGCGCATCGCGGGCCGCATCATGTCGCGCCGCATCATGGGCAGCGCCTCGTTCTTCGAACTGCAAGACCACACGGGCCGCATCCAGATCTACATCCGCCGCGACGACATCTGCCCCGAGGGCGATCCGACGCTCTACAACACCGTGTTCAAGAAACTGCTCGACATCGGCGACTTCGTGGGCGTCGAGGGATTCGCCTTCCGCACCAACACGGGCGAGCTGTCGGTGCACTGCCGCCGCTTCACCGTGCTGTCGAAGTCGATCCGCCCGCTGCCCGTGGTCAAGGAGAAGGACGGCCGGACGTTCGACGCCTTCACCGACCCGGAGGTCCGCTACCGCCAGCGCTACCTCGACCTGATCGTCAATCCGCAGGTCAAGGAGGTCTTCGTCAAGCGCGCGAAGATCATGGCCACGATGCGCGAATACTTCAACGAGAAGGGCTACGTCGAGGTCGAGACGCCGATTCTGCAACCCATTCCGGGCGGTGCGTCGGCCCGTCCGTTCATCACGCACCACAATTCGCTGGACATCGACCTCTACCTGCGCATCGCCACGGAGCTGTATCTCAAGAAGCTCATCGTCGGCGGATTCGACGGCGTTTACGAGTTCGGCAAGAACTTCCGCAACGAGGGCATGGACCGCACGCACAACCCCGAGTTCACCTGCATGGAGATCTACGTGGCCTACAAGGACTACCTCTGGATGATGGAGTTCACCGAACGGATGCTCGAACGCGTGGCGCTCGCCGTGAACGGCACGACGGAGCTTACGATCGACGGCCGCGAGGTTTCGTTCAAAGCCCCGTTCCGCCGGCTGACGATGACCGACGCCATCCGCGAGAAGACCGGCTACGACATCACGGGCCAGTCGGAGGAACAACTGCGCGAGGCGTGCAAGCGTCTGAATGTCGAGATTGACGAGACGATGGGCAAGGGCAAGCTCATCGACGCCATCTTCGGACAGTACTGCGAGGAGGAGCTCGTACAGCCCACCTTCATCACCGACTATCCGATCGAAATGTCGCCCCTCTGCAAGCGTCACCGCTCGAATCCCGACCTGACGGAGCGTTTCGAGCTGTTCGTGAACGGCAAGGAGCTGTGCAACGCCTACTCGGAGCTGAACGACCCGATCGACCAACTGGAGCGTTTCCAGGAGCAGTTGCGGCTGTCGGAGAAGGGCGACGACGAGGCCATGTTCATCGACATGGATTTCGTGCGCGCGCTGGAGTTCGGAATGCCCACCTGCTCGGGCATGGGAATCGGAATCGACCGTCTGACGATGTTCATGACCGGCCAGCCGTCGATCCAGGACGTGCTGTTCTTCCCGCAGATGCGTCCCGAGAAGAAGGCCGTCGCGGATCCCGCGGAGGCCTACACCGCCATCGGCGTTCCCGAGGAGTGGGTCCCCGTCATACAGAAAATGGGGTACGTGACCGTAGAATCGCTCCGGAAACTCGCCCCGGGCAAGTTCTTCAACGACCTCTGCGGCTTCAACAAGAAAAACAAGCTCGGTCTGAAGGCCCCCTCGATGGAGGAGGTGAAGGGCTGGTGCGCCGGGGAGTGACCGCCGGTTCCGGATACGGCCGAAAGCGGAAAACACGAAATTACCGTTTAACGAAACAGAATAACTACCATGAGAAAGAAAATCGTAGCCGGCAACTGGAAGATGAATACGCTTCCTGCCGAAGGAGTCGAACTGGCCAAAGGAGTCGCCGCAGGACGCGGCGAGGTGTGCTCGTGCGTGAACTTCATCGTATGTCCGCCGTTCACCCACCTCTCGATGGTGGCCGAGGCGCTGAAAGGTTCGGACATCGCACTCGGCGCACAGGACTGCGCCACGGAGGCCAAGGGCGCCTATACGGGCGAGGTCGCCGCACAGATGATCGCGGCGCTGGGCTGCAAGTACGTGATCCTCGGACACTCGGAGCGCCGCCAGTACTACGGCGAGACCTCCGCCACGCTCAACAAGAAGATGGCGCAGGCCTATGCCAACGATCTCACGCCGATCTACTGCGTGGGCGAGAACCTCGAGGAACGCGAGGCCGGCAAGCACTTCGACGTGGTGAAGGCCCAGATCGAGGAGGTGGTCTATAACCTCACGGAAGAGCAGTTCCGCAACCTCGTGATCGCCTACGAGCCCGTCTGGGCCATCGGCACGGGCAAGACCGCGACGGCCGAGCAGGCGCAGGAGATCCACGCCTACATCCGCAAGGTGCTCGCCGCCAAGTTCGGCGCGGCGGCCGAAGAGTGCCCGATCCTCTACGGAGGTTCCTGCAAGCCCTCGAACGCAGCCGAGATCTTCGCCAAGGAGGACGTGGACGGCGGCCTGATCGGCGGCGCAGCCCTCAAGGCGGAGGACTTCCTCGCCATCGGCAAGGGCTTCACGAAGTAACCGGCCGCACGAGAGAAAGCGGCTGCACGGAGCGATCCGGCAGCCCGGCGAATACGAAAGACCCCTGCTTCTCGGTATCGGGAAGCAGGGGTCCGTTTTCATCCGCGGGAAGCCGCGGGAAGCCGCGGGGATCAGTCGTCGAAGCCGATCACATTGAACTGACGGTCGAACTTGATCTCGAGCCCGTTCGAAAGCTCGATCTCCCAGGTGTACTTGTTCCGCTCGATCTTCCGGATATACTGGTTCGGGAAGTTGCTCTTGGCGACATACTCCTGGATCTGCGCCGGAACGACCGACGCCGGAACGGCCTCGTACTTCCGCTCCACGGAGGACCACTCGCCGTCGGAACGGAAATCCACTTCGGTCCGGTCCGTATAGGTCACTTCGTACTCCGAGCCGATGAACTTCGGGTCCTCCACCGCGAAGGCCACGGTCAGCCCCTTGAAATGGGCCGCGAGGAACTGTTGCGCGACAGCGGGCAGTTTGTCCACGGCGATCGGACGCTCGCGGTCTCCGGCGAAGGTAGAAGCGATACCGGCGAATAAGAGAACGGCTGCAACAAGAATCTTTTTCATAATCGTAATTTTTTATCGGTTAATACTGTTTCGTTTTATTTTACGATACAAAGATCGGGCTCGATTCTGAACGGAATCTAAAATCCGCATTTCATCCGGTATTTTTTTCGAAAAAACGCGATCGCATGCACCCGACCGGCAGCATCCCGCCGTTCAGGCCATCCTCCCGCAAACAGCAAACCGCCCTTCCCGGTTCCATCCGACAACGGCCGGAGCCTTGCCGAATCCTCCGCCGACAGCCTCCCGTCCCCCGGCCGCCCCTCTCCCGCACGGCAATCGGCTCTTCCTCTCCTAACGACGGCCGCCCCTCCCGGGGACGGACGATCATGCAATCGCTCGCCCCGCCGGAAACAGAAAAATCCGGATGTCCCGCGAAAGCGGAACATCCGGATTTTCGGCTCCTTTTCAGGGTTGAATTACATCTTCTTGCCCACGTTGGTCTTCTTGGCGACCTTCGGAGCGGCAGCCTTGGCCGAAGCGGACTTCGGAGCGGCAGGCTTCTTCGCTGCGGCAGCCTTCTTGGGAGCGGCCTTCTTGGCCTCGCCCTCGACTACCGTAGCCTCCTCGACGGCATCGGTCTTCTTCGCTGCGCTCTTGCGCGAACGGCGCGTCTTGGGTTTCGCCTCTGCGGCAGCGGCCGGCGCAATGCCCAGCGTATAAGCCTCGTTGAAGTCCACGAACTCGATGATGCACATGTCGGCGGCGTCGCCCAGACGGAAGCCCGTCTTCAGGATACGCGTGTAGCCGCCCGGACGCTCGGCGATCTTCGGAGCGATCGTGCGGAACAGCTCCGTCACGGCCTCCTTCTGTTTCAGGTACGAGAATACGACGCGGCGCGAGTGGGTCGTGTCCTCCTTCGACTTGGTCACCAGAGGCTCCACGAACATGCGGACGGCCTTGGCTTTCGCGAGCGTCGTCTCGATGCGCTTGTGCAGAATCAGCGACGAGGCCATGTTCGAAAGCATCGCCTTGCGGTGTCCCGCCTGACGGCCGAGGTGGTTGAAATTCTTATTGTGTCTCATAATTAGTCTTTGTCAAGTTTGTAGATTGATACATCCATACCGAACTTCAGGTTCAGGGAAGCCAGCAGCTCGTCCAGCTCCGTGAGCGACTTCTTGCCGAAATTGCGGAACTTCAGCAGGTCGTTGCGGTTGAGCTTCACCAGGTCGCCCACCGTATCCACGTCGGCGGCCTTCAGGCAGTTGAGCGCGCGAACGCTCAGGTCCTGGTCCGACAACTTGGTTTTCAGCAACTGACGCATGTGGAGCACATCCTCGTCGAACTCCTCGGTTCCGTTCGTATCCTCCATATTGACGGTGATTTTCTCGTCGGAGAAGAGCATGAAGTGCTGGATAAGGATTTTGGCGGCCTCCTTCAGAGCCTCCTTGGGGTGAATCGACCCGTCGGTAGTAATTTCCAAATTCAACTTCTCGTAGTCGGTCTTCTGCTCGACACGGTAGTTTTCGATCGAGTATTTCACGTTCTTGATCGGCGTGAAGATCGAGTCGATCGGCAGCGTTCCGAACTCGCTCTCGGCAGGGGCGTTCTCCTCGGCAGGCACGTAGCCGCGGCCCTTGCCGATCGTGAGCGTCATCTGCATCTTCGTACCGGGAGCGAGGTGGCAGATCACCAGGTCGGGATTCAGCACCTTGAAGAACGACAGATAGTTCGAGATATATCCGGCAGTCAGCTCCGTAACACCCGCAACGTTAATGGATACTTTTTCGGCATCCTGATTATCGACTGTGCGGATAAAACGAACCTGCTTCAGATTGAGGATGATGTTCAACATATCCTCCATCACTCCGGGGATAGCGGCAAACTCGTGATCGACACCGGCTACCTTGACAGTCGTGATTGCGTAACCCTCCAGCGAAGAGAGCAGAATACGACGTAAAGCGTTACCGACAGTCATGCCGAATCCGGGCTCCAGCGGTCGGAACTCGAACTTTCCGAACGATGAAGTGGACTCGAGCATTATAACCTTCTCAGGTTTCTGGAATGCTAATATTGCCATAATAGTTGATTTGATAGATTACTACTTCGAGTACAACTCGACGATGAGCTGCTCCTTGATGTTCTCGGGAATCTCCTCACGCTCGGGCTTCTGCAGGAACTTGCCGCTCATCGAGGCGTTGTCCCATTCGAGCCAGGCGTAGCGGCTCTTCGACGAGCCGGCCAGAGATGCCGTGATCACCTCCAGACTCTTCGACTTCTCGCGAACCGACACCACGTCACCCGCGCGGAGCGAGTACGAGGGGATGTTCACGACACTGCCGTTCACGCAGATGTGGCAGTGCGAAACGAGCTGGCGGGCAGCTGCACGCGTCGGGGCGATACCCAAGCGGTAAACGACGTTGTCCAGACGGCACTCGAGCAGCTTGAGCAGATTCTCGCCTGTGATGCCGCCCATGCGCGCAGCCTGTTCGTAGGTACGGGCGAACTGCTTCTCCAGCAGGCCGTACGTGTACTTCGCCTTCTGCTTCTCGCTGAGCTGCGTGCCGTACTCCGACACCTTCTTGCGCTTGCGCGCCAGACCGTGCTGTCCGGGAGGGAAGTTGCGCTTCTCGAGCACCTTGTCCGCACCATAGATAGCTTCGCCGAACTTACGGGCGATTTTCGATTTTGGTCCTATGTATTTTCCCATTGTCTTAACGTAATTAAAAAACCTTGAATTTGTCCTGAACCTCTTCCCCGAAACTATACGCGGCGACGGTTAGGAGCACGGCAACCGTTATGCGGCAGCGGTGTGACGTCGATGATCTCCATGACCTCGATGCCCGCGCCGTGGATGGTGCGCACGGCCGACTCGCGGCCCGCACCCGGACCCTTGACGTAAACCTTCACCTTGCGCAGGCCCATGTCGTAGGCGACCTTGGCGCAATCGGCGGCCGACGTCTGTGCGGCGTACGGAGTATTCTTCTTCGAACCACGGAAACCCATCTTGCCGGCCGACGACCAACTGATGACGTCACCCACCTCGTTGGTGATGGTGATGATCACATTGTTGAAAGTGGAGTGCACATAGGCATTGCCCACGGCACCGACCTTAACAACCTTTTTCTTAACTGTTCCAGTTTTCTTTGCCATAATTCTCTAAAGATTACTTCGTTGCCTTTTTCTTGTTTGCGACGGTCTTCTTGCGGCCCTTGCGGGTACGCGCATTGTTCTTGGTAGACTGACCGCGAACGGGCAGCCCCAGACGGTGACGGATGCCGCGATAGCAGCCGATATCCATCAGGCGCTTGATGTTGAGCTGGACCATCGAACGGCACTCGCCCTCGACCTTGATGCCCATTTCGGCGATCTGCGAACGGATGGCGCCCACCTGGTCGTCCGTCCAGTCCTGTACTTTGACGTCGTAGCTGATACCAGCGGCGTCGAGAATCTTGCGAGCCGTCGAACGACCGATGCCATAAATGTAGGTCAGGCCGATCTCGCCTCTCTTATTTTTCGGTAAATCTACACCGACTATACGTGCCATATAAAATCTTCTCTTCTTTAATTAACCGTTAAAACATTAACCCTGGCGCATTTTGAACTTGGGATTCTTCTTGCAAATGACGTAGAGCTTGCCCTTGCGCTTCACAATCTTGCAATCCTCGCTTCTCTTCTTGATGGATGCTTTTACTTTCATGATTTTCAAGCAATCTAATGTTATTTGTACCGGAAAGATATACGCCCCTTCGTCAGATCGTAGGGCGTCATCTCCACTTTTACTTTATCTCCGGGAAGGATCTTGATGTAATGCATGCGCATCTTCCCCGAGATATGGGCCGTAAGCACGTGACCGTTGTCCAGCTCGACGCGGAACATGGCGTTGGACAACGCCTCGATGATCGTGCCGTCCCTTTCGATAGCAGCCTGTTTTGCCATAGAGTCTTAATTTTTTAGTGCCTGTTCGATGATACTGTAGTCCGTCAGCACGTCGGGACCCGACTTGCGGACCGCCACGGCGAACTCGAAGTGCGCCGCCGGCTTGCGGTCCCGCGTACGGACCGTCCAGCCATCCTGCTCGAAAACCACCGCCTTGGTCCCCATGTTGATCATGGGCTCGATGCAGATGACCATGCCCTCTTTGAGAAGGGGTCCTCTGCCGCGCGCGCCGTAGTTCGGAACACCGGGGTCTTCGTGCATTTTCCGACCCAAACCGTGTCCCTCCAGCTCGCGCACCACGCCGTAGCCGAAACGCTCGGCGTGCTCCTGCACGGCGGCCGATATGTCGCCCACGCGATTACCGGCCCTGGCCTGCGCCGTACCTTTATAAAGAGCCTCTTTGGTGACTTCCATCAGCCGCCGTACTTCCTCGGCGACCTCTCCCACGGCGAACGTATATGCCGAATCACCAACAAACCCCTTCATAAACGTACCGCAATCGACCGAAACGATGTCGCCCTCTTTGAGGACGCATTTCGAGGATGGGATACCGTGAACAACCTGCTCGTTTACCGAAATGCACAACGAAGCGGGAAATCCCTGATACCCGAGGAAAGCGGGAACCGCTCCGTGCGCCCGGATGAAATCCTCGGCGATCGTGTCCAACTCCTTGGTCGTGACGCCCGGACGAATGTGGCGACCCACCTCGGCCAGCGTCTTCGACACCAGGACGTTGTTTTCACGGAGCAGTTCGATCTCCTCGTCTGTCTTCAAGTAAATCATTTCTTCGCGTTAAGAACTCTTCGGAAAATCCTAATGACGCCCCTGGATACGGCCGGTCTTCATCAGACCGTCGTAGTGGCGCATCAGCAGGTAGCTCTCGATCTGCTTCAGAGTGTCGAGCACCACGCCCACCATGATCAGCAGCGACGTACCTCCGTAGAAGTAGGCGAACGCCTGCTGGATGCCCAGGAATTTCATCGCCAGCGCGGGCAGAATGGCCACGATGGCGAGGAAGAACGAGCCGGGAAGCGTGATACGCGTCATGATGGTGTCGATGTAGTTCACGGTCTGCTTGCCCGGTTTCACTCCCGGGATGAAGCCGCCGTTGCGCTTCATGTCATCGGCCATCATTTGAGGATTGATGATAATCGCGGTGTAGAAGTAGGTGAACGCGATTACCAGCACCGCGAGCGTAAAGTTGTACCAGAAGCCGGTCATCGAGGTGAATGCGGCGGCGAAGCCCGGAGCGGCGTTGGTGAACAGCGCCGGAATGAACATCAGGGCCTGCGCGAAGATGATGGGCATCACGTTGGCCGCATTCATCTTCAGCGGAATGTACTGCCGCACACCGCCGTACTGCTTGTTGCCGACGATACGCTTCGCATACTGCACGGGGACCTTGCGGACCGCCTGCACCAGGGCGATCGTCGCCATGAAGACGAGGAACAGGAGCACCAGTTCGAGAATCAGCATGATCGCGCTGCCCGAGGCCGTCTGGAAACGCGCATTGACCTCGGCCAGAAGCGCGTGGGGAAGACGGGCCACGATACCGATCATGATGATCAGCGAAATGCCGTTACCGATACCCTTGTCCGTGATCTTCTCGCCCAGCCACATGATGAACATGGTGCCGGCGATCAGAATCGTCGTGGCATAGGCGACGAAGCCGAACGTATTGCCGTAGACGAACGCCGTGGGAACCTGATGGTACAGGTTGGCGATGTAGGCCGGGCCCTGCAGGATCAGCACGCCGATCGTGAGGAAACGGGTCCACTGGTTCATCTTGCGGCGGCCGCTCTCACCTTCCTTCTGCATTTTCTGGAAATACGGGACCATCATGCCCATGAGCTGAATGATGATCGAGGCGGTGATGTACGGCATGACTCCGAGCGCGAAAATGGCGGCGTTGCCAAATGCACCGCCAGAGAAGACGTTCAGCAGGCCCAGAAGCCCGTTGCCTTCCAGCTGGCTGGCATACGCCGACCCCTCGCCCAGGGCGTTGGGGTTGATGCCCGGAATCACGACGAAACTGCCCAAGCGATAGACCAGCAGCAGCCCGATCGTGTACAACACACGCTTGCGCAGCTCCTCGATCTTGTAGATGTTCTTGAGCGTTTCAACCAATTTCTTGTTGGTCGCCAGAAGAGCGATGACCACTATAAAGACGATACCAACAATGAGATACTGATTCATAATAGTGAAGTGCTAAAGGTTACAGTTTTTCGACGCTGCCGCCGGCCGCCGTGATCGCCGCCTCGGCGCTCTTCGAGAAGGCGTGCGCCTTGACGGCCAGCGCCTTCGTGATCGAGCCGTTGCCCAGAATCTTCACCTTGTCCTTCGACGAGATGAAACCTGCGTCCACGAGCGTGTCGATCGTAACCTCCGTCAGCAACTTCTTGGCCGCCAGCTCCTCGAGCGTCGAAAGGTTGATGGCCTTGAATTCGACACGCTTGAGGTTCGTGAAGCCGAACTTGGGAAGACGGCGCTGAAGCGGCATCTGACCGCCCTCGAAACCGAGCTTGCGCGAGTAACCCGAACGCGACTGAGCGCCCTTGTGACCGCGGGTGGCCGTGCCGCCGTACCCCGAACCTGCACCGCGGCCGATTCGCTTGTCGTGGTGCGTAGAACCCTTTGCGGGTTTGAGATTATTGAGTTCCATTGCTAAAAATTCCGTTTGCAGTTAGACTTATTCGGCTTTCGCAGCCTTTGCGGCGACCTCTTCAACCTTGACGAGGTGCTTCACGCGCTCGATCATGCCCTTGATGATAACCGAATCGTCGTGCTCGACGCTCGCGTTGATCTTCTTCAGGCCCAGCGCGTCGAGGTTCTTGCACTGACGCTCCGTGGCACCGATGCGGCTCTTGATCTGGGTGATTTTCAATCTTGCCATTTTGTCCTTGAGAATTAACCGTTAAACACCTTGTCCATCGAGATCCCGCGCAGGCGTGCCACGCTGTGCGCGTCGCGCAGCTCGCACAGGGCGCCGATGGTCGCCTTCACCAGGTTGTGGGGGTTCGACGAACCCTTGCTCTTGGCAAGCACGTTCTTCACGCCCACCGACTCCAGCACGGCACGCATGGCGCCGCCGGCGATGATACCCGTACCGGGAGCGGCCGGACGAATCATCACAAGCGAGCCGCCGTAACGCTGCTCCTGCTTGTGGGGAATCGTACCGTTGATGACCGGGATCTTCACCAGGTTCTTCTTGGCATCCTCCACGCCCTTGGCGATGGCGGCCTGCACCTCCGAAGCCTTGCCCAGGCCGTAGCCCACCACGCCGTCCTCGTTGCCTACGACGACGATGGCCGAGAAACTGAACGTGCGGCCGCCCTTCGTAACCTTCGTTACACGCTGAATGCTGACGAGACGGTCCTTGAGTTCGAGGTCGCTCGTGCGTACTTTCTTTATGTTGGTATTTGCCATGATCGTTTAGAATTTAAGTCCGCCTTCGCGTGCTGCTTCGGCCAGCTGTTTAACTCGTCCGTGATAAAGGTAACCGTTGCGGTCGAAAGCGACGGCCGAAATGCCTTTGGCCGCAGCGCGCTCGGCGGCCAGCTTGCCCACCAGGGCGGCCACTTCGCACTTGGTCTTGCCGGCGGCGGCTTCGGCCACCTCCTTGTCCAGCGAGGAGGCCGTCGCGAGGGTCACACCTGCGAGGTCATCAATAAACTGCACGTAGATCTGCTTGTTGCTACGGAATACAGTCATGCGAGGCTGTGCGGGCGTTCCGCTCACGATCTTGCGGATACGCATCTTGATCCTCTCTCTTCTTTCTATCTTGTTCAGTGACATAACTTCAGACTATTTACTATTTAGCACCTGCGGATTTGCCGGCCTTGCGACGGATCTGCTCGCCGACGAACTTGATACCCTTGCCCTTGTACGGCTCCGGCTTGCGCAGCGAGCGGAGCTTGGCGGCCACCTGGCCGATGAGCTGCTTGTCGGCGCTCTTGAGCGTCACGATCGGGTTGCCCTTCTTCTCCGTGACGGCCGTGGCGGTCACCTCCTTCGGAAGCAGGAAATGCGTATCGTGCGAATAGCCCAGGCTCATCTCGAGCACCTGGCCCTTCACCTCGGCCTTGAAGCCGACGCCCACGAGCTCCTGCTTGATCTCGTAACCCTTCGACACGCCGACGACCATGTTCTGGATCAGCGCGCGGTAGAGTCCGTGCATCGAACGGTGGCGGGGCTGGTTCGTGGGACGGGTCACGATCACGGCGGGCGTCTCCGCGCCCGTGTGGGGATCCGTGTGCGTGCCGACCTCTACTTTGATATCCGAGTCCACCTTCTGGCTCAGCGTCCCGAGTGGCCCTTTCACGCTTACCGTATTGTCGGCTGCGACCTCCACGGTCACGCCGGCAGGCAGGTTTACAGGTAATTTACCAATTCTTGACATTGTCTCTGTACGTTTTGAAAATTTGCAATTAGTAGATGTAGCACAGCACCTCGCCGCCCACGTTCTCCTTGCGGGCCTTGGCGTCGGTCATGATGCCTTTCGAAGTCGAGAGGATGGCGATGCCCAGACCGTTCAGCACGCGGGGCATGTCCGCAACCGACGCATACTGGCGCAGACCGGGACGGCTCACGCGCTTGAGGTTCTTGATGGCGTTGGTCTTCGTGGCGGCGTCCCACTTCAGCGCGATCTTGATCGAGGGGTGTCCCTGCTCGTCGGTGTCGAACTTGTAAGCGAGGATGTAGCCCTGCTCGTAGAGGATCTTGGTGATCTCCTGTTTAATTTTGGAACCGGGAGCTTCAACCACTTTGTGGTTGGCTTTCACCGCGTTTCTAATTCTGGTCAGAAAGTCCGCGATAGGATCAGTCATAACGAATAGAAGTTAAAATTAAAAATTGGTTAATTATTTATGCTTCAGCGCATTGCCTGTCTCCCGACATCTCCTGCGCCTCCGCCGTTCTCGTTTTGCGCTTCCCCCGCGGCCCGCCGCACGGCGATCCGGCCCGGGTATAAAAGCGCGCAAATATACGTATTATTTCTCAAATCACCAAGTTACGGGTCCGTTTTTACCCGCTCCGGACACGGCCCCCGGGAACGCAGACAATGTTAGCACCCCTTGTGTCGCTAACATCCGTCCGCACACGTTCCCCTTCCGTTCCGGGCCGGGAGGGCCCCTCGGTCGAGAAATCTGTACCAAATGCCGAACCTTTCGCAACGCCCCACATACCGGGAAGTTACCGCTTGCGGCGGCACTTTCCCCGATACTGCGGCGAAGTTACACGGGTTCCGCACCCTTATAAGCTCCGCGTCCTTCCGAGGGTCTCCCGGAGAGTTTCCGCGGCTCTGCGCCGTCGGAAAACGCCTTCGGACCCTTTGCAGGCTTCCACACCTTCCGGACGTTCGGAACTCGATATCGAAAGACCGGAAGCCGGAACCATGCGCGGTTCCCGCTTCCGGGTCGTTGCTACCAACTGGCCTTCGTCACGCCGGGAATCAGCCCCTTCGAGGCCATCTCGCGGAACTGGATACGGCTGATGCCGAACAGGCGGATATAGCCCTTGGGACGGCCGGTGATCTTGCAGCGGTTGTGCTGGCGGATCGGATTCGAGTTGCGGGGCAGCTTCGACAGTGCGATCCAGGCCTCCTCGTGATCCATCTCACCGCTCTTCACCTTGGCAGCGATCTCCTCGCGCTTGTGGGCGTAACGCTTCGCGAGCTTCTCACGCTTCACCTCGCGTGCCTTCATCGATTCTTTTGCCATAGCTTAATTCTTTTTAGCGTTCTTGAAAGGAAGGCCGAACTCGCGGAGCAGGGCGTAAGCCTCCTCGTCGGTCTTGGCCGTCGTTACGAAGGTGATCTCCATGCCGAAGATCTTGGTGATCTTGTCGATGTCGATCTCCGGGAAGATGATCTGCTCGGTGATGCCGAGGGTGTAGTTGCCCTGACCGTCGAACTTCTCGTTGATGCCCTTGAAGTCGCGGATGCGGGGGAGCGCCACGGCGATCAGACGCTCGAGGAACTCGTACATCTTCGTATCGCGCAGCGTCACGCGCACGCCGATCGGCATGCCCTTACGCAGCTTGAAGTTGGAGATGTCCTTCCGCGAACGGGTCTGCACGGCCTTCTGGCCGGCGATCTGCGTCAGCTCGGCCTCGGCCACGTCGATCAGCTTCTTGTCGGCGACGGCCTGACCCATACCCTGATTGATTACGATCTTGGTGAGCTTCGGGCACTGCATTACGCTCGAGTAGCCGAACTCCTTCATAAGGGCAGGCATGATCTGCTCCTTATACTGTGTCTTGAGTGTAGGTACGTATGCCATTATTTGATCTCCTCCCCTGACTTTTTAGCGTAACGAACTAATTTACCTTTGGCGTCCTTCTTGCGGCCGACCTTGGTGGGTTTGCCCGACTTGGGGTCGATGAGCATCAGGTTCGAAATGTGGATCGGAGCCTCCTGCTCGAGGATACCGCCCTGGGGATTCTTCGCATTGGGCTTGGTGGCCTTCTTGACGATGTTCACACCCTCGACGATGGCACGCTGCTTCGAAACCTCGACCTTCAGGACTTTGCCCTGCTGGCCCTTGCTGTCACCGGCGATGACCTGAACCTGGTCCCCCTTCTTAATATGTAATTTCACTGACATATCCGAAATTGTTTTTATGATTACAATACTTCGGGTGCGAGGGAGATAATCTTCATATACTGGTCACGCAGCTCACGAGCCACGGGGCCGAATATACGAGTACCGCGCATTTCACCCTGGTTGTTAAGCAGCACCACGGCATTGTCGTCGAAACGAATGTACGAACCGTTGGCACGGCGGATTTCCTTCGTGGTCCGCACCACGACGGCCTTCGACACGGCGCCCTTCTTGACGTCGCCCGAAGGAGTCGCGCTCTTCACCGCAACCACGATCTTATCGCCGATAGATGCGTAGCGGCGCTTCGTGCCGCCGAGCACCCGGATGCAAAGTACCTCCTTCGCTCCGCTGTTATCAGCTACTACGAGTCTACTTTCCTGTTGTATCATAACTACTTAGCTCTTTCAATGATTTGTACTAATCTCCAACGCTTCGTCTTGCTCAGCGGGCGGGTCTCCATGATGCGCACCGTATCGCCCTCCTTGCACGTCTCGTCGAGCGACTCGGCGACGAACTTCGTCGTCTTATTGACGAACTTGCCGTAGATAGGATGCTTCACCTTACGCGCTACCGCAACCACAATGGTTTTAGCCATCTTGTTGCTGACAACCACACCGATACGCTCTTTTCTCAGATTTCTTTCCATAGTTGTACTACTTATTTAGCGTTTTTTTGACGCAGAATCGTCAGCATGCGAGCTATATCTCTGCGGTTCTTCTTAATGATCGACGGGTTCTCGACGGGGGACACGGCGTGCTGCACCTTCAGCTTGGCGAGCTGGGCCTTTTCGGTCTCGATGCGTTCCGCGAGGTCCTTCGTCGAAAGGTCCTTGATTTCTGCACTTTTCATCTTGCGTTCCCTTAAATTGTGGTTTCGACGTAGTCACGTCTTACGATAAACTTGGTGGTAATAGGCAGTTTCTGGGCTCCCAGACGCAGCGCCTCCTGCGCTACGGCCAGGGGCACGCCCTCCGCCTCGAAGAGAATGCGTCCCGGAGTTACGGGCGCCACGAAGCCTTCGGGGTTACCCTTACCCTTACCCATACGCACCTCGGCGGGCTTCTTCGTGATGGGTTTGTCGGGGAAAATGCGGATCCAGAGCTGACCTTCACGCTTCATGTAACGCGTAATGGCCTGACGGGCCGCCTCTATCTGACGACCCGTGATCCAGGTCGATTCAAGTGCCTTGATTGCGAACGATCCGTATGCGAGCTGGTTACCTCTTTGAGCAAGCCCCTTCATACGGCCTTTCTGCATTCTTCTAAATTTGGTCTTTTTCGGCTGTAACATGTTAGTTCTGCTTTAAAAAGGTCCTTACTACTGATTGTTGTTGCGACGGTCCCCGCGACGTCCGCCCCGGCGGTCGCCGCCACGACGGTCCCCGCCGCGACGCTCCCGGCGGTCGCCGCGCTCGCCGCGGTCGCCCGAAGCGGCCTGCGCCGAGGCTCCGGCGATCTCGAACAGATCGCGCTTGCCGTACACCGTGCCCTGGCAGATCCAGACCTTCACGCCCAGGATGCCCACCTTGGTGAGCGCCTCCGTGAGGCAGTAGTCGATGTCGGCACGGAAGGTGTGCAGCGGAATGCGTCCCTCCTTGATCGTCTCCGTGCGGGCCATCTCGGCGCCGCCGACACGGCCGGCCACCTGTACCTTGATGCCCTCGGCGCCCATGCGCATCGTCGATGCCACGGCCGTCTTCACGGCACGGCGGAACGACACGCGGCCCTCGAGCTGACGGGCGATGTTCTGGCCCACGATGACGGCATCCACCTCGGGACGCTTCACCTCGAAGATGTTGATCTGGATCTCCTTGCCGGTGAGCTTCTTGAGCTCCTCCTTGAGCTTGTCCACCTCCTGGCCGCCCTTGCCGATGATGATACCCGGACGTGCGGTCGAGATCGTAACCGTGACCAGCTTCAACGTGCGCTCGATGATGATCTTCGAGATCGAAGCCTTCTGCAGACGGACATTCAGATACTTGCGGATCTTGGCGTCCTCGACGAGCTTGTCGGAGAAATCCTTGCCACCGAACCAGTTGGAATCCCAACCGCGGATGATACCAAGACGATTTGCTATCGGATTAACTTTCTGTCCCATCTGATTACTTGTTTTCTACGGTTACCATTTTGTCTACTACGATCGTCACATGGTTCGAACGCTTGCGGATACGGTGTGCGCGACCCTGCGGAGCAGCCTGAATGCGCTTCAGCATGCGGCCGCCGTCCACGAATACCTCCTTCACGCAGAGCTTCGTGTCCTCCAGACGCTCCGATTCGTTCTTGGCCTCCCAGTTGGCGATCGCCGACTTGAGGAGCTTCTCCATACGGATCGAGGCCTCCTTCTTCGAGTAGCGGAGGATACCCAGCGCCTTGTTGATCTCCACGCCGCGGATGATGTCGGCCACCAGGCGCATCTTACGGGGAGAGGTCGGGCAGTCGCGCATGACGGCGATTGCCTTCTGCTTCTTTTCAGCCTTCAGTTTCTCGGCTCTATTTGCTTTTCTTGCACCCATTTTCTACCTATTTTTTCTTGTTACCTGCATGACCACGGAAGTTGCGCGTGGGAGCAAACTCGCCGAGTTTGTGTCCTACCATGTTCTCCGTCACATACACCGGGATGAATTTGTTTCCGTTGTGAACGGCGATCGTCTGACCCACGAAGTCAGGCGAGATCATACTTGCTCGTGACCATGTCTTGATTACCGACTTCTTGTTTCCTTCGGCCTGGGCCACCACTTTGGCCTCGAGCTTGGGGTCGATAAACGGTCCTTTTTTCAATGAACGGCTCATTATGTACTCTTTTTAATTATTTTTTCTTCTTGGAAATAATAAACTTCGAGGTCGTCTTCTTCGGATTACGCGTCTTGTAACCCTTGGCAAGCAGACCCTTGCGCGAACGCGGGTGACCGCCCGACGCACGACCTTCGCCACCGCCCATCGGGTGATCAACCGGGTTCATCACGACGCCGCGGTTGCGGGGACGACGGCCGCGCCAACGCTCACGACCGGCCTTGCCCGAGCTTTCGAGGCTGTGGTCGATATTCGACACGACACCCACCGTAGCGCGGCAAGTTACGAGTACCATACGAGTCTCGCCCGAAGGCAGCTTGATGATGGCGAATTTGCCCTCACGAGCCAGCAACTGGGCGTAGGAACCGGCCGAACGCGCCATGGCTGCGCCCTGACCGGGGTAGAGTTCGATGTTGTGGACGACCGTACCCAGGGGAATCTCGCTCAGGAAGAGCGTGTTTCCGACCTCGGGAGCGACACCTGCGCCGCTCATTACGGTCTGGCCCACCTGGAGGCCGTTCGGTGCGATGATATAGCTCTTCTCACCGTCGGCATATACCAGAAGTGCAATGCGTGCAGTACGATTGGGGTCGTACTCGATAGATTTTACAGTCGCAGGGATGCCGTCCTTCGAGCGCTTGAAATCGACCAGACGGTACATCTGCTTGTGACCGCCGCCGATATAGCGTACCGTCATCTTGCCGACGTTGTTGCGGCCGCCCGTGCTCTTCTTGGGGCTGAGAAGCGATTTTTCCGGCGTCGATTTGGTGATCTCGTCGAACGTGCCGATAATCTTATGTCGCGTACCTGCGGTAACAGGTTTGAATTTTCTTACTGCCATCTCCGTTAGATATTACTGTAAAAATCTATCTTGTCTCCATCCTTCAAGGTGACGATCGCCTTCTTGAAGTTGTTAGCGCGGCCCTCGAGCAGACCCGCCTTCGTATAGCGGCTCTTGAGCTTACCCATGTAGTTCACGGTGTTCACGTCCGTTACGACGACGTTGTACATCTGCTCTACGGCATTGCGAATCTGCAGCTTGTTAGCCCTCACGTCAACGATAAAACCGTAGCGATTCAACTTTTCGCCCTGAATCGTCATTTTCTCGGTCAAAACCGGCTTAATAATAATGTCCATTGTAACTTTGCGTTTTTAAGCTAACATCGTATTCAAAACATTCTCGGCGCCCTCCACCATCACGATGGCCGATGCGTTCATCACGTCGTAGGTGCAGACGTTCTGAGCCAGCACGGGCTTCACGTACGGGAGATTGCGGCACGACAACTGCACGTTCACGTTCGATTCCGGCAGTACGAGGAGCACCTTCTTGTCCGACACCTTCAGCGCCTCGGCCAGCGCCACGACCGACTTGGTCTTGGGGGCCTCCATCGAGATCGCCTCGACGACGCTGATCGCTCCGGCCTGCGCCTTGTAGGTCAGCGCGCTGCGGCGTGCCAGTTGCTTGAGCTTCTTGTTGAGCTTGAAGCTGTAGTCGCGGGGCTGGGGACCGAACACGCGGCCGCCGCCCGGGAAAAGCGGCGAGAGGATGCTGCCGCAGCGGGCGCCGCCCGTGCCTTTCTGACGCTTGAGCTTGCGCGTCGAACCGGCAACCTCGTTGCGCTGCTTCGACTTGTGCGTGCCCTGACGCTGATCGGCCAGATACTGCTTCACGTCGAGGTAGATAGCGTGGTCATTAGCCTCCACGCCGAAAACGGCGTCCGAAAGGACTACCTTACGTCCCGTTTCCTTTCCTTGTGTGTTCAATACAGCTAATTCCATACTACTTCTCAATTGTTAAATAAGCACCTTTTGCACCCGGAATCGAACCCTTCACGAGGATCAGGTTGCTCTCGGGAATAACCTTCAAAACCTTCAGGTTAAGCACCTTAACCTGCTCTCCGCCCATCTGGCCGGGCAGACGCTTGCCCTTGAAGACGCGCGACGGATAGGACGATGCGCCCAACGAACCGGGCTTGCGCTGACGGTTGTGCTGGCCGTGGGTCTGACCGCCCACGCCGCCGAAGCCGTGACGCTTCACGACGCCCTGGAAGCCTTTGCCTTTCGAAATCCCGGTCACGTCCACCCAGTCCTCCTCCGAGAAGAGGTCCACGGTCAGCGTGTCGCCGAGCGCCACTTCGGGCATCCCCTTGAACTCGGCCATCTTGCGCTTGGGGGTCGTGCCGGCTTTCTTGAAGTGACCTAACAAACTGTTGCTGGTGTGCTTTTCACTTTTCTCGTCATAGGCAATCTGAACCGCCTCGTAGGAGTCCTTCTCGACGGTTTTGATTTGCGTAACAACGCAGGGACCAGCCTCGATGACAGTGCATGGTATGTTCTTACCCTCGGCACTGTAAACGGAAGTCATTCCGATTTTCTTTCCAATAAGTCCTGACATTTGTTGTCAATTGTTTGTTATAAAATACTGAAAGTGATGTTTCTTCATCGCTCTCCCACCGATGCGCCGGCGACGGCGGCCGAGCCGCCGCGCCGTGCCGGTAAGGAATGCTCCCGGTCGCCGCAGCGGCCGGAGTTCGTCATGCTGCCGGATCAGACCTTGATCTCGACCTCGACACCCGAAGGAAGTTCGAGTTTCATCAACGCGTCGATCGTCTTGGGCGTGGACGAGTAGATGTCGAGAATGCGCTTGAAGGTGCAAAGCTGGAACTGCTCGCGGGCCTTCTTGTTCACGAAGGTCGAACGGTTCACCGTAAAGATCTGCTTGTGCGTGGGGAGGGGAACCGGACCGCTCACGACAGCGCCCGTGCTCTTCACGGTCTTCACAATCTTCTCGGCCGACTTGTCCACAAGATTGTGATCGAATGACTTTAACTTAATTCTAATCTTCTGGTTCATATGTTTGCTTATTCTATATCCTTACGTTTACCACTCGCTTTCTCGATGATCTCCTTGGCCAGGTTGGCGGGAACCTCCTCGAAGTGCGAGAACTCCATGGACGAGGTGGCGCGGCCCGACGAAATCGTGCGCAGCACGGTCACGTAGCCGAACATTTCCGACAGGGGAACCTTCGCTTTCACGACGCGCGCCGTACCTTTCGACTCCATGCCGGTAATCTGGCCGCGGCGCTTGTTCAGGTCGCCGATGATGTCGCCCATGTTCTCCTCGGGGGTCACGACCTCCACGGACATTACGGGCTCCAGAATCACCGAACCCGCCTTGGGAGCGGCATTGCGGTAACCGTTGCGGGCAGCGATCTCGAACGACAACTGGTCGGAGTCCACGGGGTGGAACGAACCGTCGAGCAGCGTGATCTTCATCGAGTCCATCGGATAGCCGGCCAGCGCACCGTTGGCCATGGCCGACTCGAAACCCTTCTGAACCGACGGGATGAACTCCTTGGGAATATTGCCGCCCTTGACCTGATCCACGAACTCCAGACCCATCTTGCCGTCCTCGGCGGGACCGATCTCGAAGATGATGTCGGCGAACTTACCGCGGCCGCCGGTCTGCTTCTTGAAGACCTCGCGGTGCTGGACCGTCTTGGTGAGCGACTCCTTGTAGTTCACCTGCGGAGCGCCCTGGTTGATCTCCACGCCGAACTCGCGGCGCAGACGGTCCACGATGATGTCGAGGTGCAACTCGCCCATGCCGCTGATCACCGTCTGACCCGAATCCTCGTCGGTGTGCACCGTGAAGGTGGGGTCCTCTTCGGCCAGCTTCGCCAGCGCGATGCCGAGCTTGTCGAGGTCCTTCTGGGTCTTGGGCTCCACGGCCAGACCGATCACCGGTTCGGGGAAGGTCATCTGCTCGAGCACGATCGGAGCGTTCTCGGCGCAGAGCGTGTCGCCCGTGCGGATCTCCTTGAAACCTACGGCCGCGCAGATGTCGCCGGCGCCGACGGTCTCCATCGGGTTCTGCTTGTTGGCGTGCATCTGGTAGATGCGGCTGATACGCTCGCGCTTGCCGCTGCGTGCGTTGAGCACGTACGAACCGGCATCGAGCTTGCCCGAGTAAACGCGGACAAAAGCCAGACGTCCCACGAAGGGGTCGGTGGCGATCTTGAAGGCCAGGCCGCAGAAAGGATCCTCCTCCGAAGCGTGGCGGACCTCCTCCTGCTCGGTCTTGGGGTTCATGCCCGTCACGGCCGGAACGTCCAGCGGCGAAGGCAGGAACGCCATCACGTAGTCGAGCAGCTTCTGCACGCCCTTGTTGTGGAACGACGAACCGCAGAGCATCGGGACGATCTGCATGGAGATCGTGGCCTTGCGGATGGCTGCGAGCAGCTCGTCGGGCGTGATCGAATCGGGATCCTCGAAGAACTTCTCCATCAGCGCGTCGTCCGTAGCGGCGACCTCCTCAATGAGTTTGGCGCGCCACTCGGCGGCCTCGGCCTTCATCGCCTCGGGAATCTCGCGCAGCTCGAAGTTGTCGCGGACGGTCTTGTCGTCGAAATAGTAGATCGCATTATTATATATAAGGTCTACCAGTCCCTCGAACTTGTCCTCGGCGCCGATAGGCAGTACGACCGGAAGGGCCGTAGCGCCGAAGTGCTCCTTGATCTGCGCGCAGACCGACAGGAAGTCGGCGCCCGTGCGGTCCATCTTATTGACGTAACCGATACGGGGAACGTTGTATTTGTCGGCCTGACGCCATACGGTCTCCGACTGCGGCTCCACGCCGCCCACGGCGCAGAACGTGGCGATCGCGCCGTCGAGCACGCGCAGCGAACGCTCCACCTCGACGGTGAAGTCCACGTGTCCCGGGGTGTCGATCAGGTTGATCTGGTACTGGTGGTCCTTGTACTGCCAGAAGGCCGTCGTGGCGGCCGAGGTGATCGTGATGCCGCGCTCCTGCTCCTGGACCATCCAGTCCATCGTAGCGCCGCCCTCGTGCACCTCGCCGATCTTGTGGGTCTTGCCCGTGTAGAAAAGGATTCGCTCGGACGTGGTGGTCTTACCGGCGTCGATGTGAGCCATGATGCCGATATTGCGAGTGTAATGTAAATCTCTGGTTGCCATCTTTCTGTCCCTGTTTTAGAATCTGAAGTGTGCGAATGCCTTGTTGGCCTCGGCCATGCGGTGCATCTCCTCCTTGCGCTTGAAGGCGGCACCCTGCTGGTTGTAGGCGTCCACGATCTCTGCTGCGAGCTTATCAGCCATCGTCTTGCCGGCGCGCTTGCGGGAATAGAGGACAAGGTTCTTCATGGAAATAGAAATCTTGCGCTCCGGACGAACCTCCATAGGAACCTGGAAGGTGGCGCCACCGATACGCTTCGACTTCACTTCGACCTGAGGAGTGATGTTCTCGAGGGCCTGTTTCCAGATTTCCAGCGGAGATTTATCAGCATCCTTCATCTTCTTGCCCACGATCTCGAGCGAGTCGTAGAAAATCGTGTAGGCAATACTCTTCTTACCATCCAGCATAAGGTTGTTCACGAAACGGGTCACGGCCACGTCTCCGAACTTCGGATCCGGAAGTAGAATTCGCTTCTTTGGCTTAGCTTTTCTCATTGCTATTTAAATGTGCTTCTTGTTAAATGGTTCTCGATTGACTATTTGCCCGCCTTGGGACGCTTGGCGCCGTACTTCGAACGACGCTGACGGCGACCGTCCACGCCGGCCGAGTCGAGCGCGCCGCGCACGAGGTGATAACGCACGCCGGGGAGGTCCTTCACACGGCCGCCGCGGACGAGCACGATCGAGTGCTCCTGCAGGTTGTGGCCCTCGCCGGGGATGTAGGCATTGACCTCCTTGCCGTTGGTCAGACGAACACGCGCCACCTTACGCATAGCCGAGTTAGGCTTCTTCGGGGTCGTCGTGTACACACGGGTACAAACGCCGCGACGCTGGGGACACGCTGCGAGTGCCGGGGACTTCGACTTGTCCTCCATGCTCACTCGACCGTTTCTCACTAACTGTTGAATAGTTGGCATTTCTTAAACTGTCCTTTAAGTTGTTAAAAAATCTATTTCCATTGTCCAAAATGGACTGCAAAGGTACGCAATTTTTTGGAAATACAATATATATGCGGCTCTTTTTTCGCGTTTTCACGGGTTTTCGCGCCGCTTCCGATTCTTTTTATTTATAATTTTGAAAAACATATAAACAAATCATTATACATAAAACCGTAACGGGCTCGATTCCAAAGCATTGACCCGCACAGGCAAAAAAAAGGCCGGAGCCTTCCGAAAGGCTCCGGCCCGACAGGGCAATCCGCTGCGGATCACTTCTTTTCGCAGCCGCACTCGGAGGAGGCCACCAGCATCCAGACCAGCTTTTCCTGCTCCCTCAGGTAGTCGCTCATCAGGGCTGCGGTTCCCTCGTCTCCGGCCTCCGAAGCCTGCGCGAGCAACTTGCGCTCCTCGCCGATCAGGTGGCCGTAACTCTCCAGCACCAGCTTCACCGCCTCGTCCGAGCACGAGATGCCCGAGACCTCCTTCAGACGGGCCGACCGCAGGTACTCGCTGAACCGGTTCTCGGGAACCTCCCCGAGCATCAGGATCCGCTCGGCCAGTTCGTCGGCCTTTTCGGAAACGTCGTCATACAGTTCCTCGAATTTGGCGTGCAGCACGAAGAAGCCGTGTCCCTTGATGTTCCAGTGCAGTCCGCGCAGGTTCGAATAGAAAATCTGATAGTCGGCCAGAAGCTGCTTCAGCGAAGCGGCCACACCCTTGGCCGCGGATGCATCGAGATGCAAAAAATCCATTGTTTTCATAATCGTAATCGGTATTGGTTAATAAATTTTATAAATATTATTTCTAATTTTCATAGGCAAAGATAATACTAATATTCCGGCTTGTCAAATCTTTATTTTTTATATGCCAATAGGTTAAGCCTATATCCGGAGCGAACGGGGAGCAAATACCGCGCCGGAGCATCCGGAAAGGCCGCCTTTTCCCGGCCGGGCCGGACAGCGGCACGTGCGGCAAACCGGAAAAACGGGAGGTTTCCGGCGCGGAATCCGAAAAGTTTTCCTTAATTTTGCGGGAAATTCGGCAATAAATCGAAACCAGATATGGAGTACAATTTCAAGGAGATCGAATCCCGGTGGCAGCAGCGCTGGAGAGAGAACAAGACCTACCGCGTCGAAACAGACCCCTCGCGGCCCAAATTCTACGTCCTCGACATGTTTCCCTATCCTTCGGGGGCGGGCCTGCACGTCGGGCATCCGCTGGGCTACATCGCCTCGGATATCTATTCGCGCTACAAACGTCTCAAGGGGTTCAACGTCCTGCACCCGATGGGTTACGACGCATTCGGTCTTCCGGCCGAGCAGTACGCCATCCAGACGGGACAGCACCCGGCCGTGACGACCGAGCGCAACATCGCCCGCTACCGCGAGCAGCTCGACAAGATCGGCTTCTCGTTCGACTGGGACCGCGAGGTGCGCACGTGCGATCCGAAATACTACAAGTGGACGCAGTGGGCCTTCCTCAAAATGTTCGCCTCCTACTACTGCAACGACAGGCAGCAGGCGCGTCCGATCGAGGAGCTGAAGGCCGCCTTCGCCGCATCGGGGACCGAGGGGCTGAACGTCGCCTGCACGACCGAAATGCGTTTCACGGCCGCGGAGTGGAACGCCTGGGACGAGGTGCGGCGCGAGCAGGTGCTGCAAAACTACCGTCTGGCCTACCGAGCCGACACGATGGTGAACTGGTGTCCGAAGCTGGGCACGGTGCTGGCCAACGACGAGGTGCGCGACGGACTGTCGGTGCGCGGAGGCTATCCCGTGGAACAGAAGCGCATGAAGCAATGGCTGCTCCGCGTGACGGCCTACGCCCAGCGGATGCTCGACGGGCTGGAGGGGCTCGAATGGAGCGACTCGCTCAAGGAGATCCAGCGCAACTGGATCGGCCGTTCGGTCGGCGCGCAGGTCTTCTTCGACATCCAGGGTTCGGACCGCAAGCTCGAAATCTTCACCACGCGTCCCGACACGATCTTCGGCGTGACGTTCATGGTCATCGCCCCCGAACACGAGTGGGTCGGCGAGCTCACCACGCCCGAAAACCGGGACGCCGTCGAACGGTACATCGCCGAAGCGCGGAAGCGCTCGGAACGCGAGCGCATCGCCGAGACGCGGCGCGTGAGCGGCGTGGCGACGGGCTCCTGCGCGGTGAATCCCTTCACCGGGAAGGCCATTCCGATCTACGTCTCGGACTACGTGCTGGCCGGTTACGGCACGGGGGCCATCATGGCCGTCCCGGCGCACGACTCGCGCGACTGGGCCTTCGCGCGCCACTTCGGGCTGGAGGTGATCCCGGTGGTCGAAGGCGGCGACGTCGAGAAGGAGTCCTACGACGCCAAGGCCGGCCGGATGATCAACTCGGGATTCCTCGACGGCAAGGAGGTCAAGGAGGCCATCGCGCTGATGTTCGACGAGGTGGAGCGGCGCGGTCTGGGCAAACGCCTGGTCAATTACCGGCTGCGCGACGCCATCTTCTCGCGCCAGCGCTACTGGGGCGAGCCGTTCCCGATCTATTACAGGGACGACGTGGCCCGTCCGCTCGCGGAAGACGCGCTGCCGCTCGAGCTGCCCCCGATCGAGGATTTCGGACCCACGGCCGAGGGCGAACCGCCGCTGGCCCGCGCGAAGGAGTGGCACACCCCCGACGGGTATCCCTACGAGCTCTCGACGATGCCCGGGTTCGCCGGCTCGTCGGCCTACTACCTGCGCTACATGGACCCGCACAACGACGAGGCGCTCGTCGGCAGGGAGGCCGACGAATACTGGCGCAGCGTCGATCTCTACGTCGGCGGCATCGAGCACGCCACGGGCCACCTCATGTATTCGCGTTTCTGGAACATGTTCCTCTACGACCTGGGATACGTCTGCGAGCCGGAACCGTTCCGCAAACTCGTCAATCAGGGCATGATCCAGGGCCGTTCGAACTTCGTCTATCGCGTCGTGGGGACCAACAAGTTCGTATCGTTCGGGCTCAAGGAGCAATACGAGACGCAGGAGATCCACGTGGACGTGAACATCGTGAAGAACGACATCCTGGACCAGGAGGCCTTCCGCCGCTGGATGCCCGACTTCCGGGACGCGGAGTTCATCCTCGAAGACGGCAGATACGTCTGCGGCTGGGCCGTCGAGAAAATGTCGAAATCCATGTACAACGTCGTGAATCCCGACTACATCGTGGAGAACTACGGCGCCGACACGCTGCGCATGTACGAAATGTTCCTCGGGCCGCTCGAACAGTCGAAGCCCTGGGACACGAACGGCATCGACGGCGTGCACAAATTCCTGCGCCGCTTCTGGAGGCTGTTCTTCGACCGCGACGGGAAACTGGCCGTGACCGGCGACGCGGCGACCGAAAAGGAGCTGCGCACGCTGCACAAGACGATCCGCAAGGTGACCGACGACATCGAGAACTTCTCGTTCAACACCTCCGTCGCGGCCTTCATGATCTGCCTCAACGAGCTGGGCGACTGCTCCAAGCGCGAGGTGCTCGAACCCCTCACGGTGCTCATCGCGCCCTTCGCGCCGCACATCGCCGAGGAACTCTGGTCGCGGCTGGGCAACGCCGGCTCGGTCTGCGACGCCGCCTATCCCGTCTGCGACGAGAAGTACCTGAAGCAAAACGCCTTCGAATACCCCGTTTCGATCAACGGCAAACTCCGCTTCAAAAAGGAGTACGCCGCGTCGATGACCCCGGCCGAAATCCAGGCCGACGTCGTCGCCGCCCCCGAGGCACAGAAATGGATCGAGGGCCGCACGCCGAAAAAGGTGATCGTCGTGCCGGGCAAGATCATCAACATCGTCATCTGACCCGTCCACGCACGCCAGACCGTCCGGCAAATTTTCCGGCCCCGGGACTCCGCCGTGCGGCGGAGACGAAGGAGGTGCGGTCCGATCTGCCGGACGGTCCGTTCACGGAATCCCGCCCGAAAACGCATATCCCCATGAAACGCATCCTCGCACTGCTCGCCGCATCGCTGCTCTTCACCGCCTCGGCCGCCGCACAGCGGCACGGCGAAGCCGCGGTGCTCAAAATCTGGGACAACCGCACGGCTCCCCACTCGAACGGCATCGCCTCCCCCGAGCGGGAGCCCGAACCGGACCGGATCGAGAACGTCTCGGCTGCCGAGCTTTACGTATTTCCGGCCGACAGCGTCCGCGACCGGGGGCTGGCCGTGGTGATCTGCCCCGGCGGCGGATACATGAAGCTCTGCATGGACTACGAAGGGTACGACGCGGCCCGGTGGTTCGCCGCCAACGGCGTCACGGCCGCCGTGCTCAAATACCGTCTGCCGGAAGGCCATCCCGAAGTGCCGCTCGAAGACGCCGTGCAGGCGCTGCGCATCATGGCAGGGCTCGAAGCGGGCGCCACGGGCTACACCGCGGACCGCGTGGGAATCGCCGGTTTTTCGGCCGGCGGTCACCTCGCGGCGGCCGTCTCGACGCTGGGCACGTTCAAACCCGCCTTTTCGATCCTCTTCTACCCCGTGACCGGGGACGGGGAGTCGCCCGGCTGCCGGATCACCTTCGACCGCCTGCTGGGCGGCCGGCGCACGGATGCCGCCGTCGCGGCGGCCTGGTCGCCATCGCGGCAGGTCACCGCCGAAACCCCTCCCGCGCTGCTGTTCCACTCCGACGACGACGCGACCGTCCCGCCCTCAAACAGCACGGCCTACTACGACGCCCTGAAACGGCACGGCATCGGGGCCTCGCTGCACATCTACCCCTCGGGCGGACACGGCTGGGGCCTGCTCGGCTCCTTCCCCTACCGGGAGACATGGCAGCGCGCCGTGCTCGACTGGCTCGACCGCCTCTGCGCCGTCCCGGACGGGGAGCGCCGCCGCTGAAAAGCGGAACGGGGCATTGCCGTTTGCCGAATATTGCCTATCTTTGCGCAAATAAACGACCCGCAACGGGAGCCGCCGCCGGTCTAACCGGACGCGCGCCCCTCTTGCCGCAAAATCGAAGGCTATGGCAGACAACACCATCCTGAACCGTCTCGACGGTTTGAAACTCAAATACGAGGAGACCGGACAGAAACTCACCGACCCGGAGGTGATCGCCGACGTCAAGCAGTTCGTCCAGCTCACCAAGGAGTACAAGGAGCTCGAACCGATCATCGAGACCTCGGAGCGCTACCGCACGGCGGTCGCCAACCTCGCCGAGGCGAAGGATACGTTCGCCAACGACAAGGACGAGGAGATGCGCGAAATGGCCCGCGAGATGATCGCGGAGCTGGAGCCGCAGATCGCACAACTGGAGGAGCAGATCAAACTGCTGCTCATCCCGAAGGACCCGCAGGACTCGAAGAACGCCATCGTGGAGATACGCGGCGGCACAGGCGGCGACGAGGCGGCGATCTTCGCCGGCGACCTGCTGCGCATGTACGCCAAATACATCGAATCGAAGGGATGGCGCTACGAAATCACCTCCTCCTCGGAGGGCGCCGCGGGCGGCTACAAGGAGGTGGTGATGAAGGTCACGGGACAGAACGTCTACGGAACGCTCAAGTACGAATCGGGCGTGCACCGCGTGCAGCGCGTGCCGCAGACCGAGACGCAGGGCCGCGTGCACACCTCGGCCGCATCGGTGGCCGTGCTGCCCGAAGCCGAGGAGTTCGACGTCGAGATCTCGATGAACGACATCCGCAAGGACATCTTCTGCGCCTCGGGACCGGGCGGGCAGTCGGTCAATACGACCTACTCGGCCATCCGCCTGACGCACATCCCGACGGGAATCGTCGTACAGTGCCAGGACCAGAAGTCGCAGCTCAAGAACTTCGACAAGGCATTCGAGGAGCTGCGCACGCGCGTCTTCAACCTCGAATACTCGAAATACCTCGACGAAATCGCCTCGAAGCGCAAGACGATGGTCTCGACGGGCGACCGCTCGGCCAAGATCCGCACCTACAACTACCCGCAGGGACGCATCACGGACCACCGCATCAACTATACGATCTACAACCTCGCGGCCTTCATGGACGGCGACATCCAGGACTGCATCGACCACCTGATCGTGGCCGAGAACGCCGAGCGCCTGAAGGAGAGCGAACTCTGACTCCCGGGCGATGGCTCTTCCCGACCGTTTCGCCGCCGAGGTCCGCGCCGTCGTCGCGCAGATTCCCCGTGGCTGCGTGGCGACCTACGGACAGATCGCACGGCTCGTGGGAATGCCCGGCTACGCCCGCCATGTGGGGCATGTGCTGGCGGCCGCCCCGGAGGGCGTTCCCTGCCACCGCGTGGTGAACGCCGCGGGCCGCACGGCTCCCGGGTGGGACGCCCAGCGGACGCTGCTCGAAGCCGAGGGCGTCCGGTTCCGCCCCAACGGATGCGCCGACCTCGCCCGTTCGGGATGGGATGCGCTGAGCGGACTGTCCGGCGAAAGAGAGAAACCCCGACGACGGAGCGGGAACACCCGTGCAGGGCAATATTCGCCCCTCCGCACCCGTTCTGCCGAAAACGAACGACCATGAAAAGATACGCACTCACCCTGTTCGCGCTTCTCGGCTCCGCCCTCCTGCCGGCCGCGGCGCAAAAGCCGCTCTACATCGTGAACGGCCGGGAGACGGAGGAGATCGCCTCGATTCCGCCCGAGGACATCGAGCGGGTCGAAACGCTTCCGGCCGACGAGGAGACCATCGCCCGCTACGGCCTCCGCGCGTCGAACGGGGTGCTTCTCGTCACGCTCCGCTACGACAGTCCCGCGGTGTTCCCCTCCGACTCGACCTTCGGGCGTTACATCGCCCGGCGCGTCGAGTGGCCCGACGACGAACCCGCGGCACGCGTCGTGCTGCGCTACAAGATCACCCCCGAGGGGCGCACGGTCGTCGATCAGGAGCTGGAGGTAACTGACAAACGACTCCGGCGGCGCGTGCTGAAGGCGCTCGGAGAGGCGCCGCTCTGGCAGCCGGCCCGCAAGAACGGCGTGCCCGTCGAAAGCGAAGGAGTGCTGCGCATCCAGCTTCCCGAAGGCAAGCGCATCCCCCGACAGGCGGAGCTGGTGTTCCGGTAGGCCGCCCTAAAAACGAAGAAACAACGATTCCGCATGAGAACGAACTCCCTATCGGCCTGGATTCTGGCCGTCCGCCCGTACAGCCTGGGCAACTCGGTCATCCTCGTCCTCGTCGCCTCGGCGATGGCCTGGACCGACGGCGGTTTCCGTCCGGGACCGGCCGCGCTCTGCCTCGCGTTCGCCCTGCTGATGCAATGCACGGCCAATCTGGTGAACGACCTCTGGGACTTCCTCAAAGGGGCCGACCGTCCCGACCGTCTCGGTCCCGACCGGGCCTTCGCCAAAGGCTATATCACCCTGCCGGCCATGAAGGCGGGCATCGCGGGTTTTACTCTCGCGGCCTGCGCGGCGGGTGCGGGCATTCTCTGCCTCACGCACGGAAGGCTGCCCTACGGAGGCTGGGAGCTCGTCGCCGTGGGGCTGGCTTGCGTCGTCTTCGCCTACTTCTACACCGCCGGCCCGTGGCCGCTGGCCTATCACGGGCTGGGCGATGCGGCCGTCGTGCTCTTCTTCGGACTGATTCCCGTCGGGTTCACCTACTACGTGCAGACCGGACAGTGGACGGCGGAGGTCACACTCGTCGCGCTGGCCTGCGGATTGGTGATCGACACGATGCTCATGCTCAACAACTTCCGCGACCGCGAGGAAGACGCCCGCTGCGGCAAGCGCACGATCGTCGTCCTCACCTGCGCCGCCGTCGGCCGCTGGGGCTACCTGCTGCTGGGACTGGTTCCCGCAGCCCTCTGTCTCACGCTGCTCGCCGCGGGCCGCACGTGGGCGGCCCTGCTGCCGCTCCTCTACGCCGCGGCGCACACGGCCACGTGGCGCAAGATGGTGCGCATCGACCACGGCGAGGAGCTGAACGTCTGCCTGGGCGAGACGGCGCGCAACATCCTCCTCTTCGGAGCATCGCTCACAATCGGCATCCTGCTCGGCTGACCATGGCGGAAGAACGGCATATCACCCTCCGCGAGCTGCAACGGCTCGTCAGGCAGACCCTCGAGGAGCGCTTCGCGCTGCCCGTATGGGTCAGCGCCGAGATTTCGGAGATCAAGATCAACCGTTCGGGCCACTGCTACCTCGAACTCGTGGAGAAGGGCGGCGACAACGGCGTGCCCACGGCGCAGGCCCGCGCCGTCATCTGGCGCAGCCACTACCCCCGCATCGCGGGTTACTTCGAAGCCGAGACGGGGCAGCGGCTCGAAGCGGGCATTCAGATTCTCGCCCGCGTGCTGGTCACCTACCACGAAATATACGGTTTCTCGTTACAGATCACCGACATGGACCCTTCCTACACGCTGGGTGACATGGAACGGCAGCGGCAGCGGACCATCGCGCAGTTGCAGCGCGACGGGGTCTGGGACATGAACCGCGAGACACCGCTTCCGGCCGTCGTGCAGCGCGTGGCCGTGGTGTCGAGCGCCAACGCCGCAGGCTACCAGGACTTCTGCAAGGAGCTGGACAAAAGCCCCTACCGGTTCGCTCTGACGCTCTTCGACGCCTTCATGCAGGGTGCGGCCGCCGAGGAGTCGATCGTGGAGGCCCTCTGCGCCGTCGCCGCACGGCAGGAGGAGTTCGACGCCGTCGTGCTGATCCGCGGCGGCGGCTCGCGCAGCGACCTGAACTGCTTCAACGCCTACCGTCTCTGCTCCCATATCGCGCAGTTCCCGCTGCCCGTGGCGACGGGTATCGGCCACGACAAGGACACCAGCGTGGCGGACATGGTGGCCCATACGGCGCTCAAGACCCCGACGGCCGTGGCCGGGTGGCTCGTCGAACGGATGGCCGGGGCCGACGGACGGCTCGACGTCGCCGCCCTGCAACTCCACGACGCGACGACAGCCCTGCTGCACGCGTCGGAGGTGCGGCTCGAACGCCTCCGCGGCGAGCTGCGGCAGACGAGCGGAACGCGGCTCGCCCGGCAGACGGTCCGGCTGGAACACCTCGCGGCGACACTGCCCGAAGCCGCCCGCGGCTTTCTCGCCCGGCAGCTTCTGCGGCTCGACAACGCCGCGGAACTCGTCGCCGGACGCTCGCCCGAGCGGATCCTGCGGCTGGGCTTCGCCGTGGTCCGCAGCGGCGGCAGGGCCGTCGTGTCGGCCGGCGGCGTCGGCCCGGGCGACGCGCTGCGGATCGAAGTGGCGGACGGGACGATCGAAGCGACGGTAAAAAACACGAAGATATGGCAAAAAAAGAGCTGACCTACACCGAGGCGATGGCCGAGATCGAGAAGATTCTCGCCCGCCTGCGCAGCGAGGAGATGGACGTGGACGGCCTCGCGGCCGAAGTCAAACGCGCCACGGAGCTGATCGCCTCGTGCAAGGCGCGCCTGCGCAAAGCCGAGGAAAAGGTGAACAAGGTGCTGGAGTCATGAAAAAGGTGATCCGCTGGGCCCTCAACCACATCCCGCGCCCCGTGCTGCAACGGATCGCGGGATGGGCCGTGCCCGTGGCCGGGCTGTTCTACCGGGGCCGGGGCGCCGAGTGCCCCGTCTGCGGCGCGAAATACCGGAAATTCCTCCCCTACGGCTATGTGCGGCCGCGCCCCAACGCACTCTGCCCCCGCTGTCTCTCGCTGGAGCGCCACCGGCTGCTATGGCTCTATCTGACCCGCGAGACCGACCTGCTGAAAAGCCACCCCCGCACGCTGCACATCGCCCCGGAGGTCTGCATCATGCGCCACCTGAAACCCCACTTCGCGGCCCGGCCCGGCAGGTACGTCACGGCCGATCTCGAAAGCCCGCTCGCGGACCTGCATTTCGACGTGCAGCGGATTCCGCTCGCCGACAATTCGGTGGACGTCGTCCTCTGCAACCACCTGCTGGAACACGTGGCCGACGACCGCCGCGCCCTGCGCGAGCTGCACCGCATCCTGCGCCCCGGCGGGTGGGGCATCGTCCTCTCGCCCGTGGAACGCGATTACGAACGCACCTTCGAAGACGATTCGATCACCGATCCCGACGAGCGCACGCGCATCTTCGGCCAGTACGACCACCGGCGCATCTACGGCGCGGACTATACCGACCGGCTGCGCGAAGCGGGATTCGAGGCCGCGGACATCGACTACGCCGCCTCGCTTCCCGAAGAGGAACGCAGGCTCTACGCCCTGCCGGACGACCACATCTACGTGGTGTACAAGCACTAACCGAGAAAGAAAACGATTCCCGTGAAGTGGGCCGCCACCGCCAGGTCGATCAGCAGATGCCACACCAGATGGTGATAGCGGAACCCCTTGCAGGCATAGATCCCCGCCCCGAGCGTATAGAGCACGCCGCCGAGGGCGATGAGCGCCAGCAGCTCCGTCGAAGCGCGGCGGACGAACAGCGGAAGGAAAAGGAGAATGGCCCACCCCATCACCAGGTAGATCGTGAGGCTGACGGCCGGAATCGAACGGTGCGACAGCGACTTGTAGAAGATGCCGAACACCACCATCGCCCATTGCAGTCCGGCGATGAGAAGCCCCTGCCAGCCGCCGATGACCGAAAGCGCGACGGGCGTATAGCTTCCGGCGATGGCCACGTAGATGAAGATATGGTCGAGCACGTGGAACACCTCCTTGTGACGCGAGGCGGGACGCATCGCGTGGTAAAGCGTCGAGACGAGAAACATCAGGAAAACAGAGATCACGAAGACCGAAACCGAGAAGGCCGCCCGCACCCCCTCCGGATCGTGCGTGTAGGCCCATACGGCGGCGAACGGAAGGGCCGCGAGCATCGCGAGCGCCATGACGCCGTGCGACAATACGTTGGCGATCTCCTCGCCTGCGGTAGGGACGTAAACCGCTTTTTTCTTCTCCACGGGACAACGGATTGGTTCTGTGTGCCAAATTTATAAAAATTTTTTCATATCTTTGCCAACAAGGTTAAGAGGTTGGGTTCAATGGATTTCTCACGCTACGAAAATCTGCGCGCGCTCGTGCGCGCGAACTTCTCGGAGACGACGCAGCGCCTTGTGGACGAGGCGCTGGAGTATGCCGACGGGAAGCTCGCCGGCGTGTGCCGTTACGACGGGGCGCCGATGCTCGACCACGCCGCCGCCGTGGCGTCGATCGTCATTTCGGAAGTGGGCCTCGGACGCAACTCCGCCGTCTCGTCCATCCTGCACGACGTCGTGCGGCTGGCGCACAAGGAGCGCCCGGCAGACGAATTCCTCGCACTCACCGAAGAGATCCGGAACCGTTTCGGAGAACAGGTCGTGGGCATCACGATGGGGCTGGCGAACATCTCGGAGCTGAAGCTGAAGACCTCGAAGGAGCAGGCCGACAACTTCCGCGACCTGATCGTCAGCTACTCCGAGGACCCGCGCGTAATCCTCATCAAACTGGCCGACCGCCTCGAGGTGATGCGCTCGCTCGGCATCTTCCCGCACGAGAAATGGCGCAAGAAGAGCTGGGAGTCGATGAACCTCTACGCCCAGATCGCCCACAAGCTGGGTCTCTACGAAATCAAGAGCGAGCTGGAGGACATCGCCCTCAAATACCTCGAACCGAAGGACTACGAGCACATCATCACGAAACTCGAGGAGAGCGCCGAGGAGCGCCGCGCCTTCATCGCCCGCTTCCTCGTGCCGATCACCGAGCGGCTCGACCGCCTCGGCATGAAATACCACGTCAAGAGCCGCACGAAGTCGATCTTCTCGATCTGGTCGAAGATGCACAAGCAGCACGTGCCCTTCGAGGGCGTCTACGACATCTTCGCCATCCGCATCATCATCGACTGCCCGCACGAGGAGGAGAAGCGGCTCTGCTGGACGGTTTACTCCGTCGTGACGGACTTCTACACGCCCAATCCCAACCGCATGCGCGACTGGATTTCGATCCCCAAGTCGAACGGCTACGAGTCGCTGCACACCACCGTGTCGGCCGAAGGCCGCTGGGTCGAGGTGCAGATCCGCACCGAGCGCATGGACGCCGTGGCCGAGCGGGGCATCGCCGCGCACTGGCGCTACAAGGGCGTGGGACAGGGAGCGCAGACCAGCGAACAGTGGCTCGGCCGCCTGCGCGAACTGATGGAGGACACGACGCACTCGCTGGCGCAGCGTTTCGACGCAAAACCCGCCTCGGGCGAGATCTTCGTCTTCACCCCCAACGGCGACCTGCGCAAGCTGCCCGAAGGGGCCACGCTGCTCGACTTCGCCTTCGACATCCACACCAATCTGGGCTCGACCTGCTCGGGCGGCAAGGTGAACAACCGCGCCGTGTCGATCCGCGAACCGCTGCGCAACGGCGACATCGTGGAGATCCTGACGCAGAAGAACCAGACGCCCAAGGCCGACTGGCTCGCGTTCGTCGTCACGGCGAAGGCGCGCAACAAGATCAAGAGCTTCCTGCGCGAGGAGCAGGCCAAACATACGCGCATGGGGCGCGAGGAGCTGGAACGCAAACTCAAGAACTGGAAACTCCCGCTGACGATCGACGAGGCGGTGGGCTACCTCGCCCGCCACTTCAAGGTGCGCACGGGCACGGAGGTTTACGCCCTGATCGCCACGCAGAAGCTCGACTTCGGGACGATCAAGGAGCTCCTTTCGCGCCACCTCTCGGGCGAGGCCGAGGAGCAGCGGCGCGCCGCGGCGGCCGAGATCGAACGCCAGAAGGCCGCGCAGCAGGGCGCGAAGGAGCCGCCCGCCGCCTCGCAGGACGCGCTGGTGATCGACGACGACATCTCGAAGATACAGTACAAGCTGGCCCGATGCTGCAACCCGATCAAGGGCGACGAGGTTTTCGGTTTCGTGACGATCAATTCGGGCATCACGATCCACCGCACGGACTGCCCCAACGCCCGGCGGATGCGCGAGAACTACCCCTACCGCGTCGTCGAGGCGCGCTGGCGGCAGTCGGCCGAAGGGGCGTTCCGCGTCATGATCCGCATCGTGGCGGCCGACACGACGGGCATGGCCAACCACATCACGGAGGCCATCAGCCGCGACCTGAAGCTCAACATCCGCTCGATCAACTTCGCCGCGGCGCCGAACGGCTGCCTCGCGGGCACGGTGGCCGTCGAAGTGCCCGGCGCGGGCGTCGTGGACACGCTCGTGCACCACATCATGCGCATCAAGGGCGTGCAGCGGGCCTACCGCATCAACTGACACACAACTTTTTTCATTCACCCACAAACGATAAATGGATAACAGCACAATCAGCGTCGTTTTTGCCGACCCGACTCATGCGCACTACGCTCCGCGTATCTGCGAACTGATCTACGAGTCGGCACTGCAGCGGGGTACGGGCATCGCCAAGCGGTCGCCCGAGTATATCGCCGCGAAAATGACCGGTGGCAAGGCCGTCGTGGCGCTGGACGGGGAAAAACTGGTCGGGTTCAGCTATATCGAGTGCTGGGGTCACGGCGACTTCGTCGCCACCTCGGGACTGATCGTGGACCCCGAGTACCGGCACATGGGACTCGCGGAACAGATCAAACGACGAACCTTCGAGCTGGCCCGACGACGATTCCCCTATGCCAAGTTATTCAGTATCACCACGTCGCTTCCGGTCATGAAGCTCAACTCGCGTATGGGATACGTACCGGTCACCTTTTCGGAGCTGACCGAGGACGAGGAGTTCTGGCAGGGATGCCAGGGATGCTGCAACTACGATATTTTGCAGCGCAACCACCGGCGCATGTGCCTCTGCACGGGCATGTTGTACGACCCGGCGAAGGAACCGCCCCGGAAGCAGTCGCGGCTGGCGCCCTACAAGATGTTTTTCCGGAACAAGGTAAAAAAACTGTTTCATCTGAAGTAAAAGCCAAAGTACGGCAACCGGCCGATCGGCAGGCGGTCATTCCCGGAATCATTTCGGGTGCGTCGCGACAGGCCCCTCCCGAAGGAGGGGTTTGGGATGGGGTCGGACTTGCAAACGCGGCCACAGGCCGCGACAACGGCCGGAGGATTTGCACTCCGGCGAACTAACGCGAACAACAACAAAGACAATATCATGGAAACCAAGAAAAAAGTGGTTCTGGCGTTCAGCGGCGGGCTGGACACCTCGTTTTGCGTGAAATACCTCTCGGAGGAGAAGGGATACGACGTCTACACGGCGATCGCCAACACGGGCGGCTTCTCGAAGGCCGAACTCGAAAAGATCGCGCAGCGCGCCGAAGAGCTCGGCGCCAGGGAGCACGCCACGCTCGACATCGAACAGGAGTACTACGAGAAGAGCATCCGCTACATGATCTTCGGCAACGTGCTGCGCAACGGGACCTATCCCATTTCGGTCAGCTCGGAGCGCATCTTCCAGGCCATCGCCATCATCGAGTACGCCAAGCGGATCGGCGCGGACGCCGTGGCCCACGGCTCGACCGGCGCAGGCAACGACCAGGTGCGCTTCGACCTGACGTTCCAGATTCTCGCCCCCGAGATCGAGATCATCACCCCGACGCGCGACATGACCCTGACGCGCGAATACGAAATCGAATACCTGCGCCGTCACGGCTTCACGGCCGACTTCAAGAAGATGGAGTACTCGATCAACAAGGGGTTGTGGGGCACGTCGATCGGCGGCAAGGAGACCCTGCATTCGGAGCAGACGCTCCCCGAGGAGGCCTATCCGAGCCAGATCGAGGCCGAGGGCGAGGAGCGGCTCACGATCGCGTTCGACCGGGGCGAGATCGCCGCGGTGAACGGCAAACCCTACGCCGATAAGGTGGAGGCCATCCGCGCCGTAGAGGCGATCGGCTCGCGCTACGGCATCGGCCGCGACATGCACATCGGCGACACGATCATCGGCATCAAGGGCCGCGTGGGCTTCGAGGCCGCCGCCCCCATGCTCATCATCGCCGCGCACAAGATGCTCGAGAAGCACACGCTCACCAAATGGCAGCTCTACTGGAAGGACCAGGTGGGCACGTGGTACGGCATGTTCCTCCACGAGGCGCAGTACCTCGAGCCCGTCATGCGCGACATCGAGGCGATGCTCCGCTCGTCGCAGCGCAACGTCACGGGTACGGTGGAACTGATCCTGCGGCCGCGCAACTACACGCTCGTGGGCGTGGAGTCCCCGTTCGACCTGATGAAGACCGATTTCGGCGAATACGGCGAAGTGAACAAGGCGTGGACGGCCGACGACGTGAAGGGCTTCACGAAGATTCTCGGCAACCAGATCAAGATCTACCACAACGTCCAGAAGCGCAACGGGAAATGATACGCGCCGGCATCATCGGAGGCGCCGGCTACACCGCCGGCGAACTCATCCGCCTTCTGGTCAATCACCCGCAGGCCGAAATCGTCTTCGTGCACAGCACCTCGAACGCGGGCAACCGCCTCTCGGAGGTCCACGGAGGGCTGGAAGGCGACACGGACATGTGTTTCTGCGACGGCTTCGACCTCGGGGCGATCGACGTCCTGTTCCTCTGCTCGGCTCACGGAGAGAGCCGCAAGTGGCTCGCGGCGCACGACGTTCCGGCCGGCGTGCGGATCATCGACCTGGCGCAGGATTTCCGCGACGAGAGCGAAGGCTTCGTCTACGGACTGCCGGAGTGGCAGCGCGACCGCATCCGCACGGCGCGGCGCATCGCCAACCCGGGATGCTTCGCCACGGCCATCCAACTGGCACTGCTGCCGCTGGCCGCCGCGGGGCTGCTGCGCGACGAGGTGCACGTGACGGCCGTGACGGGATCGACGGGCGCCGGGGTGAAACCCTCGGCCACGACCCACTTCAGTTGGCGCACGGCGAACCTCTCGGTTTACAAGGCCTTCACGCACCAGCACCTGCTGGAGATCGGCCGCAACCTGCGGCGGATCGAACCGGCGTTCGACGCCGAAATCGACTTCGTGCCGATGCGCGGCGACTTCGCGCGGGGCATTCTCGCCAGCGTCTATACGCGGTGCACGCTGGAGGAGGCCGACGTGCGGAAGCTCTACGCCGGCTACTACGCAACGGCCCCCTTCACGCACGTCACGGAACGCGGCGTGGACCTCAAGCAGGTCGTCAATACGAACAAGGCGCTGCTGCAGGTGGCCCGCCACGGCGACAAGCTGCACGTCGTCTCGGCGATCGACAACCTGCTCAAGGGCGCCTCGGGACAGGCCGTGGAGAACATGAACCTGCTGTTCGGACTGGACGAGCGGGAGGGGCTGCGGCTCAAAGCCTCCGCATTCTGAAACCCAAGCCGCCCCGGCGGCGAAAAACGAACGGAAACACATGGAACTTTTCAACGTATATTCCCTCTACCCCGTCGAACCGGTACGCGGCCGGGGCTGTTTCGTCTATGATACGGCCGGCACGGAGTACCTCGACCTCTACGGCGGACACGCCGTGATCTCGATCGGCCATGCCCACCCGGACTACGTGCGGGCCGTCTCGGAGCAGGTCGCGCGTCTGGGCTTCTACTCCAATTCGGTGGAAAACCCGCTCCAGACCCGTCTGGCCGAGAAGCTGGGACGCATATCGGGCTATGCCGATTACAGCCTCTTCCTCTGCAACTCGGGGGCCGAAGCCAATGAGAACGCACTCAAGCTCGCCTCGTTCCACACGGGACGCGCGAAGGTGCTCTCCTTCACGAAGGCGTTCCACGGCCGCACGGCGGGCGCCGTGGCCGCCACGGACAACCCCGCGATCGCGGCGCCGTTCAACCGCACGCCGAACGTGGAGTTCGCGCCGCTGAACGACATCGGCGCCGTGCGCGAGAAACTCTCGACGCGAGAATTCGCCGCCGTGATCGTCGAAGGAATCCAGGGCGTCGCGGGCATCCACTGCCCGACGGACGACTTCCTGCGCGCCCTGCGCGAGGCGGCGACCGAAACGGGCACGCAGCTCATCCTGGACGAAATCCAGTCGGGCTACGGCCGCACGGGACGCTTCTTCGCCCACCAGCACGCCGGCATCCGCCCCGATCTCATCACCACGGCCAAAGGCATGGGCAACGGCTTCCCGATCGGCGGCGTGCTCATCGCGCCCCACTTCGAGGCGCGGCCGGGTCTGCTGGGCACCACCTTCGGCGGCAACCACCTCGCCTGTGCCGCGGCGATCGCCGTGCTGGACACGATCGAACGCGAACGGCTCGTGGAAAACGCCGCCGCGGTGGGCGAATACCTGCTCGGCGAGCTGCGGCGGTTCACGACGCTCCGCGAAGTCCGGGGCCGCGGCCTGATGATCGGCATCGAAACCGACGGTCCGGGGGCCGAACTGCGCCGGCGGCTGCTCTTCGAGCGGCACGTCTTCACGGGCGGAGCGGGCGCCTCGACCGTCCGGCTGCTTCCGGCCCTCTGCCTCACGCGCGAGCTGGCCGACCGTTTCCTCGAATCGTTCCGCGGGATCGTCGGATAACCCAGAAAACAGAAGAAAACCATGAAGAAATTTACCTGCGTACAAGACATAGGCGACCTGCGCGAAGCCGTCGCCGAAGCGCTGGAGATCAAGCGCGACCGCTTCCAGTTCACGGGTCTGGGCCGCAACCGCACGCTGCTGATGCTCTTCTTCAATTCGAGCCTCCGCACGCGGCTCTCGACCCAGAAGGCGGCGATGAACCTGGGCATGAACGTCATGGTCCTCGACGTCACCCAGGGGGCCTGGAAACTCGAAACCGAGCGCGGCGTGGTGATGGACGGCGACAAGGCCGAACACCTGCTCGAAGCCATCCCTGTCATGGGCTCCTACTGCGACGTGATCGGCGTGCGCTCCTTCGCCCGCTTCCGCGACAAGGCCGAGGACTACGAGGAGCGCATACTCGAACAGTTCATCCGCCACTCGGGCCGTCCGGTCTTCTCGATGGAGGCCGCCACGCGCCACCCGTTGCAGAGCTTCGCCGATCTGATCACCATCGAGGAGCACAGGCGCGTCGAGCGCCCGAAGGTCGTGATGACCTGGGCGCCGCATCCCAACGCCCTGCCGCAGGCCGTGCCCAACTCCTTCGCCGAGTGGATGAACGCCGCGGACTACGACTTCGTCATCACCCATCCCGAGGGCTACGAGCTCGCCCCGGAGTTCGTGGGCCGCGCCCGCGTCGAGTACGACCAGCGCAAGGCCCTCGAAGGCGCCGACTTCGTCTATGCCAAGAACTGGGCCGCATGGGCCGACCCCAACTACGGGAAGGTGCTCTCGCGCGACCGTTCGTGGACGGTGGACGACGAGAAGATGGCTCTGACGAACGACGCCTTCTTCATGCACTGCCTGCCCGTGCGGCGCAACATGATCGTCACCGACTCGGTGATCGAATCGCCCCGCTCGCTGGTCATCCCCGAGGCGGCGAACCGCGAAATCTCGGCGCAGGTGGTACTCAAACGGCTGCTGGAGGGACTGCAATGACGGAACGGATCACGGTCGTGAAGATCGGCGGCAACGTCATAGACGACGCGGCGGCCCTCAAACGGTTTCTCGGCGAGTTCGCCGCCCTGCCCGGCGCGAAGATCCTGGTGCACGGCGGAGGCAAGCTGGCCACGCGGCTGGCCGAGCGGCTGGAGCTGGAGGTGCGGATGGTCGAAGGACGCCGCATCACCGACAAGGGAATGCTCGACGTGGTGACGATGGTCTACGCCGGGCTGGTGAACAAACAGATCGTCGCGGGACTTCAGGCCGCCGGATGCAACGCCATCGGACTGTCGGGCGCCGACGGCAACATCGTGACGGCCCGCCGCCGCGCACCGGAACCGGTCGATTTCGGTTTCGTGGGCGACATCGAGCGGGTCGATCACAAGCTGCTCGGGCGGCTGCTCGACGCGGGCCTCGTGCCCGTCTTCCCGGCCATCATGCACGACGGGCGGGGTACGCTGCTCAACTGCAATGCCGACAGCGTGGCCTCGGCCGTGGCGCTGGGCGCCGCACGCCTCGCGCCGACCGATCTCATATACTGCTTCGAGAAGCGCGGCGTGCTGCGCGACGCGGAGGACGAGGGCTCCGTAATCCGCGAGATCACCGCCGCGACCTATCCCCCGCTCAAGGCCGACGGCACGGTGTCGAAAGGGATGATCCCGAAGATCGAAAACGCCCTCCGGGCCGTCGAAAAGGGCGTGCGGAGCGTCACGATACGCAGCGCCGAACGCCTCGCCGACGACTCGGGCACGACGATACGCTGACCGGGCCGAACGCGGCCGCCCTGCGGCCGGACCGACCCGGGGAACAGCCGGAAAACAGAACGAAGAGAATGATGGATACGAGAACCGAAGAGGCCGTCGGACTGCTCCGGCGGCTCGTCGCCACGCCCTCCGTCTCGCGCGACGAGGCGCGCACGGGCGACCTGCTCCACGCCTTCCTCGCGGAGCGCGGTGCGGCTCCCGAACGGCTCCACAACAACGTATGGGCCCGTTCCGCCGGATTCGACCCCGCGCGGCCGACGCTGCTGCTGAACTCGCACCACGACACGGTGCGGCCCGCGGCTTCTTACACGCGCGATCCGTACGATCCGGCCGTCGAAGGTGACCGGCTGTACGGCCTGGGCAGCAACGACGCCGGGGCCTCGGTCGTCGCGCTCGCCGAGACGTTCCTCGCCTTCCGCTCGCGGCCGCTGCCCTTCAACCTCGTACTGGCCCTCACGGCCGAGGAGGAGTGCATGGGCGAGCGCGGCATCCGCGCCCTGCTGCCCGTGCTGGGACCGATCGACATGGCGCTGGTGGGCGAACCGACCGGCATGCAGGCCGCCGCGGGAGAACGGGGCCTCGTGGTGCTCGACTGCACGGCCCGCGGCCGGAGCGGCCATGCGGCCCGCAACGAGGGGATCAACGCCCTCTACATCGCGCTCGACGACATCGCCCGCCTGCGGACATTCCGCTTCGAGCGGGAGTCGGCGCTGCTGGGGCCCGTCGGAATCGCCGTCACGCAGATCGAGGCGGGCACGCAGCACAACGTCGTGCCCGACGTCTGCCGCTTCGTCGCCGACATCCGCACGACGGACGCCTACACGAACGAGGAGACGGTCGAAATCCTCCGCCGCGCGATCCGTTCGGAAGCCGTGCCCCGCTCGACGCGCATCCGCGCCGCGGCCGTCGCGGACGACCATCCGCTCATGCGCGCCGCCCGCGCCGCCGGACGCCGGACATTCGTCTCGCCCACGACTTCGGACCGGACGCTGATGCCCTTCCCGGCGCTCAAGATGGGCCCGGGCGAATCGGAACGGTCGCACACGGCCGACGAATACGTGTGCCTTTCGGAGATCGCCGAAGGGATCGCCGTCTATGAAACCTACATCGAAAAATTAGCATCGGAACTATGAGCAGTACGAAACTTTGGGACAAGGGCTTCGAGCCGGACAGAATGATCGAGGAGTACACCGTGGGACAGGACCGCGAGCTGGACATGCGGCTGGCGCGCTACGACGTCGAAGGGTCGCTGGCGCATATCGCCATGCTCGAGAAGATCGGCCTGCTGACCCGCGAGGAGCTGGAGACGCTGACCGCGGGACTGCGGGAGATCGCCGCCGAAATCGAGGCCGGACGCTTCGAGATCGAACCCGGCACGGAAGACGTGCACTCCGAGGTGGAGCTGATGCTCACGCGGAGGCTCGGCGACGCAGGCAAGAAGATCCACTCGGGACGCTCGCGCAACGATCAGGTGCTGGTGGACCTCAAACTGTTCCTGCGCGACGAACTGCGGCAGATCGCCGGTGCGGTGCGCACGCTCTTCGACCGGCTGCAGGAGCTGAGCGAACGCCACAAGGAGGTGCTGATGCCGGGCTACACCCACCTCCAGATCGCCATGCCCTCGTCGTTCGGGCTCTGGTTCGGGGCCTACGCCGAAACGCTCGTGGACGACATGCGGCTGCTCGCCGCGGCGTGGCACATAGCCAACCAGAATCCGCTGGGATCGGCTGCCGGCTACGGCTCGTCGTTCCCGCTCGACCGCACGATGACCACGCGCCTCATGGGTTTCGAGGAGCTGCACTACAACGTCGTGGCGGCCCAGATGAGCCGCGGCAAGAGCGAACGGGCGGCGGCGGCGGCCATCGCGGCCGTCGCGGCGACGGTCGGCCGCATGGCGATGGACCTCTGTCTCTTCATGAGCCAGAATTTCGGGTTCGTGTCGCTGCCCGACGAGCTGACCACCGGGTCGAGCATCATGCCCCACAAGAAGAATCCCGACGTCTTCGAGATCATGCGGGGCCGCTGCAACCGTCTCCAGGCGCTGCCCAACGAGATCGCCCTGCTGACGACGAACCTCCCCGCGGGATACCACCGCGACCTACAGCTCCTGAAGGACATCCTCTTCCCGGCCACGGACGAGATCCGGCGGACGCTCGGCATGTGCGACTTCATGCTCGCCCACCTGCGGGTGAACGGGCACATCCTCGACGACCGGAAATACGACTACCTGTTCACCGTCGAGGACGTGAACCGGCTGGTATTGCAGGGCGTGCCGTTCCGCGAGGCCTACCGGCAGGTGGGCATGGCCGTCCAGCGGGGCGAATACAGTCCCACGCGCGAGGTGCATCACACCCACGAGGGAAGCATCGGCAACCTCTGCACGGCCGAAATCCGCCGCAAGATGGAACGCGTGATGAAGGAGTTCGAAACCCCGGGCCTGTAACCCGGGGAGCGGAGACCGCACACTCCGCGGCTCGCTCTCCGCACACCTGCGCCGCACACTCTGCGGCCATTCTCCTCCGCAGCATACGAAAAACCCCGGACGGGACACGTTTCCGTATCTTCGTCCGGGGTGAATCGGTCCGGGTCCGGGCCATGCGCCCGGCCGGCAGCGGCGATGCCTACTTGATGCGCTCGTAGTATTCGCGCGTACGGGTATCGACGCGGATCTTGTCGCCCGTGTTGATGAACAGCGGCACGCGGATCGTGGCCCCCGTATTGACCGTCGCGGGCTTGAGCGAGTTGGTCGAAGCGGTGTCGCCCTTGACGCCCGGCTCGGTGTAGGTCACCTCCATGTCCACGATCGGGGGCAGTTCGGCCGAAAGCACGGTCTCCTTCTCGGTGTGGAACATGACCTCGACGATCTGGCCGTCGGCCATCAGGTCGTAGTTGTTTATCAGGTTCTTGTCGATGTTGATCTCCTCGAAGGTCTCCGTATGCATGAAGTGCATGCCCAGATCGTCCTCGTAGGTGAACTGGTAGGGACGGCGCTCGACACGCACGGGCTCGATCTTCACGCCGGCCGAGAAGGTGTTGTCCAGCACGCGGCCGTTCTCGAGGTTCTTGAGTTTCGTGCGAACGAAAGCGGGGCCCTTGCCCGGTTTCACATGCTGGAAATCGACGATCTGAAAGGTCTTGCCGTCCAGCTCGATGCACATGCCGATCTTGATGTCTGCGGTAGTTGCCATAACGTATTGTTTTTGATATTGAATTTCGCGGGGGCGAAGTTAGCAAAAAAAAAGCAATATTCCTATTTTTCTCCGCACCCGCATTCCGGCCGCCGTCCGGAACGCTCAAAGCTCTATCGCCTTGCACGTGAGCCCCATCTGACGAATCTTCTCCAGCGTGCGGGGCAGGGCGTAACGCATGTTGCGGAAAGCCTTCTCGCTGTCGTGGAACACGACGATGGCCCCCGGGGCGAGGTACTTCGTGACGTTCCGCAGGCAGGTCCTCGGCGAGAGTTTGCGGTTGTAGTCGCGCGAAATGATGTCCCACATGACCAGTTTGTAACGCTGCCCCAGCAGACGGGCCTGCGCCGGGGTGATGCGCGCATAGGGAGGCCGGAACAGTTCGCTGTGAATCAGATCGTTGGCGAAATCCACGTCCTCCGTGTAACGTTCCAGGCTCATGCCCCATCCCTTCTGATGCGAATAGGTGTGGTTGCCCACCTTGTGCCCGGCGTCGAGAATCCGCCGGTAGAGGTCGGGATACATCTCGACGTTCTTGCCCAGCACGAAGAAGGTGGCTTTGGCATCATACTTGTCCAGCGTCGAGAGAATCCACTCCGTGACACCGGGCGTCGGTCCGTCGTCGAAGGTGAGGAAAACCCCCTCCTCGTCGGCGATCTCCCAGATCAGGTCCGGCATCAGACGCCGGATTATTTTCGGTGGCTTCAAACGCATACCGGAGCAAAAATAGGGAAAATCCGCGCCAAATGCGAAAAAATATGGTTATATTTGTGAATAACTTCCCCCGAGAGAGCGGCCGCACGACATTTTCCGGCGTCGGACGCCGTCTCCGCGGGGAGCAATACCGATCGAAATGAAAGCACTCTCCCGCATCATCCTGACCGCGCTCATCGCGGCGACGGCGGCCGGCTGCAAGGCCGTCAATACCCTGACCGATTCGAAAAAGGCGTCGCAGGGCAAGCCCTACGAGCTGATCGTGGTCTGCCCGCAGCAGGAGTGGACGGGCGAGGTGGGCGACACGCTGCGCGCCGTGCTCACGGCCCCGGTTCCCTATCTCAACCAGACCGAACCGCTCTTCGACGTGCTGCGCGTGCAGGAGCGCGGATTCACGGGTCTCGTGGCCGACCACCGGAACATCCTCAAGATCCGGATCGACCCCTCGCTCCCGGAAGTGACGACAGGCGTGGAATACGACGTGACGGCCCGGCCGCAGATCGTCCTGACGACGGCGGGTCCCGACGACCGCTCGCTCGTGGAGTACATCTCGAAGAACCGCGAAAACCTCGTGCACGCCCTCGAACAGGCCGAACGGGACCGTGCCGTGGAGGCCAATTCGAAGTTCTACAACACGGGCATCGACGCCGCCGTGCGCAAGACGTTCGGCGTCGGAATCAAAGTCCCGAAGGGCTACGTGCTGGCCAAGCAGGAGGACGACTTCCTCTGGGCGCGCTACGAGTATCCGGCCGCAAGCCAGGGTTTCTTCATCTGCTCCTACCCCTACGAGGGACCCGAATCGCTCGCCCCCGAGGCGCTGCTCGCCGCCCGCAACAAGTACGCGGCCCGAATTCCGGGTCCGTCGGACGGCTCCTGGATGACCACCTCCGAAGTCATCCCCCCGGCCTACAGGATGTTCCGCCTCGAAGGCCGTCTCTGGTGCGAGCTGCGCGGCTTCTGGGACGTGAAGAACGATTTCATGGGAGGTCCGTTCGTCAGCTACACGACCGTGGACACGGCCACGAACCGCGTCTTCACGCTCGACTGCTACGTCTATTCGCCCAAGCTCCACAAACGCAACTTCGTGCGCGGCGTCGAACACCTGCTCTACACCGTGACTTTCCCCGAGACGGAGAAGTAGCGGTCCGGAAAGGCGCAGCGCCCCCTGCGTCCGGAAGGGGCGCCGCCCCGGGCCGTGCGGCGCTCCGGAAGAAACCCCGAAGACCCCCATGCAGCAAATCCTGACATACACGTTCCTCACGCTCTACACGGTCACGATTCTCGGCATCGTGCTGGTCATCATCACCGACAACCGGAATCCGCTGAAGACCCTGCCGTGGATCATCGTACTGCTGCTGGCGCCCGTCGCGGGGCTCGTCTTCTACTTCTTCTTCGGACAGAATCTCTCGAAACAGCGCATCATCTCGCGCCGCACGCGCAAACGGATCACCCTGCAACTGGAGGAGGCCGAACACACCGGCTGTCCCGACCTGCCGGAACAGTACCGTCCGCTGGCGCAACTGCTCCGGCGCACATGCCATGCCGTGCCGCTCTACGGCAGCCGCATCACCCCCTACACCGACGGCGGAGCGAAGATGGAGGCGCTGCTCGGGGAGATCGCCCGGGCGCACCACCACATCCACCTGCAATACTACATCCTCAGCGACGACGAGACGGGCCGCCGCCTCCGCGACGCGCTCGCCGCGAAGGCCCGCGAGGGAGTCCGCGTGCGGATTCTCTACGACGACGTGGGGTGCAGCGGCGTCAAGAAGGCGTTCTTCCGGGAGATGCGCGAGGCGGGAATCGAGGTCCATGCCTTCCTGCACGTCAAGTTCCCGCGCTTCACGAGCAAGGTCAATTACCGCAACCACCGCAAGATCGTCGTCATCGACGGCCGCACGGGCTTCATCGGCGGCATGAACATCGCCGACCGCTACGTGCGCGGCACGGAGTGGGGTTCGTGGCGCGACACCCATTTCCGGATCGAGGGGAGCGGCGTGGCGGGATTGCAGATCGCCTTCCTGAGCGACTGGTCGGCGACCACCAAACGCCATATCGCCGGTCCGGAATACTTCCCCGCGGCGAAACGCTACACGGACGACATCCTGCAAATCGTGGCCGGAGGCCCCTTCGGCAAATGGCGCACGCTGCTCCAGGCCGAAAGCTACGCCGTGGCAAACGCCCGCCGCAGGGTCTGGATCCAGACCCCCTACTACCTCCCCTCGGACGTGCTGAACACCGCGCTGCAAACCGCCGCGCTGGCGGGGACCGACGTGCGGCTGATGCTCCCGGCGCGTTCGGACTCGAAGCTCATCGACCTCGCGTCGCACTCCTACCTCGACGACATGATGCGCGCCGGCGTGAAGATACTCTTCTACGAACCGGGATTCCTGCACTCCAAGCTGCTCATCGCCGACGACGCGCTGACCGTGATCGGCTCGGCGAACATGGATTTCCGCAGCTTCGAGCACAACTTCGAGGTCAATGCCTTCGTCTGCGACGAGGAGTTCACCGCCCGCATGGCCGCGATATTCGACTCCGACGCCGCGAAATGCCACGCCGTGACGCCCGGCGAGTGGTTCCGCCGCCCGCGCCGACGCCGCTGGGCCGAATCCTTCATGCGCGTCTTCTCGCCGCTCATGTAACCGCCGCAACCTAAAACCGCAACCCGATATGAAACGAATCCTGCTGTTTCTCCTCTCCGCCGCCGCATACGCCTGCACGCAGGCCCCGGCCGCATCGGACTACGCGATCGTCGCCGGACCCGGTATCGCCGACGACCCGCAGTGGAGCGCCGTCGTCGAAGCGCTCCGCGAAAGCCATCCCGGCGCCCGGGTGATCCGTTACCGCGATTCGGTGCGCGAGGCGCTGCCCGCGCTGCGCTGCGCGGCGCCCCGCTACGTGGCCTTCGTGGACCGGCCCGAACGCATCGGGCGCGACTACATCATCGAGCTCAACCGCATGAGCCGCGAGGCGGACCGGGACATCTACGCCGACTACCTCTGGGGCGTCATCACGGGATACGACGCCGAAGCGGCGCTGCGCATGGTGCGCAACGCCCGCGAACCGCTCGTCATCCGGAGCGCCGTAAGCACGCTGCGCGAGGTGGGCAGCGGCAAGTGGTTCGACGCCTTCGCCTATGTGGACGACCGCGACGCGGGCCGCTGCGGCGTGAAACGTCCGGGCGAAGACTCCGTTGCCCACTACCGCACGCGACGGCTGCTGCCCGACGGGCGGCCCGACCTGCTGCGGGAGTTCTGCGACTTCTACGCCCGGCTCGATCCCGATCTCGTCACCACGGCCTCGCACGCCACGGAACGGAACCTCGAAATGCCGTTCTCGGTGGGGAACCTGCGGTGCGCCGACGGAGCGCTCTACGCCGACTTCCCGGAGGAGCGCACGCCGCTGGCCGGGTCGGACAAGCGGCGCGTGTTCCTGCCGATCGGGAACTGCCTGATCGGCAACGTGGACAACACGCGCGGGAGCATGGCCGTCGCATGGATGAACAGCGCGAACGCCGCGGCGATGGCCGGCTACGTGGTCCCGACCTGGTACGGCCGCAACGGATGGGGCGGACTGAAATACTGGCTGACGACGCCCGGACGCTACACGCTCGCCGAGGCCTTCTACCTCAACCAGCAGGACATGCTGCATCAGCTCGAGGAGTGGTGTCCCGGATTGGGCGAACGGGCCTTCCCGTTCGGCGAGGAGGGTTTCGCCGAGGAGGATTTCGTCCGGGCCGACAGCGTCGCGGGGCGGAAACTCTCGGCGGACGAGACGGGCTTCTTCTTCGACCGCGACGTACTGGCGTTCTATGGCGACCCGGCATGGGACGTACGGCTGCGGGAACTTCCCGCCGAACGCGATTTCACCGTGAACGAACGGCACGAAAAGGGACAGTGCATCCTGACGGTGACGACCTCCGCCGCATTCGACGCCGAGCGCATGGCGGGCGGCCGGTTCAAGGAGGAGCACGTGGGCAGGCTGCCTTTCAGCTACTTCTTCCCCGAGCGGCTGCCGAATCCCCGCCTCGCGGCCGGACAGGCATGGAATGCCGCCGTGGACGAAAACTTTCTGCTGATTTACGATCCCGGCTTCGAACCGGGAAAGACCTACACGATCCGACTCGACACCGGCGAGTGACGCCGCGGCGGACAGATACCCCGACGGGCAGAAACCCGGCCGACCCGCCCCGGCCGCGCGATCCGGCCCCGCACCGGAGGCGGAGCGCGGCGACAGGGGGCCCGACCGGTCTCTCCTGCGGGATCAGATTTCGACGATGCCGTTGCGGATGGCATAGACCACCAGGCTCGCGGTGTTCTTGCAGCCGGTCTTTTCGAGAATATTGGCACGGTGCTTATCGACCGTGCGCTTCGATATGAAGAGTTCGTCGGCGATCTCCTGGTTGGAAAGCCCCCGGCAGACGGCCACCAGAATCTCGCGCTCGCGCGAGGAGAGCTGGTCGTCGGCCGCGTCGTCGCGCGTGCGCATCCGTCCCGTCAGCGACGAAAGCAGTTGCGGCGAGAAATAGCTTCCGCCGCCCATCACCGTCCCGATGGCCTCCAGCACGTCGCCTATGTCCGAATCCTTCAACAGGAATCCCCGGGCTCCGGCCTCGACCATCCGCGAGTAGTAGCTCTCCTCGCCGAACATCGACAGGGTGATGATCCGCAGCTCCGGCCGCCGGGCCAGCGCCCGCTCGGTCGTCTGCGCGCCGTCGAGGCCCGGCATCGAAAAATCCATGAAGACGATGTCGGCCTCCATCCCCTCCATCATCGCCAGGAACTCCTCGCCGCTGGCCGCCTCGCCTACGACGCGGCAGCCTTCGCAGCGTTCGAGCAGCTCCCGCAACCCGTTGCGGAAGAGCGAATGGTCGTCCACGAGTATGATTCTGCACTCCATCCCGATTACTCTCTTTTTTTACGCCGGCGCGTCCGCTCCGCGGGTCCGGGAGCCTCCTCCTGCGTGTTGATCCGGATCGCCGTCCGCATCCCCCGGCCTTTGGACGAGGTGATGTCGAACGTGCCGCCGAGCGAATTGATGCGCGACGCGATGTTCGAAAGCCCCATACCGCAGTCCATCATCGCCTGCGGATTGAATCCGCGGCCGTCGTCCGAATAGTCGAGCGCCAGCTCCGGCCCGTTCTGCGAGAGCGAAAGGTTGATCGACGAACAGCCCGAATGCTTGAGCGAATTGTTTATCAGCTCGCAGATCACCCGGTAGAGGATCACCTCCACGTCCGTATCGTAACGTTCGGTGCGGAGGTTGGTCGTGAAGCGGATCTTCACGTCGTGCATGGCCGCACTCTTGTCGATGAAATTCCGCACGCCCCGCGCCAGTCCGAAATCGTTGAGCACGTGCGGCGAAAGGTTGTTCGAAATCTCGCGCAGCGAGCGGATCGCCTCCTCGATCACATAGGTCGTATTGTCGATGATCTCGCGCTGCTCGGCGCTGCGCTCGTCGCGCGAAAGGGCCGTCAGCGACATCTTCGCCGAAGAGAGCAGCGGACCCAGCCCGTCGTGCAGCTCCTTCGAGAAACGCGACCGGGCCTTCTCCTCGGTACGCAACACGGCCGTCAGGATGCGCTTGTTGAGCAGCGTCCGCTGGTGATTCAGGCGGTCGATATACTTGAAGAGCTTGTGCGCGTACATCACCCCGATCGACAGGCAGATCGACACCGTGACGCCCAGGTAGGCGAACCACCAGCGCGGAACGATCTCCACGCCCATATCCATGAGCAACTGCACCAGCCGCTCGATGGTCAGCAGCGAGAAGCCCACGATGAAGAGTATCCACACGGAGTTGTACTTCGTGGCACGCACCAGCCGCAGGGCATAGGCCGTCGCCAGCGTCTGGACGATGATCGAGATGACGAGCAGGATCTTGATGAGCATAACCGCGGTTTTTCACAAAGATAGCGAAAAAATCATTCGAACATCCCGTCGAGCCGCTTCAACTGCCGGTAATCCGTCAGATCGGCCTGCACGGGAACCACCGACACGTAGCCGTGCGCCAGCGCCCACTCGTCGGTGTCGGTCGCTCCGGGCTCGCCATTGACGAATTCGCCCGTGAGCCAAAAGTAGGGGCGGCCCCGCGGATCCTCGCGGCGGAAGAACTCCTCGCGCCAGAAGCCGCGGTTCTGCCGGCAGAGCCGCACGCCGCGCACCTCGCCGGGCCGTCCCTTCGGGACATTGACGTTCAGGCACAGCGGCAGCTCTGCACCGCGGTCCAGCACCGCGCCGACGATCCGCCGGCCGTAGAGCACCGCCGCCTCGAAATCGGCATCGGCGGCATGGTCGTCGAGCGACAGTCCCACGGCCGGACAGCCGTAGAAACTGCCCTCGATGGCCGCGCCCATCGTCCCCGAATAGAGCACATTGACCGCGGAGTTCGAGCCGTGGTTGATGCCCGAGAGCACCAGATCGACCCGTTCGTCGCGCAGCAGGCAGTCGAAAGCCATCTTCACGCAATCGACGGGCGTGCCGGAGAAGGCGTAAACCGCCAGTCCCTCCTCCTCGCGGACGCTGCGCAGGTAGAGCGGACTATACATGGTGATGGCCTGGCTCATGCCGCTCTGCGTCGTCTCGGGCGCCACGACCACCACGCGCCCGAAGGTGCGGGCCACCTCGACGGCGGCCTCCATGCCCCGCGAATCGTAACCGTCGTCGTTGGTCACGAGTATCAGTCTCTCTTCCATAGTCTTTTTCGTTCCGTTCCGGCGAAACGGACCCGCGGCCCCGAAAGCGGCGCAAACCGCTCCGCTCCGCGGAATCCCGGCCGGAAATCGCCCGTAAAGATAGCGATAAATCCTCCGACCGAAGCGGAATTCGAGGCAATAGTTGCGCCATTCGGAAAATTCTTCCTATATTTGCAACCCCAACAGGGCGTATATCGACCTCTTTCATTGGGCGCTACGGCGACGGCGGACGATGCGGCGGACGCGCGGGAAGACTTTCCGGAAACGGAAAGCGGACCGGCGGGGATGCGGCGGAGCGGTTCCGCGGGATTACGGACAAGGGGTCCGTATGGTAGTCCGGGCGCAGCGGGAATGTCGGGTGCGAAACTCAAAATTCGTTGCAACAATGAACAAAGACGCAATCATCCGGCTCGTAAACGAGCAGATGTGGCCGAAGACGGACGCCGACGTGCCGTCGTTCAAGGCCGGTGACACGATCACCGTATCCTACAAAATCGTCGAGGGTAACAAGGAGCGCGTGCAGAGTTTCCGCGGCGTGGTTATCCAGATCAAGGGTCAGGGCAAGACCAAGATGTTCACGATCCGCAAGATTTCGAACGGCGTGGGCGTCGAGCGCATCTTCCCGCTTTACTCGCCCCATATCGAGAAGATCGAGGTCAATAAGATCGGTGTGGTCCGCCGCGCCCGCATCTACTACCTGCGCGATCTGACGGGCAAGAAGGCGCGTATCAAGGAGAAGCGCATGACGAGCAGCTCGGAGAAGTAATCCGCACCTGCCCGGAAACGGAAAACGGGACATTCGAAATGAATGTCCCGTTTTTTCGCATCCTCTCCGGCCGCGGCAAGGCGGCCGCACCCGAAAGCTCTGCGCCGAAGAGAACGCCCCCGGAAACGCGCCGCGCGGAAACAGGCGCAGGAAACACCGGACGGCAGGAAACGATTCCGCACGGAAATGCCGCGCCCGAAAACCGACGGGGGACGCCGCGCTGCGGCATCCCCCGTTCTGCGTTCCGGAAACGGCCGATCAGTCGGTCACCGGAATATCCTTGTTCACGTTCTTCGAACCCACGAGGGCGTAGAAGAGGATGTAGGCCAGACCCACGATCACGACCCAGTAGCTCGAGAGGTAGCCCGCGAAGTCGGCCACGCCGCCCTGGATCAGCGGAAGGATACCGCCGCCGCAGACCATCACCATGAAGAAGCCCGAACCCATCGAGGTGTATTTGCCGAGGCCCTCGACGGCGAGGTTGAAGATGCCGCCCCACATGACCGAGGTGCAGAGGCCGCAGAGCGTGAGGAACATGACACCGACGGGAACCTCCACCAGTCCGAAGCCCGTACCGGTGAAGACAGGCATCGAAACCGTCGAGGTGACGGGCGAGAAGATGCCCACCAGCACGAAGAGAATGGCTACCGAAGCCACCACGGAGAGCTGCGACTTGCTCGAGACCTTGCCGCCGATGATGCCGCCGACCAGACGGCCGCACATCATCAGGAACCAGTACGTGCCCACGAGCGAACCCGCGGCCGCGGCCGCCATGCCCGCGCCGTCGGTCGTGGAGGTGAGGAAGAGATTCATGAAGTTGGGAATGCCGACCTCGACGCCCACATAGATGAAGATGGCCACGGCGCCCAGCACGAAGTGACGGAACGAGAGCGCGCTGTGCTTGTCCTTCTTCGCCTCGGCGGCCTTCTCCTCAATAGCATACGGCTCGGGGATCGAGACCATGGAGAGCACGACAAAGGCCACGGCGAAGATACCCATGGCGATGAACAGCGCGGGCGAAGCGTCGCTGATCGTCGCGCGGGCCACGTCGCCCATCAGATAACCGACCAGAATCGGCACGATGGTGGCCGAGATCGAGTTGAGCGAACCGCCGAACTGGATCAGCTGGTTACCCCGCTTGCCGCCGCCGCCGAGGGTGTTGAGCATCGGATTGACCACCGTATTGAGCATACACATCGAGAAACCCGAGACGAACGCGCCGACGAGGTAAACCGCGAAGCTGCCGGCCACGCCCGAGAGGTACTGGATACCCACGCCGATAAAACCGACCGCAATGGCCGCCAGCGCCGTTTTCTTGTAGCCGATGCGGTTGAGCATCAGACCCGCCGGAATACCCATGAAGGCGTAGGCGATGAAATTGGCCGCATTACCCAGCTGCGACATCCAGTTCGCCACCGAGAACTGGTTCTTCACGATCACGCCCAGCGGATTGGCGAAGCCCGTGACGAACGAGATCATCGCGAAGAGCGCGAACATCATGATGATAGGTAATGTGTAATTCTTCTTTTGTTCCATAGAGTTGATCTGTTATTTAGGTTAATAATCGTTTGTCCGGATTTGCGGTCATCTGTCGCGTTCGACGATATAGGCGCAGAGGTTCACCAGCGCCGAGCGGTAGTCGGAGTCGTCGTAGTCGGAGAGCATCCCCACGGCCCGCGAGACATAGCCCTGCATCACCTCGGCCGCGGCGGAGAGTCCGCCCTCCCGCTCCACCGCAAGGCGCAGGTACTCCACCGCTTCGTCGTCCTCGTGACAACGGGCCAGTCTGTCCAGCAGATCGGCCCGTCTCTCCTCCGACGCGCGGTCGAGCACCGTCAGCAGGGGCAGCGTGATCTTCCCCTCCCGCAGGTCGTTGCAGACGGGTTTGCCCGTCTGCGCCGAGGGGGTATAGTCCAGGATGTCGTCCTGAATCTGGAAGGCCATGCCCACCGCCTCGCCGAAGCGGCGCATCGTCGCCACCTTGTCGCGCGTGGCCCCCACGGCCAGCGCCCCCGCCGACGCGGAGACGCCCAGCAGGCTCGCCGTCTTCTTGTAGATGATGTCGAGGTAGGTCCGGCGGGTCATGCTGCGTTCGGCGGCGCATTCGTCCTGCAACACCTCGCCCTCGCACAGCGCGGCCATCGAGCCGCATACGTGCGTCACCAGATCGAACTGCCCGCTCTGCAGGCCGATATTCATATTTTTAGCCAGGATGTAATCGCCCAGAATCACCGCCTTGTGCGACTGCCAGCGGGCATTGACCGAGGGTTTGCCGCGGCGCGTGTCGGCCTCGTCGATCACGTCGTCGTGGATGAGCGAGGCCACGTGGATCATTTCGACCAGCATCGCCGCCAGCGAGGCGCGCCGTCCGCCCGCCGCCCCCTTGACCGGAGCGTTCATCGCCGCCGAAAGCATCACCAGCAGCGGACGGATGCCCTTGCCGCGCGCCGTCAGGGCATAGCGCAGCATGTCGGACAGCAACTCCCCTTCGGCCGTGAACTGCCGTTCGACGAACTCTTCGAACGCAGCCAGCTCGGCCGTCACGGGCCTGCGGATGTCATCGAGTGTAATCATATCCGCAAAGATAGTCATTTTTCGCAATGAGCACACCGCACTCTCGCTATTTTTTCGTACCTTTGGCAATCGGTAAAGAATCGACGGAATGGATTTTTCGAAAGGATTTCTCAAAAGGCTGCTTCCCGCAGCGGCGGCCCTCGCGCTGTTTTTCGTCGTGAGCGCCCTCTATTTCGCCCCGCAGTTCCGGGGCGAAGTGCTGCCGCAGCACGACGTCCTGCAATACGAAGGCATGGCCCGGGACATCACCGACATGCGCGCCTCGACGGGCGAAGACCCGCAGTGGACCGGCGGCATGTTCGGCGGCATGCCGGCCTACCTGATAAACGTCGCCTACCCGGCCCAGCTCGTAAAACGCACCGCAGGCCAGATCGTCAAGGCGATCGACACCCCCGCCGGATTCATCTTCTTCGCCATGACGGCCATGTGGTGCATGCTGCTCATGGCGGGTGTCAACCCCTGGGTGGGCACGGTTCCGGCGCTGGCCTACGGTCTTTCGACCTACTTCCTGCTCATCATCGGCGCCGGGCACGTGACGAAGATGTGGGCGCTGGTTTACGCGCCCCTGATGATGGGCGGCGCATGGGTCGCCCTGCGCGGCAACGTCTGGTGCGGCGCGGCCGTCACGGCCCTCGCCGCATCGCTCGAAATCGGCGCCAACCATCCGCAGATCACCTACTATTTCCTCGTGGCGATGGCCGCATTCTGGGCGAGCGAGGCCGTCGCGGCCTTCCGCGAAGGACGGATGCGGAACTTCACCCTGCGCACGGCGGCGCTCGCCGCGGCGGGCCTGCTGGCCGCGGGATCGAACTTCGCGCCCCTCTGGTACACGGCCCAGCACTCGAAGGAGACCATCCGCGGCGGCTCGGAGCTGGCCTCCGGGAGCGAAAGCTCCGGCGACGGACTGGCGCTCGACTACGCCACGGCGTGGAGCTACGGCCGCGCGGAGACGCTCAACCTGCTCGTGCCCGACTTCATGGGCCGCGACTCGGGCACGACCCTCCCCGCCGACGGGGAGACGGCCGCCCTGCTCAACGGCTACGGCCTGCGCGGAGCGGCGCAGCAGCTACCCGCCTACTGGGGCACGCAGCCCTATACGGGCGGCCCGACCTACCTGGGCGCGGCGGCGGTGTTCCTGGCCGCGCTGGGCATCGCCCTCGCCGGAGGCCGCAACAAATGGTGGATCGTCGCCGTCTGCGCGGTGATGATCCTGCTGGCCTGGGGCCGCAATCTGATGGGTTTCACGGAGCTGGCTTTCCGCATCCTGCCCGGATACGACAAGTTCCGCACCGTCTCGATGACGCTGGTCGTCGTCCAGTGGGCCGTGCCGGCGCTCGGGGCATTGGCCCTCGCACGGCTCTGGAGCGGAGACGTTCCGCGCCGGCACCTGCTGCGCGCACTGGCCTGGTCGGCGGGCGTCACGGGAGGCGTCTGCCTGCTGCTGGCCGTGGCCGGCGGCTCGCTGTTCGACTTCGGGCGCGCCGAAAGCGCGGAGATGATGACCGAACAGTTCCGCCGCATCTTCGAGGCGAACGACATGCAGGAATACATCTCCCGCGGCACGGACGCCGAGTGGGGCGACGCCACCGGCGCGGCGATGGCTGCCGACCGCGCCGCGATGATGCGCTCCGATGCCTGGAGGTCGCTTCTGATGATCCTGCTCGCGGCGGGCTCCGTCGCGCTTTTCGCCCTGCGGCGGATCGGGAAATACGCGCTCACGGCCCTGCTGGCGGCCGTCGTACTGACGGACCTCGTTCCCGTGGACCTGCGGTTCCTCTCCGCGGACAACTTCACCTCGCCCCGCCGCAGGCAAGTGACGCAGACGGACGCCGACAGGACGATCCTGCAGGACCGCGATCCGGGATACCGCGTACTGAACCTCACGGTCAGCCCCTTCAACGACGCCACGACCTCCTATTTCCACCGTTCCGTCGGCGGATACCACGGAGCCAAGCTGGCACGTTATCAGGACCTGATAGACCGCTACCTCTCGCAACTGGACGACGGGGTGCTGGACATGCTCAACACCCGCTATCTGATCGTCCCCGGCAAGGAGGGCGCCCCCGAAGCGCAGCGCCGCACGACGGCTTTCGGGGCGGCATGGTTCGTGGACAGCCTCGTCCGCGCCGCCTCGGCGCAGGAGGAGATCGCCCTGCTGGGCGAGGTGAACCTCCGCACGACGGCCGTCACGTCGTCCGACACGCCCGCCGCGGCGCGCCCGATGCCCACGGGTATCTACGCCTCGGCCCGGATCGACCTCGCGGAGTACCGCCCCAACTACCTCCGCTACGAATACTCGGCCCCAGAAGAGGCCCTCGCGGTCTTCTCCGAAATCTACTACGACAAGGGCTGGACGGCCTACGTGGACGGCGAGGAAGCTCCCTACTTCCGGGCCGACTACGTGCTGCGGGCCATGCGGCTGCCGGCCGGCGAACATACCGTCGAATGGAGGTTCCGCGCCCCGCACTGGGCGGCGGCCGAGGGCGTGACGGGCATCTGCTCAGCGCTCATCCTGCTGGGAGCCGCCGCGACGGCGGGGTATTGCTGGAAACGCCGCAGGAAACGGCCGGAAAGCGGAACCGACGAGGCATGAGGCGTTCCCGGCAGAGGAAAAGGGACCGCCGTCCCGCCGCGAACGGACATCCGGAACGGACCGCACACGCACGAAGAGGGAACGGCAGGAGCGCCGGAAGGGGCGGGTCCCGGCAACACGAATGAAACAAAAGAGGCACGAATCGAAGATGAAAGACGACAAACGACTCAGACGGAAGGTCCGCAACTCCTATATCGTATCGACGGTCAGCATCGCGCTCGTACTGTTCCTGCTGGGTTCGGTGGGGTATCTGATGGTCGCGGCGCTGAAGGTGGCCGACACGTTGCAGGAGAGCATCGCCGTCACCGTGGAGCTGAAGCGGGAGACGACGCCCGAGCGGCGCGACGCGATCGAAAAACGCCTCGCGGCCGAAGACCTCGTGGCCACGATCGCCTACGTTCCCAAAGAGGCGAAACTCGAGGACAAGGAGTTCCGCAAGATGTTCGACAGCGCCTTCGAGGAGATTCTCGAAGAGAACCCGCTGCTCGATTCGTTCGAACTCACGCTGACCCCGGCGTCGGCCGACAAGGAGCTGCTCGCGGAGTTCATCGCCGCCGCGGAGCGCATCGAGGGGGTGGACCGCGTGTCGTACCCGGCGCTCATGGCCGAACGGCTGCACGCCACGGTGGGAAAAATCCGGCTGGTGCTGCTGCTCTTCGGAGGCGCGCTGTTGCTGATCTCGCTCATTCTGGTCAGCAACACGATCCGGCTGGCGATCTATTCGAAACGCTACCTGATCAACACGATGAAACTCGTCGGCGCGACCAAGTGGTTCATCATGCGCCCGTTCCTCGGGAGCAGCGTCACGCAGGGCATCCTCTCCGGAGCCATCGCCTCGGTGCTGTTCGGCGTGGCGGTCTATGGGCTCAACGAAGCCGTGCCCGAACTGCTGACCATCGCCGAAGCGGGCAAGATCGCCCTCATTCTCGGCGCGATGGTTGCAGGGGGCGTACTCATATCGGGGGTCTTCACCTTCGCGGCCCTCAACAAGTTCGTGAACATGAAGTCTAACAAGATATACTTATATTAAATGAAAAAAGAGCGGAAAACGGCCCAGGAGCCTGCCGGGGAGAATCCCCGGATGCCTCTCACGCGCCGCAACTACATCCTGCTGGCGGCCGGGTTCGCCGTCATCGTGCTGGGCTTCGTCCTCATGGCCGGCGGCGGCAGCGACTCGCCCGACGAGTTCGATTACGCCATGTTCTCGTGGCGGCGCATCACGCTGGCGCCGATTCTGGTCATCGGAGGGTTCGTCGTGGAGATCTACGCGATCCTGAAACGCTACGACTGATCCTCCGGCAGCCGGCATTCCCCGGCGCAGCCCGCCGAAACCGCCCGCCGGAGCGCCTTCGGACGGGCCGGCAGGCCCCGGCTCCGGCAGACGCACGCATCCGGGCGACAATCCGTCGGTTCCGGCAGACAACGGACAATAACGAAACAACCACCCAAACCGTTCTATGGATACACTTCAAGCCATCCTGCTCGGCATCGTGCAGGGTATCACGGAATTTTTGCCCGTATCGAGCAGCGGCCACCTGCAGATCGCCAAGGAGCTATTGGGCGTCGAGCTCGAAGAGAACCTCACGTTCGACGTCGTGCTGCACGCCGCGACGGTGCTCAGTACGATCGTCGTGCTCCGGAGCGAGGTATGGCGCCTGCTCGGAGGGCTCTTCTCGCGCCGGTTCAACGAAGAGCAGGCCTACGTGCTCAAACTCGTCGTGTCGATGATTCCGATCGGCATCGTCGGCTTGCTCCTCAAAGACCAGCTCAACGCCCTGCTCGAAGCCCCCTGTATCCTCGCCGTCGTCGGCGCGATGCTCCTCCTCACGGCCGCGCTGCTCGCCTTCGCCTACTACGCCAAACCGCGGCAGAAGGAGACGATCTCCTACCGCGACGCCTTCGTCATCGGCCTCGCGCAGGCCTGCGCCGCCATGCCGGGCCTTTCGCGCTCGGGATCGACCATCGCCACGGGCCTGTTGCTGGGCAACAAAAAGACGGCCGTGGCGCAGTTCTCGTTCCTCATGGTGCTGGCCCCGATTCTGGGCGAGACGCTGCTCGAAGCCGCGAGCGGCGAACTGACGGCCGGCGTGGCCGCCGGACCGCTCGTCGCGGGATTCGCCGCGTCGTTCCTCACGGGCTGCCTGGCCTGCCGGTTCATGCTCGAGATCGTCAAGCGGGGCCGCCTGATCTGGTTCGCCGCCTACTGCGCCGCCGCCGGCATCGTCTCCATCGCAAGCTACCTCATCCGATGAAAGAGACGCCCGACCTGCACGGCATCGACTTCGAGGACGGCTATATCGCCGTCGTGGACAAGCCGCTGCGCTGGACCTCGGCCGACGTGGTCCGCAAGATCAAGTTCACGCTGCGCAAACTCGGCTACCGCAGGATCAAGGTGGGGCATGCCGGGACGCTCGATCCGCTGGCCACCGGCATCCTGCTCGTCTGCATCGGCCGCGCCACCAAACTCGCCGACGCCTTGCAGGCCGAGGAGAAGGAGTACACGGCCGACGTGATGCTGGGGGCCACGACCCCGAGCTACGACCTCGAACACCCCGTGGACCGCACCTATCCGTGGGAACACGTCACGCGCGAAGCGGCCGAAGAGGCGCTGCGGTCGCTCACGGGCGAACGGCTGCAAGAGCCGCCCCTCTTCTCGGCCAAGAAAATCGAGGGGACGCGCGCCTACGAGCTGGCCCGCGCCGGCGAGACGACCCGGTTGCGCAAGTCGCTCATCACGATCTACGAAATGAACATCGAGGAGTTCGACCTCCCGCGCATGCGCATCCGCGTGCGGTGCAGCAAGGGAACCTACATCCGCTCGCTGGCCCGCGAAATCGGCGAGGCGCTGCAAAGCGGCGCGCACCTCACGTCGCTGCGCCGGACCCGCAGCGGAGGCTTCACCCTCGAAAACGCCTGGGACCTGGAGGAATTTCTCAAAAAATTGCAAAATATTGAAACAAAATAGCTTTTTCCGCGTATAGGGATTAATCTGTCTTTTGTTCCGACACGTAAAAAAGCGTTCAATATGAAGTTATCGCAGTACGGATACGAATTTTCGCCCGAAATGCTGGCCAAATACCCGGCCGAGAACCGCGACGAATCGCGCCTGATGGTCGTCAATCGGGCCAAGGGGACCATCGAACACCGCATTTTCAAGGACATCATCGACTATTTCGACGAAAAGGACCTCTTCATCTTCAACGACACGAAGGTCTTTCCCGCGCGTCTGTACGGCAACAAGGAGAAGACCGGCGCCGAGATCGAGATCTTCCTGCTGCGCGAGCTGAACCGCGAGCTGCGGCTGTGGGACGTGCTGGTGGACCCGGCGCGCAAGATCCGCATCGGCAACAAGCTCTACTTCGGCGACGACGACCTGCTGGTGGCCGAGGTGATCGACAACACCACCTCGCGCGGCCGCACGCTGCGCTTCCTCTTCGACGGCTCCTACGAGGAGTTCAAGCAGGCGCTCTTCAGCCTGGGCGAGACGCCCCTGCCCAAATGGGTGCGCGAGAAGGTGGAGCCCGAGGACGCGGAGCGTTACCAGACCATCTTCGCCCGCCACGAGGGGGCCGTGGCCGCCCCGACGGCCGGGATGCATTTCTCCAAACACCTGATGAAACGCATGGAGATCAAGGGCATCGACAGGGCCTTCATCACGCTGCACGTGGGGCTGGGCAACTTCCGCACGGTGGACGTCGAGGACCTCTCGAAGCACAAGATGGACTCCGAGCAGTTCTTCGTCACGGACGAGGCCGCCGAAGCGGTCAATGCGGCCAAGCGCGCGGGACACCGGGTCGCGGCCATCGGTACGACGGTCATGCGCACGATCGAGACGGCCGTTTCGACCAACGGCATGATCAAGCCGATGGAGGGATGGACCAACAAGTTCATCTTCGCCCCCTATGACTTCACCGTGGCCGACGCCATGGTGACCAACTTCCACCTGCCCTACTCCACGCAACTGATGATGGTGGCGGCCTTCGGCGGGTACGAAACCGTGATGAACGCCTACAAGGCGGCCCGCGAGGAGGGCTACCGTTTCGGCACTTACGGCGACGCGATGCTTATTCTTTAAGATTTTTTTCGTATCTTTGCGAGTAATGTGAGCGTCCAAATAAAAATTCACGAATCATGGCAAGCAAGATTCTGTACGTGTGTCAGGAGATCACGCCCTATCTTCCCGAAACGGAGAGCTCCCGGCTTTGCCGTGCGCTGACGCAGGCTATGCAGGAACGCGGCAACGAAATCCGCACCTTCATGCCGCGTTACGGCTGCATCAACGAGCGCAGACACCAGCTGCACGAGGTGATCCGCCTCTCGGGCATGAACCTTATCATCGACGACAACGACCACCAGCTCATCATCAAGGTGGCGTCGATTCCCTCCGCCCGCGTACAGATCTATTTCATCGACAACGACGACTACTTCTCGCGCAAGGCCGTGCTGACCGACGCCGAAGGGCGCTATTTTCCGGACAACGACGAACGGGCCATCTTCTTCGCACGCGGCGTGCTGGAGACGGTCAAAAAGCTGCGCTGGACTCCCACGGTGGTCCACTGCCACGGCTGGTTCTCGGGCGTCGTGCCCGTTTACCTGAAACACGTCTTCGCCGACGACCCGATCTTCCGCGACGTGAAGATCGTCGTCTCGCTCTGCGACGACGCCTTCCCCGGAGAGCTCGACCCGGCCTTCGCCCAGAAGATCGCCGGCGAGGGCGTCGAGGACAAAAATCTGGAGATTCTCTCCGCTCCGTCATACGAAAACCTCTGCCGCTTCGTTATGGAGTATGCCGACGGCGTGGCGGTGGCGTCCGAAAAGGCCGATCCCGCCGTGTTGGAGATCGCCCGTGCGAGCGGGAAACCGGTGCTCGAATACCAATCGCCCGAGGCTGCGGACTTTTTCGATAATTACAACCGATTCTATGAAGCGATCCAATAAACTCCTCCGCCTGCTGTTCGGCGCGGCATCGGTCCTTTCGGCGGTCACGCTGACGCTCGGAGGCTGCACCTCGGTGGACGACACGCTGGGAGGCAATCTCGTTCCGGACAACCAGCAGATGCGCGCCGGATTCGTCCGGTTCCCGGAGAGCGGCGAGGACAAGGCGAAATACGTCACCACGCGTCTTTTCCAGAGCGACTCGGTCGTCTCGTCGAACCTCTCGTCGGGCTACTTCGGCTCGCAGCTCAACGACACGCTCGGCCTCCGCACGGCGGGATTCCTGACGCAGATGATCAACCTCTCCGAAATCAAGGAGGGGTATTTCGGATACAAACCGATCTTCGACTCGGCGCAACTGCTCATCTCCATCGCCTCCTACGGCAGGGATACGCTGACCGAACAGCGGTTCGCGGTCTATGAGGTAAAAAGCAACAAGTATATCACCGACAAGCCGGTAGCCGCCGGAAAATCGGAGCGCGACACGACCTTCTACCTCAACTTCGACCCGGTGAAGGAGGGGGTGATCGACGAAACCGAGGGGCCGCTGTTCTACTTCACGCTCGGCGGCGAAGACAAAGGCCCCGCCACCACGGCCGTCACGTTGGAGCCCACCGAATCGGGCCGGGAATACATCCAACGGCTGATGTTGCAGCAGGGAGATTACAAGGACGACTACTCGATATACAGCATCGACAGTCTCGAACAGTGGGTCGAGGAGTTCCGGGGCTTCTACATCTGTCCCGATCCCGCCATGCCGCTGACCGCCGACCGGGGCGAAGGGACGATCTTCGGCACGACGCTCGAGTCGTCGGGATTCGCCGTTTACGGACGTAACCGCGTCGAGGCGGACCCCACGCTCATCCAGGATACGCTCCAGATGCTCTACTATTTCTACGAAGGTTCGGTCGATCACGGCAACGTTTCGGTCAATACGGCCTACCACGACTATTCGCAGGCGAAGGAGGCGCTGTTCGAAATCGCCGACGCCCGCGAACCGGCAGCCGGAGAGGCCGACAAACGCCCGGAGACGGCTCGCGTACGCGTGGAGGGCTTCGGCGGCGTGGTGAGCGACATCACCTTCACCGAAGCGTTCTTCGAGGCGCTGGAACGGGAGATCGAGAAAGCGAACGAAGCGGAAGGCAAGGATTTCAGGACGCTGGCATTCAGCCAGGTGACCATGTCTGTCTATTTCAACGACGGCGCCTACGACTGGCAGGAGATCGTCCCGGGAGACGGCTCGGGAAACGGCTCGGGTCCCGACATCGTGCGGCTGACTGACGAAATGACGGCCGCACCCTCCCGGCTGGGCCTCTACACGAATTACAAGACGCGGACCCCGATTGCGGACTACAACTACACCTACGAGTCGCAGTACAACACGACGCTCGACTACGGCGGATACGTGAACCGCAGCCAGGGATGCTACAAGATGAATATCACGGCCTACGCCCAGGCGCTCTGGAACAGTTACATGAAGGAGAAGCAGGCCGCCGCGGCCGAGGGGCGTGCGGTGGACCTCTCGAAGGTGCAGAACCGCACGATCTACCTCGCCCCGGAGGCGGGAGGTTTCTACACCACGGCCTTCGGCATCCTGCAGGGCATGGCGACCGACGGCGGCGAAAACAACGCTCCGATCCGGCTCGAACTGGCGTACAACATGATCAAATAAACCGAAGAGAAACCCTTGTGCGGAACCTAAGTGTTGAAGATGCTTAGGTTTTCGCATTTCTGAAAAAGCCATCAAAACAACGTAATGCAGGACAATTTAGTCATCGTAGAGTCCCCTGCCAAGGCCAAGACCATCGAGAAGTTCCTCGGCAAGGACTATATCGTAAAATCGAGCTTCGGACACATCCGCGACCTCTCGAAGAAGGACCTCGGAATCAATATCGACGACGGCTTCAAGCCCGTCTATGAGATTCCGGGCGACAAGAAGAAGGTCGTGGACGAGCTTGCGAAACTCGCGAAGACGAAGACCGTGTGGCTCGCTTCCGATGAAGACCGCGAAGGAGAGGCCATCGCATGGCACCTGACCGAAGTGTTGGGGCTCCCGGTCGATCGGACGAAGCGCATCGTCTTCCACGAAATCACCAAGCGGGCGATCCTCGAAGCCATCGAGAAACCCCGCACGGTCAATATGGACCTGGTGAACGCCCAGCAGGCGCGCCGCATCCTCGACCGGCTGGTGGGCTTCGAGCTCTCGCCCGTGCTGTGGAAAAAGGTGCGCCCGGCGCTGTCGGCGGGCCGCGTGCAGTCGGTCGCCGTGCGGCTGATCGTCGAACGCGAGCGCGAGATCATCGCTTTCCGTTCGACTCCCTATTTCCGCGTCGTGGCGCAGTTCTACCCCGCCGGAGATGCGGACAGGACACTCTTCAAGGCCGAGCTGTCCTCGCGCTTCGAGACGGCCGCCGAGGCCGAAGCGTTCCTCCGCAGCTCGGCCGGCGCCGAGTTCACGGTGTCGAAAGCCGAGGAGAAGCCCGCACAGCGTTATCCCGCGCCGCCCTTCACGACCTCGACGCTCCAGCAGGAGGCGGGCCGCAAGCTGGGCATGTCGGTCTCGCAAACCATGTCCGTGGCGCAGCACCTCTACGAGCAGGGTCTGATCACCTACATGCGTACCGACTCGGTGAACCTCTCGCAGCAGGCGCTCGCGCAGTGCAAGGAGGAGATCACGAAACTCTACGGCGAGAAATACTCGTCGTGGCACAACTACAAGACCAAGACCAAGGGCGCGCAGGAGGCCCACGAGGCCATCCGCCCGTCGTACATCGACCGCCAGACGATCGAAGGCACGCCGGCCGAGAAAAAACTCTACGACCTGATCTGGAAACGCACGGTCGCCTCGCAGATGGTCTGCGCCGAGCTCGACCGCACGACCATCACCATCGACATCAGCGGTTCGGAGCACCAGTTCGTCGCCCAGGGCGAGGTCATCCGCTTCGACGGATTCCTGCGCCTCTATTCCGAATCCACGGACGACGACCAGGCCGCCGAGAGCGGCGAGGGGCTGCTCCCGAAACTCACGGCCGGCGACCGCGTGACGCCGGCGCAGATCACCGCGACGGAGCGCTTCACGCAGGCTCCGCCCCGATACAGCGAAGCGTCGCTGGTCAAGCAGATGGAGGCGCTCGGCATCGGCCGCCCCTCGACCTACGCCCCGACGATCACGACGATCATCAACCGCGGCTATGTCGTCCGCCAGAGCAAGGAGGGTTCGAAACGCAGCTATACGCAGATGACGCTCACGGGAGACAAACTCACGACGAAGACCCTCACGGAGAGCTTCGGCAAGGAGAAGAACCGCCTCTCGCCGACCGACATCGGCATGGTGGTGAACGACTACCTCGAGGCGCAGTTCGGCCCGATCATCGACTACAACTTCACGGCAAACGTCGAGAAGGAGTTCGACCGCATCGCCGAAGGCGACATCACGTGGGAGAAGATGATCGGCAACTTCTACGGACCGTTTCACAAAATGGTGGACTCGGCGATCGCCATGCAGCCCGCCCGGACGCGCGAAGTGCGCATCCTGGGCAACGACCCCGCGACGGGACATGTCGTGAAGGCCCGCATCGGACGCTACGGCCCGATGGTCGAGATCGAGGGCGCCGAAGGCGAGAAGGGCCGCTTCGCCTCGCTCAGGAAGGGGCAGCTCATCGAGTCGATCACCCTGGACGAGGCGCTCGAACTCTTCGCCCTGCCGCGCGACCTGGGACTGCTCGACGGCGAGAAGCTCATCGTGGGACTGGGCAAGTACGGACCCTACGTCCGCTACGGAAAGTCGTTCGCCTCGCTGGCGCGGACCGACGACCCCTACACGATCACCTACGAGCGGGCCGTGGAGCTCGTCCGGGAGCACAAGGCGGCCGCCGCTGCGGCCCATACGCCGCTCCGGACCTTCCCCGAAGACCCCGACATGCTCGTCAAGAACGGCCGCTACGGCGCCTATATCGCCTACAAGGGCAAGAACTACCGCCTGCCGCGGGGAACCAAGCCCGAAACCCTGACGCTGGACGACTGTCTGAAGATCGTTTCGGAGTCGAAGAAATGATTCGCAGAACCACAACGACACAAAACCCCAATACGCTATGAAAAACTTGCTGCTTTCCGCACTCGCAGTCTGCCTCGCCTGCACGGCCACGGCGCAGACCGCCGATCAGAACGACTCCGCGTCGGGTTACGAATTCACCGACGTGAAGCTCATCCCGACCACGCCCGTCAAGGACCAGAGCCGCAGCGGCACCTGCTGGTGCTTCTCGACCCTGTCGTTCCTCGAGAGCGAAATCCTCAAGGCCGGAGGCCCCGAGATGCACCTCTCGGAAATGTGGATCGTCCGCCACTCGTTCATGGACAAGGCCGAGAAGTACATCCGCCTGCACGGAGAGCTGAACTTCGCCGAGGGAGGCGCTTCGCACGACGTGACGGAGGGCATCAAGGCCCACGGCATCGTTCCCTTCGAGGTCTATCCGGGTCTGAACTACGGAACCGAGAAACCCGATTTCCACGAGCTGTCGGTCGTGCTCAAAGCCTACCTCGACGGCGTGCTCAAGGCCGCGGAGAGCGGCAAGCCCCTCTCGACGGCCTGGAAACGCGGCTTCAACGCCCTCCTCGACGAGTACTTCGGCCCGATGCCCGAAACGTTCACCTACGAGGGCAAGGAGTACACGCCCGAATCGTTCGCCGCATCGCTGCCGATCGACATGGAAAACTACGTGGACCTCTCGTCGTTCACGCACCATCCCTTCTACACGCGCTTCATCATCGAGGTTCCCGACAACTGGATGTGGGGCACGGTTTACAACCTGCCGCTCGAGGAGATGATGGCCACGATCGACCACGCGCTGGCCAACGGCTACACCGTATCGTGGGGCACGGACGTCAGCGAGAAGGGCTTCAGCCGCACGAAGGCCATCGGCGTCATTCCCGAAGCCGACACCGAGAGCATGAGCGGCACGGAAGCCGAGCGCTGGGGCAAGCTCACCGACAAGGAGAAGGAGAAAGCGCTCTACTCCTTCGACAAGCCCGGCAAGGAGCGCACGATCACGCAGGAGATGCGTCAGACGGCGTTCGACAACTTCGAGACCACCGACGACCACGGCATGCTCATCATGGGCATCGCCGAGGACCAGAACGGCACACCCTACTACAAGGTGCAGAACTCGTGGAACACCGTGCCTCCCTACGACGGATTCTGGTACTTCTCGAAACCCTTCGTGGCCTACAAAACCACCTCGATCATGGTGAACAAGAACGCCATTCCGAAGGAGATCGCCAAAAAGCTGGGCCTGAAATAGGCCTCGCCGCAACGGCGCAGACACGACGCGGCCCGCTCTCCGGAGAGCGGGCCGCGCGCATGATTGCGTATAGGAGAAAAGGGCCGCCGGCCGGTCACTCCCCGATCTCGACGCCCAGCAGGCGCGCCAGCCCGACGGCCTGCTCGGGGCTGACCCGCAATCCCTTCAGCTCGGGCGAAACGACCTCGCGGAGCCGGATGCACCGAATGTCGGAATCGGCGAAGGAGATCCCCGCGAGGCGCGTTCCCGAAAAGTCGGCCGTCACCAGCCCGCACTGCGAAAACACGACCCGCTCGAAGCGGCATCCGTCGAAGAAACCGCCCCGAAGCTGCGCCCCGGCGAAGCGGACGCTCCGCAGCCGCGAACGGGAGAAATTGACGAATTCGCCCTTGCAGTGCCCGAACACGACGTGTTGCAGCGTCGTCTCCGCGAATCCGGCCCCGGCGATCTTGCACTCCTCGAACCGCACACGGAAAAAACTCGCGCCCTGCAAGTCGGCCACCGACAGGTCGCAGTTCCGGAAGAGGACGTCCGTGAAACGGGAGCCGCGGAACACCGCACCTCCCAGCCGGCATCCCGAGAAACGGCATCCCTGCACGGAGAGACGGCTGCAATCCTCCGACGGCAGCGCGACGCCGCGGAACGAAAGGCCCTCGATCTCGCCTACCGGTACGAGCACGGCCGAACCGGCCGGCGCTCCGGATTCGGGAGGCAGCCGCGGAGGGGCGATCGCCGGAGATGCGGATTGTTCCATACGTCCGCAAAGATAGGGAATTTTCCGGAAGATCGTCCGGGAAACGGGAACGGCCGACGGAGGTTTTTGCCGGATAGGAAATAATTGCTACCTTTGTTCGGAATATGCACGTGACATTTCTGATAAAGAGCGCGTTGCTGCTCTCGACGCTGCTCGTCTGCATCATCCGCCCCGCCGCGGCGCAGACGGCCGAATGCCCGACGGCACGCCCCTCGGTCCGGACCGCGCCGGACCGAATCGGAGAGGTCCGCGCATATCCCGCCGCCGCATCCGCGGACACCCTCCGCAGCGACACCGCGGCGAAACGGCCCGGACTGATCCGCCGCATCATCGACTATTACAGCCGTTCGAACGTGGACCGCACCTTCGAAAAGAAGATCGACTGGAGCATCGCGCCGGGCCCCAACTACTCCTCCGACGTCGGCTTCGGGATCGGATTCCTGCTCGCCGGACTCTACCGCCTCGACCGCACGGATTCGGTCACCGCACCCTCGAACGTCTCCATCTACGGCAACTTCACGACCCAGAAGTTCGTGCTGCTGCGCTTCTCCGGCGACAACCTCTTCAACCACAACCGCCAACGGCTGAGCTATTCGGGGGCCTTCGTCTATTTCCCGGGAGCCTTCTACGGCATCGGCTACGAAGCCGGAAAGGAGGGTTACGCCCAGGACCTCACCACGACGATGGGCACTGTCAACGTCTCCTACTGCACGTCGCTCGCCGGACGTTTCTACGTCGGCGTGAGCGGCGGCCTCAACTACACGGGCGCCGCCTATCGGAGCAGCGGCATGACGGAATACCTCGAAGGCATCCGGGACGGCCGGTACGAAAAACCCGGCGGGCAGCGGGGCGAACTCTACGACCTCTGGCTCGAAGGGCGCTACCTGCCCGAAAAGCAGGATCCTTTCTCGAACTACATCGCCGCAACGGGCGACCGCCCCAACGCCCTCAACGCCCATGTCGGTATCTTCGCGCAGTACGATACGCGCGACGTGACGTTCAACGCCTCGAAAGGCGTCTTCGTCAAGGCCGAAGCCAAATGGTATCCGGAGTGGCTGGGCAACACGCGCCGCACGTTCGGCCGCTTCACCCTGACGTTCGATTTCTACCAGCGGCTCTGGAAAGGAGCCGTATTGGCCTGCGACCTCTATGCCGACGCCACGGCGGGAACCCCTTCGTGGCACATGTACGCCAAGATGGGCGGCATGGAACGCATGCGCGGCTACTACGAGGGGCGCTACCGCGACAAGCGGCTCGTGGAGGCGCAGGCGGAACTGCGACAGAAGATTTACCGCCGCCACGGCGTCGTGGCCTGGATCGGCGGCGGACAGGTATGGGACACGAACCGCTTCCGCTGGAGCAACACGCTTTGCAGCTTCGGCTGCGGTTACCGTTTCGAATTCAAGAATCGCATGAATATCCGCCTCGACTACGGCTGGGGCAACTACGGCAACCCGAATCTGCCGTGGGACCGGAAACGCTCTTCGGCCTTTCTCTTCACGGCTTCGGAGGCGTTCTAATACCGGAAGACGAGGAGATACCCCGCCGCTCGCAGCACGGAGAGCGTCACCGGCGCGCCGCCGCAGACGGAACCCGTCACCTTCCCCGCCGCACCGTCCGCCGTGCCGACAGGCTCTTCGCCCGGAACGCCGGTCCCTGCGGACGCCGCCGTCACTCCGACACCGGAACTTACCCCCGGCAGCGGATCGAACCCCTCGCCGAGGTCCGCCTCCAGCAGCCGCAGGTCGCGCAGCAGGTCCAGCTCCCTCCGCCCCGCATATTTGTAGAGCGCCTCCTTGGCGCACCATGCCACGGCGGGCCACAGGGCGGATTCCGAAAGCCGCCGTTCGCAAGGGGTCATGTACCGTGCGATCACGCGGCCGAAGTTCCGCGTCTCGGATTCGATGTCCACGGCGCACGGTCCCTCCGACAGCACGACCGCCACCCGGCCCGGGCAGTGCGAGACGGAAATCCGTTCGGCGCGCCCCGGCAGACAGGGTGCGCCGTTCGCATCGTAGGCGATCCGCACGTCGCGCCCCAGCTCGCGCCGCACGGCGGCCCGCCACGTCAGGAATTCCGCACGGCGAACCGCCGAACCGAACCCGGCAGCCGTCGCGAGCTCCTCACCGGTCACCCAGGGCGCCGCCTCGGCCTCCGTCATCGGGGCGAGCGTCAGCAATCGTTTCATAACAGATCGACCCGGATTTTGTCGATGCGGTGTCCTTCCGTCTCCTGTACCGTGAACCGGATGTCGTGCGCCGTAAAGACGTCGCCCTTGCGCGGGAAGTCGCGCTTGAGTTCGAGCATCAGCCCCGCCAGCGTCTCCGCCTCGCCCCTCACGTCGGCGAAGGCGTCCTCTCCGAGCTCGAGGATCCGTTCGAAATCTCCCAGGTGGGTCTTGCCCTCGAAAAGGTAGCTCCGGGCGTCGAGGCGCGTATAGAAGCACTCGTCGTTGTCGCTCTCGTCGGAAATCTCGCCCACGATCTCCTCGATGATGTCCTCCAGCGACACCAGCCCCAGCGTCGAGCCGTATTCGTCCACGACGACGGCCATGTGGATCTTGTTCGTCTGGAAATCGGCCAGCAGGTCGTTGATCTTCTTGTGCTCGGGGACGAAAAAGGGCTTGCGGATGAGCTGCTGCCAGGCGAAATCCCGGTCGTTGTTGATATAGGGCAGCAGGTCCTTCACGTAGAGCGTACCGCGGATGTTGTCCATGTCCTCCTCATAGACCGGAATGCGCGAGAAGCCCGATTCGATGATCGTGCGCTTGACCGTTTCGTAGTCGTCCTTGATATCGAGGGCCGTCATGTCCACGCGGGGCTTCATGATCTCCTGCACCTCGGTATTGACGAAGCTGACGATGCCCGAAAGCATCACGTGCTCCTCGCGGCAGGAACTCTGCGTCATGTCCACGGCATCGGCCAGTTCGTCGAGCGAAATTTCGCTCCGGTGCGCCGCTTTCTCGCTGATGCGGCTGCTGGCATGGACCAGCGCATACGACAGCGGGTAGAAAATCCGCCGCAGCGCCAGCAGAGGCCGCGCCACGGCCGAGGCGAACCCCACGGGAACGGTCTGCGCCAGGACCTTGGGCAGGATCTCGCCGAAGAGCAGCAGCAGGAAGGTCACCAGCACGGTCTTGAACAGGAACTCGAAACGCAGGAAGGTGAACAGCGAGTCGATGATGCCCGACGTGAGGATGACGATGCAGACATTCACCAGGTTGTTCACCACCAGAATCGTCGCCAGCAGCATGTCCACGTCCGTCAGCAGGCGCAGCACGGCCCCCGCCGATGCGCTCCGGCTCGCCTTGAGACGGTTCACGTCATTGTGCGACAGCGAAAAAAACGACGTTTCGGCCCCCGACACGAGCGCCGAAACACACAACAGGAAAAGCGTCACCGCGCAAAGCGCGGCAATGCGGGGTTCGAACCCGTTGAATACGATCCAGGAACCGGTCTCTTCCAAACTTTCCGACGATTAGTTAATCGAACAGCGAGCCGCCCTTCGGCTCCTCCTTCGACGTTCCGGCCGCCTCGTCCCGAAGCACCTCCTTGCGGCCGCCCGAGGTCTGCACGACGAACGCCGAGTTGCGCGTCTGGTAGGCGGGCTTGGCCAGCAGCGCCTCGATATTGCTGTAACGTGTCGGTTTGGCGCCGAGCACGACCTGTTCGGGCTGGCGCGGAGCGGGTTTGGGCGCGGCGGGTTTGATCGGCTCCAGCACCGGAGCCGCCGGTTCGGCCGCAGGCTGCTCGGCATTGCGCGCCGCAGGCACGATCGGATGCATTCCGTGCTGCTCCTCGTCGCCCTCGAAGCCCGTGGCCACCACCACCAGTTCGATGGCGTTGCCCAGTTGCGGCTTCTCGCTCGTACCCCAGATGATGTTGGCGTTGTGGATCACGCCGCGGTCGTCCTGCACGCTGGCATGGGCCTGGATGTATTCGAGAATGCGCACGACCTCTTCGTACATGAGCGCATCGGCGTCCGAGACGGATATGTTCAGCAGGATGTTCTTCGCCCCCGAAATGAGGTTGTGGTCCAGCAGCGGCGAGCGCAGCGACGCCTCGGCCACCGCCTCGGCGCGGTTGTCGCCTTCGGCCACGGCCACGGCCATATGGGCGCGGCCGCTGTCGCGCATCACCTTCGAGACGTCGGCGAAATCGACGTTCACCAGATCGCTCTCTACGGTGATGATCTCGGCGATGCCCTTCGCCGCCGAAGCCAGGATGTCGTCGGCCTTGCCGAAGGCCTGCTTGAGCGAGAGACGCCCGTAGATCTCGAGAATGTTCTCGTTGTTGATGATGAGCAGCGAATCGACGTTCTGCCGCAGCTCCTCGATGCCGCGGAACGCCTGCTCGTAACGGATCTTGCCCTCGACGGCCAGCGGCGAGGTGACGATGGCCACCGTCAGCAGTCCCATCTCTCGGGCCAGTTTGGCGATGACGGGCGAAGCGCCCGTACCCGTGCCGCCGCCCATGCCGGCCGTGATGAAGATCATCTTCGTACCGACCTCCTCGAGCTGCTGGCGGATTTCGGGCAGCGTCTCGACCGCGGCGCGGCGCCCGTTCTCGGGATCGTTGCCCGCGCCGAGCCCCTCGGCCCCGAGGCGGATTTTCCGCTCCACGGGGCTTTTGTCCAACGCCTGCTGGTCCGTGTTGCAGACCATGAAGGTCACGCCCCGGATGCCGAGGTTCCACATGTGGTTCACGGCGTTGCCTCCGGCCCCGCCGACTCCGACCACCGTGATAATCGACCCGTCCGTACGCGGAGCCTTGATTTCCGACATCAATTCGTCTGTCATATCGTTATTTCCTAATTATCCAAACAACTTAAATTACCCTTTTTCTCCCGCAGGTAAGCGGGTTTCCGCGGCGTTTACAAATCCGGCCCTCTCCCAAACCCCTCTCCTCGGAGGGAACTTGCCGCAACGCAGCCGGGGATTCAGCCGGGATTTCGACCGGAATGCAGACGAACGGATCCGCCCTAAATCTCCTCGTCCTCGGCCGCCGAGAAACTCTTGTTGATCTTGTCGAACGTCTTCTGGAAGATCGAGCCCCAGTCGCGCTTGCGCCGAGGCGCTTCGGACGCCGGACGCTCCCCCGACCGCTCCCGCTGCCCGGCGGTCTCCTCCTCCGGAGCCGGTTCGGCCGCAGCGGCAGCCGGCGCCTCTTCCTGATGCGGACGGGGCGGCACATGCCGGAACCCGGGCGCGGGCTGCGGCGGCTGTACGGGAGCGAACGGGCGCCGCGGTTCGGCGGCAGCAGACGCGTCCGCCGGCGACTGCGGCCGCTCAGCGAAGGCGCAGCCGCCCTGTTCGGCCCCCCGGAGCAGAATGCCCGCGGCCGTCGAGAAGGCAGGATCGGCGATCCGGGCCTGCGACTCCTCCGAAATCCCCGCCTCGGGAAGCGCCACGCGCACGTCCATCTTCGTCACGCGGCGGAACAGCTCGTCGAGGTCTTTCAGACGGGCCGAGCCGCCCGTCAGGACGATGCCGTAGGCGAGTTTCCCGTCGTAGCCCGAATCGCGGATCTCCTGCAGGACGAACTCCGCGATGTCCGTGGCGCGGGCCTCGATGACCGTGGCCAGGTTGCGCAGCAGGATGTCCTTCGCCTCGCGGGCCGTGCGGCCGTTCACCCGGATGAGTTTCTCGTCCGAGGCCAGTTCGGCGACGGCCGAACCGTACTTCTGTTTCAGGCTTTCGACGTGTTTCTCGGGAACGCTCATCGTCCGGATGTCGCGGTTGATGGCCGACGCCCCCATCGGGATCGAGGCGATGTAACGCACCACGTTGCGGTAATAGACCGCCACGTCCGTCACGCCCGCGCCGATATCTACCACGGCCGCGCCCTCCTCCTTCTCGTCGGGCAGCAGCACCGCCTCGGACGAGGCCAGCGCCCCCGGAACGACTCCCAGCATTTTGATCCCCAACCGCTTGAGCGCCATTTCGAGCCGCTGGATCGGCGTGCGCAGGCAGAGGATGAAGTTGAACGTCGAGGAGAGCTTCTTGCCGAACGACCCCACCGGGTTCCGCACTTCCTGACTGTCATCGACCATGTAGTTCTGGGGCACGCGCTCCATGATGGTCTCGTCGTCGGGCGCCTGCACGTTGCGCATCCTGTCGAACAGCGCATCGACGTCCTTCCGATTGACGCCGTTCTGCGGATCGTAAACGAAGACGTGGTCCGTATGGCGGGCGCAGCGGACGAAATCGCCCGAGATGCCGGCATACGCCTCCGTGATGCGTATGCCCAGTTGCTCCTGGACCTCCTCCACCGCCTCGCGGATGGCCCGGCTCACCAGCTCGATATTCTCGATCTTGCCGGCATGGACCCCTTCGACGGGTTTCGAGACGACGCAGGCCACGTCGAGCGTCCCTTCGGCCCCTTTCGAGCCGACCGCCACGACGACCGACGAAGAGCCCAGATCGACGGCTACGGTATAATTTTTTCTTTCCACGGTACAAATTTATTTCTTGCAAACCACCTGATTCCTGTATCTGACGTCGATCGTCCGGTACTCGTCCCAACCGATCGACGAAAGGCCGCTGCGGTAGAACCGCAACAGTTTGTCGAACTTTCCCCCGATGTCGTCCAACCGGCCGAAGAGGATCGTGAAACGGCCGCTCCGGGGCGTAAGCTCCACCTCCAATGCGCCGCTGGGGGTCGTCCGAGCCGCGATCTGCACCACTTCCGACCTCCAGAAACCGTCGTCCTCGACGATTTTCACAAAGGTAAGGAGTTTCATGAAATCTTCGTAGCTTTTTTCCAATTTTTTTTGCGCCCGCCGCTCGGCCTCCTGCTGCGCGGCGATCCCCTCGATCCGCTCGCGGATCACCCGGCTCCGGTAGCGGTAATCGCGCCGCAGCCGCGCCTTCTTCTCCCGCAGCTCCCTGACGCGGGCGTCGAACTCCCCGGAGCTCTCCAGCCGCCACCAGCGCCGCTTGATCCGCATCCGGCGGAGCACGGCGATGTCGCGGTCGTTCTCGATCTCGCGGCGGTAATAGGGATATTTCTCCCGCTCCAGTTGTTCGATGCGTCGTTCGATCTCCTGCAGCCGCTCGTCGATATGCCGCCTCACGTCGCCCGTGTAGGAGGCCGGGAAGGGCGGCCGGTACGGTCCGGTCACCACCGGCACGTAGAGCGACGAGGCGCGCGGCGCGGCGAACACGTACCCCTCGGAGGTGACATAGGCGTTCATGCCGTCGGTCAGCAGCCGCAGGAGCGGCTTGCGCTGGCTGATCCCGATATGCAGCACCGCACCGTAATCGACATAGGCCACCGCTTCGTCCACGAAACCGTTGCGGGCGATCAGCGTCTCGATCCCCGACAGGTCCACCTCATCAACAGCCGTGCCGATCGTAGGAATCCCGCTGTCCGAAATCCAGCCGCGGACCATCGCCGCCGACACCAGATGCCCCTGCGAGGTGCTGTCCACCACCTCGATCTCCATGCGGGCGACCGTCCGGGCCTTCCGCGCACGGCGCGCCGCAGCGGCCGCCCAGAGCATGTATCCGGCGACCGCCGCCCAGAGCAGCGTCAGCAACGCGTATTTGAGAGTCCGGTTCAATGTCCGTTGTTCCGTTCGCTTCCATTCATCCGCCCGGGACGCCGCCTCAGCTCTTCGCCCGCAGCCGTTCGGCCAGCGCCCCGCAGCAGGCGTCGATATTGCCCGCGCCGAACGAGATCACCACGTCGGTCGGCATGGCGGCCACCTCGTCGGCCAGCCGTCCGCGCTCCACGATGCGGCAGGGGACGGTCACCAACCCGGCGATCAGCTCCGACGAGACCCCTTCGATCGGCTCCTCGCGCGCCGGGTAGATCGGCAGCAGCACGACCTCGTCGGCATGCGACAGCGCCTCGGCGAACTCCACGTAAAGATCGCGCGTGCGGGTGTAGAGGTGGGGCTGGAACAGCGCCGTGATGCGCCGCCCGGGGAACATCCGCCGGACGGAGGCGAGCGTCGCCGCCAGTTCGCGCGGGTGGTGCGCATAGTCGTCCATGTAAACCTGCTTCGGCGTATTGACATAGAACTCGAACCGCCGCTTCACGCCCGAGAACGAGGCCAGCGCCCCGCGCAGGGCGTCGGCGTCCGGCTCCGCGCCCTCCGCCTTCGCGGCACACCACACCGAGGCCACGGCCGCCACCGAATTTTCGATATTGACCCACCCCGGAACGCCCAGCGTGCACCCCTCGATCACACCCGACGGCGTGACCACATCGTAGCGGTAGTGCCCCCCTTCGAGCAGCCGCACGCCGCGGGCGTAGAAGTCGCACGGCTCGTCGTAGGAGTAGCAGTAAACCGCGATACCGGGGTTGTCCGCCACGATCTCCACCCCCTGCTTGAGAATCAGCGCGCCGCCCGGCCGGATCTGCCGCACGAACTGCGCGAAGGCCTCCTTGAGGGCCTCGTGCGTCCCGTAGATGTCGAGGTGGTCCGCATCGGCCGAGGTCACCACGGCCACGTCGGGATGCAGCCGCAGGAACGAACGGTCGAACTCGTCGGCCTCGACCGCCAGCCGCGGTCCGTCGCCCAGCACGAGGTTGCCGCCGAAATTCTTCGAAATGCCCCCGAGGAAGGCCGAACCGCCGCCCGTCAGCGCACGGTTGAGCCACGCCACGAGCGTCGAAGTGGTCGTCTTGCCGTGCGTCCCGGCCACCGCCATCACGTATTTCCCTTCGGAGAGGTGTCCGAGCATCTGCGACCGCTTCTCGATGGAAAAGCCCCCGTCGCGGAAGTAGCGGAACTCGCCCAGGTCGTCGGGCACGGCCGGCGTATAGACCACCATCGTGGCCGCCGGATCGCGGAACGGACCGGGAATCCGCCGCACGTCGTCTTCATAGTGGATCGCCGCCCCTTCGGCCTCCAGTTCTCCAGTCAGCAGGGACGGCGTGCGGTCGTAGCCCGCCACCCGTTTGCCCTCGCGGAGGAAATAGCGGGCCAGGGCGCTCATGCCGATTCCCCCGATCCCGAGAAAATAGATATTGTCGAACTTCATAACTTCGCTCTGTCGTTTGCATTCGTCTTCTTCGCGGCCGCCGCACAGGCGTACCGCCCCGGGTCCGCAGCCGTCAGGCCATCGCCCGCACGATCTCGTCCACGATCCGCTCCGCGGCGTCGGGACGGGCCAGCGCCTCCAGACGGCGGCTCATCTCCGCCAGCGCCTCCCGGTCGGCGAGCAGCTCCAGCGCCCGCGGCATGGCCCGCGTCCGGCACTCCGCATCGGGAATCACCACGGCCGCCCCCCTGCGCTCCAGCGCCCGGGCGTTCTTCGTCTGGTGGTCCTCCGCCACGTTGGGCGAGGGGACGAAAACGACGGGCTTCGCCACGAGGCAAAGCTCCGAGACGGTCCCCGCGCCGCTGCGCGAAATCACCAGATCGGCCGCCGCATAGGCGTAATCCATGCGCTCGATGAAGGCTCCCTGCCAGACGTGCGCCGCGGGGTGCGCCGCCAGAAAGGCCTGCATCTCCCGCTCGTAGTACTTGCCCGTCTGCCAGATCACCTGCACCGGGGCCGTGCCGCCGGTCTGCACGATCCACGCCTTCATCATCTCGTTGAGCGAGCGCGTACCGAGCGATCCCCCGACCACCAGCACCGTCGGCAGGCCGGCCGTCAGGCCGTAATGCCTCAGCGCCTCGGCACGGTCGGCTCCCTCCTTCGAGAAACGGCCCCGCAGGGGATTGCCCGTGAGCACGATCCGGTCGGCCGGGAAGAAGCGTTCCATCCCCTCGTAGGCCGTGCAGATACGCCGCGCGCCGCGCGCCAGAATCTTGTTCGTCACCCCCGCGTAGGAGTTCTGCTCCTGGATTACGGTCGGCACGCCCATCCGCTGCGCGGCCCACAGCACCGGTGCGCTGGCGTAGCCTCCGAAGCCCACCACGACGTCGGCCCCGAACGTGCGGATCGTCCGCCGCGCCTGCCGCAGCGACCGCAGCACCTTGAAGGGCACGGCGAGGTTGTGCCAGTCCATCCGCCGCTGCAACCCCGCGATCGGAAGCCCCACGATGCGGTAGCCCAGCGCCGGGATCTTCTCCATCTCCATCCTGCCCTCGGCGCCCACGAACAACAGTTCGACCTGTTCGCCGAAACGGCGCTTCAGCGCCTCGGCCACCGCCACGGCCGGGTAGATATGGCCCCCCGTGCCGCCTCCCGAAAGTATAATGCGTTTCATATCTTCTGCGTTTTCCTGTTTCGTTCCGCACGGAGCGTCACTGTCCCCAGCCGCCCCTGTCCAGCGACCGGTAGTTGATCGCCTCGGCCACGTCCGACGCCCCGATCCGCCCGCGTCCCGCCAGGTCGGCGATCGTGCGCGCCACCCGCCGGATGCGGTCGTAGGCCCGGGCCGAGAGCGCCAACCGCTCCATCGCCCGCTCCAGCAACGCCGCCGACGCCGCGTCGAGACGGCAGTATTCGGTCAGCATCGCGCTGTTCATCATCGCGTTCGTATGCACGCCCGGCAGGTTGCGGAACCGCTCCGCCTGCATCCCGCGCGCCCGCACCACCCGTTCGCGGATCGCCGCGCTCGGTTCGCCCGGGGCCGCGGCCGCGAGTTCGGCGGGCGCCACGGGCGTCACCTCCACATGCAGGTCGATACGGTCCATGAGCGGCCCCGAAATCCGGCCCATATAACGGTGCACCGTCCCCGGCGAACAGACGCACTCCCGCGCCGGATGGTTGTAATACCCGCACGGACAGGGGTTCATCGCCGCCACGAGGATGAAGTTGGCGGGATACTCCACGCTGTACCGCGCCCGCGAGACGACGACCCGCCGCTCCTCGAGCGGCTGCCGGAGCACCTCGAGCACGCTGCGCCCGAACTCGGGCAGCTCGTCCAGAAACAGCACCCCGTTGTGGGCCAGCGACACCTCGCCCGGACTGGGCGACTGTCCGCCGCCGATGAGCGCGACCTGCGACGTGAGGTGGTGCGGCGCCCGGAAGGGCCGCCGCGTCATCAGTCCGCCCGCCGCGGCGATCTTTCCCGCCACGGAGTGTATCTTGGTCGTCTCGAGCGCCTCCTCGGGCGTAAGCGGCGGCAGGATCGTCGGCAGCCGCCGCGCCAGCATCGTCTTTCCCGAGCCGGGCGACCCGACGAGAATGACGTTGTGGCCGCCCGCCGCAGCGATCTCCAGCGCCCGCTTGGCATGTCCCTGTCCCTTCACGTCGGCGAAATCCTCGCCGTAACACGTCCCGGGGAACGCGGCGTCCTCCCCCGCTGCGGGACGGGCCGGCGCGATCTCCGTCACGCCGTTCAGGCAGTCGATCACTTCGCGCAGCGACTCCGCGCCGAGCACCTCGACGCCCTCCACCACGGCCGCCTCGGCGGCGTTGTCCGCCGGCAGCACGATCCGCCGCAGCCCGGCGTCGCGGGCACGGATCGCCAACGGCAGCACGCCCCGCACGGGCTTGAGCGACCCGTCGAGCGACAGCTCCCCGACGAACATCGTATCGGCCACGGCGCCGGCCGCGACGCGCTCCATCGCCGCGAGAATCCCCACGGCGATCGGCAGGTCGAAGCCCGAACCCTCCTTGCGCAGGTCGGCCGGCGCAAGGTTCACGACCACCTTGCGGCCCGACATGCGCTCCCCGGAGTTCCCGAAGGCCGCCCGGATGCGCTGTTCGCTCTCCTTCACGGCGTTGTCGGGCAGCCCCACGAGGTACATGCCCAGACCGCCGCCCGTGATATCGACCTCGACGGAGACCGCCACGGCGTCGATTCCGGAAATGGCTCCGGCATAGGTGCGAACGAACATATCCGTATCGTTTATGCGTTGTCGCGCCGGAACGGGACCGCCCCGCCCGGCGCTGAAAATTTCCGTCAGAACGGCGCCTCCTCGTCGAGCGAGCGGGGCGTCAGGTCGAACTCCGAGCTCCCGGCCGAACCCAGCCCGCCGCCGAAGCCGGTCCCGGGAGCGCCGCCGAATCCCGTCCCCGGCACGGAGTTCGAACCGCTGGCGTAGTCGTCGTAAGCCTGCCGGGCGTCGGCCGCCTGCGCGGGCGGCAGCATCGAATCCTCCAGATCGGCGAAGCGCGCCTGCTCCTTGAGGAAGCGCAGGTTCACGTCGCACACCGCGCCGTTGCGGTGCTTGGCCAGGATGATCTCGGCCATGCCCGCCGTGGGCATTCCGTTCTCGTCCTGATTGATGCCGTAATACTCGGGACGGTGGATGAAGGCGACGATGTCGGCGTCCTGCTCGATGGCCCCCGACTCGCGGAGGTCCGACAACTGGGGCCGCTTCGACCCGCCGCGCATCTCGGTGGCGCGGCTCAGCTGCGAGAGGGCGATCACCGGCACGTTCAGCTCCTTGGCGATGGCCTTGAGCGTGCGCGAAATGAAGGCCACCTCCTGCTCGCGGTTGCCCTTCGTGTCCTGGTTGCCGGTCATCAGCTGGAGGTAGTCGATGATGATGATCTTGATGTCGTTGTGAATCTTCAGCCGCCGGGCCTTCGAGCGGAACTCGAAGACCGACAGCGCCGGCGTGTCGTCGATATAGAGCGGTGCGGCGCCCAGCGGCTTGGTGGCCGATTCGAGATGGCGCCACTGCTCGGGCGTCAGACGGCCCGACTTGACGTCGTTGCCCGAAAGCCCCGTCTCGGCGATGATGAGTCGCATCATCAGCTGCACGGCCGACATTTCGAGCGAGAAGAACGCCACGCCCTGCTCGTGGTCCACGGCCATGTTGCGGGCCATCGAGAGCACGAAGGCCGTCTTGCCCATCGACGGACGCGCGGCGACGATGATGAGGTCCGACAGCTGCCAGCCGAGCGTCACGCGGTCGAGGGCCATGAAGCCCGACGGCACGCCGTTGAAGGCGCTCGTGTTTTTCGACGCCTCCTCGATCTGCATGAGCGCGCGGGCCAGGATGTCCTTCGACGACTGCACCGAACGCTTGACGTGCCCCTCGGCGACCTTGAATATCTCGCCCTCGGCGAATCCGATCAGGTCCGTCACGTCGGTCGATTCGTCGTAGGAGCGTTTCTGGATTTCGGTGGCCGAACGGATCAGCTCGCGCTGCACGTATTTCTGGGCGATGATCTTGGCGTGGAACTCGACGTTCGCGGCCGAGCCGACCTTCTGCGTCAACTGCGCCAGGTACGACGCGCCGCCCACCTTCTTAAGCTCCTTCTTGACCTTCAGCCGCTCGGTCACCGTGTAGAGGTCGATCGGCTTGAGCTCCATCGACAGCTCCTCGATGGCCTTGTAGATCAGCCGGTGCTCCTCCGTGTAGAAGGCTTCGGGCGTGATGAACTCCTGGACGGCGATGATACTGTCCTTTTCGAGCATCAACGCGCCCAGCACGGCCTCCTCCAGCTCGACGGCCTGGGGAGGGACGTTGCCGGCCGTATCGGTCAGCGCCGCAAACGCCTCCCGGTTGCGGGAGGAGGGGGTAAAATCTTTCGCCATGAAGTTATCGGAATCTTTCGAAGGTCAAAAGTAGCGATTCGGGCGGACATATCAAAACGGCGCGCCCGGAGTTTTTCCGAAAAAGGTCCGTTTCGTCCCGCCGCGGACCGCTACTCCTTCACCCCCAGCTCGCGGCGCGAGACGGCCAGGGCCGCGATGCTGACGCGGCAGCCGGGCGCGGCGCGCAGCATCTCGGCGGCGCACGACAGGAGCGTGCTGCCCGTGGTCATCACGTCGTCCACCAGCAGCACGTGCCGCCCGGCCAGCCGCTCGGGACGGCGGACGGCAAAGGCCCCTTCGACGTTCGCGGCCCGCTCGCGGCGGGACTTGAGGGCCTGGCTGGCCGTATTGCGCTTCCGGCCGACGCTCCGGCGGTCCACCTCCACGCCCAGCTGCCCGGCGATTCCCTCGGCGATGTATTCCGACTGGTTGTATCCTCTCCGGCAGCGCTTGAAGGGGTGCAGCGGAAGAGGCACGACCGCCTCCACGTCGTCGTACAGCCCGCTCTCCTTCAGGCAGCGGCCGTACCAGGCGCCCATCTCGCGGGCCGCGCGCCATGCCCCGCGGTACTTGAAGGCATGGATCAGCCGCCGCCACCCGCTGCCGCGGACGAAAAAGAGGAATCCCGAGGCCCGCTCCACGGGGACCAGTCCCCAACACTTGCGGAACACCGGGTTATCGGCCTCGCGCCAGTAGCCCGTCAGCGGCGCCGTCGCGCGGCACAGCGTGCAGACCGTGCGCTCCCCGCGGGCGAGAGGCTCCCCGCAGACGGCGCACCGCCGCGGAAAGAGCAGCGACGCCGCATCGCCGAACAATTCACTGAGGATCGACATTGACGACGACGGTAACGGATTTGTATTCGGCCTGCCGGGAGAACGATTTCAACTCCTCCGCGAGGATCTCCCGCGCACGGGCCGACGAAGCGCTGCTCTCGACCTTGAGCAGCAGCCCTACGAGGTATTCGCCGCGGATGCGGTCCACGGGCGGGGCCATCGGCCCCAGCACGCGACGGCCGAAGCGCGCGCGCAGCCGGGCGGCCAGTTCCAGCACGCCCCGCCGCAGCAGCATGGGGTCGCGGTGGCGGAGCGTGAGGGCCGTCAGCCGGGCATAGGGCGGATAGAAGAAGGCTTCGCGCTCGGCGAGCTGCGCGAGGGCCATCGCCTCGTAATCGCCGGAGGCGACCTGTCGGATGACGGGATGCCCCGGCTCGGAGGTCTGGATCACCACCTCGCCCGGCTCGGAACGCCGCCCGGCCCGGCCCGCCACCTGCGTCATCAACTGGAAGGCACGCTCGGCAGCCCGGAAGTCGGGATTGTTGAGCAGGTTGTCGGCATTGAGAATCCCCACCAGCGAAACCCCCTCGAAATCGAAACCCTTGGTTATCATCTGCGTGCCGACCAGAATATCGGTCCTGCGGGCCGCGAAGTCGGCGACGATGGCGTTGAAGGCCCGCTCGGAGGTCACGCTGTCGCGGTCCAGCCGCGCGACGCGGGCTCCGGGAAAGATCCGGGCCACCTCCTCCTCGATCTTCTCCGTGCCGAAACCCACCGGCACGACATCCGTCACGCGGCACGACGGACATTTCGCCGGAACCCCCTCCGTATGACCGCAGTAGTGGCAGACGAGCTTTTCGCCGCCCTTGTGGTAGGTCAGCGTCACGTTGCAGTGGGGACAGCGCGCCGTCCAGCCGCACTCCGTGCATTCGACATAGGGCGAAAAGCCGCGGCGGTTCTGGAACAGCATCGCCTGCCCGCCCCGGGCGAGCGTCTCGCCGATGCGATCCAGCAGCAGCTTGTTGAAATGGGCGTGCCGCTCGCCGCGGCGCGCGGCGCGCAGCGTGTCCGAAATCAGCACTTCGGGCGGCCGGGCGCCGCCGTAACGCTCCCCCAGCACGGCGCGGCCGTACTTCCCGCTCCGGGCGTTGAGCCACGTCTCGAGCGAGGGCGTGGCGCTTCCGAGCAGCGTGCGGCCTCCGAACAGGCGGGCCGTCACCACGGCGCAGTCGCGGGCGTTGTAGCGCGGCGCGGGATCGGACTGCTTGTAGCTGGCGTCGTGCTCCTCGTCCACGACGACGAGCTGCAACCGTTTGAGCGGCAGAAAGATCGCCGAACGCGCCCCGACGACGAACTCGCCCCCCTCGGAGCGGCCGAGCCGCAGGAAGGTCTCCGTACGGCGGCGGGGCGTGAGTTTCGAATGATAGGGGGTGACGCGGCTGCCGAAGATGCGCTCCATGCGCTCGATGAGCTGCGCCGTGAGGGCGATCTCGGGAACCAGCAGCAGCACGTCGCCGCCCCGCGCCAGCACCTCGGCGATCAGGTGGATGTAGATTTCGGTCTTGCCCGACCCGGTGACGCCCTGCAGCAGGGCCGTGGTCTTTCCGGCGGCGAACTGTCCGCGCAGGGATTCCAGCGCCGTCTGCTGGTGCGCCGTCAGCTCCGGAAGGCGGAAGACCGCGCCGCCGCGCTCGACCGAACGTTCGCGCCGGGTGCAGACGACGTATTTCTTGCGCCGGAGGGCGTCCAGCACGGCATGATCGGCCCGGAGCAGACGGCGGGCCACCTCGCCCGTCGCAATGCGCGTCTCATCGCCGGCCGCGGCCAGTTCGAGCAGCGCTTCGTACTGTTTCGGGGCGCGCCGTTCGATTTTCTCGCAGATTTCGTGAAAACGGCCCTCGTCGCGGAGTTCCGCGGCCAGCGACACGTAACACTCGGTACGGGGACGGAACTCGTCGTCGGAGAACTCCTCCTCCGTGTCGCCCGAGGGCTTCATCAGGGCGGGCAGCGCCACGCGCATCACCTCCCCCAGGGAGCACATGTAGTACGAGGCGATCCACTCCCACAGGGCCATCTGCTCCGGCGAGAGCAGCCGCATGCCGCCGTAAAGCACGCGGGAGACGGATTTGACGGTCCTGAAATCGGGACGGCGGTCATGCACCCGCCATACGATCCCCGTATAGATCCTTCTGCGGCCGAACTGCACCGCCACGGCCTCGCCCCCGGCGACGGTCACGCCTTCCGGCAGGGCGAACGTGTAGGCGGGCTGCGCCAGCGGAAGAACTATGTCGGCATAACGGGGCATCAGGGTTTGCTGATGGCCTGGAATCCCTTGCCGTAGACGCCCATGACCGAACCGACGGACATGAAGGCGTTGGGGTCGATGGTCTTGACGAACTTGAGGATCGTGGCCGTCTCGCGCTTGCGGCAGACGACCATCACCACCTTCGACCGCTCCTTGGTGTACCACCCCTGCGAATCGAGCAGCGTCACGCCGCGGTGGATGTTCTGCACGATGGCGTCGGCCATCTTCTCGTAGTCGTGCGTCACGATGAGCACCTGGCTCGACTGCTGGTTGCCGGCCATGATCATATCGACCGTATAGCCCACGACGGCGGTCATGACGTAACCGTAGATCACCGTGTCGATGTTGAAGCCCACCAGCAGCGACGACCCGATGATGATGAAGTCCGAGAAGATGAGAATCTTGCCGTAGCTGATCGTGCGGTACCTGTTGATAATCATGGCCACGATGTCCGTGCCGCCCGTCGAGCCGCCCTGCGCGAAGCACATGGCGATGCCGATGCCGGCCAGGATGCCGCCCAGAATGACGGCCAGAATGCGTTCCAGATGAAGGAAATCCCCCTCGGGCAGCACGTCCTGCCAGAAATTCATGCCCAGCGAAATGACCACCACGCAGAAGATCGTCTTCACGCCGAAGTTCCACCCCACGATGAAGCCCGCCACGAGCAGCAGGATGGCGTTCAGCACGAAGACCATCGTACCGATCTGGATGTCCACGCCGATCTGCTCGAGCGCGCTGCACACCACGAGCGAAAGGCCCGCCGCACCGCCGCCCGTTCCCTTGACGGGCAGGATGCAGCCGATCCAGCCGAACGAATAGAGCATCATGCCCACGGTCATCAGGAAATACTCCTTGACGCTCTTCAGAACGGTCTCCATAGTAAGCGTTTTCATAGCCGACACGCAATTTAACGATTATGCCACAAAGGTATAAAAATTTCGCCTTGATAGGCGTTCCGCTCCTCCAATCTTTTTTCGAGCATCGCCCACAGCTGCTCGTTGCGCACCAGCCCCCAGTTGCGACCGTAATGGTAGCGCGGCGGAGCCTCCGAAGCGAAGCGCTCGACGACCAGATCGGGCCGCAGGCGGCGGAGGATTTCGACGATCAGATCGAGGTACTCGCCGATCTCCCAGAAACGGAACCGCGCGGGGTCGGCGTCGTACTCGGCGGCCATCGGCGTCCCCCGGAAGACCTGCAACTGGTGGAACTTCACGGTCGTCAGCGGCAGGGCGTTGATCCGTTCGGTCTGTCCGACGAGCTGCTCGTCCGTCTCGCCCGGAAACCCGAGGATGAAATGCGCGCCGACGGGAAGCCCCCGCGCCGCGGTCCGCTCGACGGCCCGGCGGGCGCAGTCGAAATCGTGGCCGCGGTTCACGGCCCGCAGCGTCCGGTCCGAGGTGGACTCGATGCCGTACTCCACGGCCACGTAACGGTCGCGCGCGATGTCGCACAGCAGATCGAGCGTCGCCCCGTCCATGCAGTCGGGGCGCGTGCCGACGACGATGCCCGCCACGTCGGGATGCGCGAGCGCCTCGCCGTAGAGCGCGCGGAGCCGTCCGGGCGGCGCGTAGGTGTTGGAATAGGACTGGAAATAGACCAGGTAGCGCTGCGCCGTGCGGTAGCGGTTGCGGTGGAAGTCGATCCCCTCGGCGATCTGCCGCGCGACGTTCTTCCCGCCGCCGCAGTAGGAGGGCGTGAAGGCCCCGTTGTCGCAGAACGTGCAGCCGCCCCGCCCCACCGTGCCGTCGCGGTTGGGGCACGTGAAACCCGCATCGACCGAGAGTTTCTGCACCCGGCCGCCGAACAGCCGGCGGAAATAGCCCGCATAGGAGTTGAACCGCCGCGTATCGCCCCACGGGTAGATCGTCCGCTGCGCCACTACTCCCGGTTTTTGGAGTCCATCCAGATCGTGACGGGCCCGTCGTTCACCAGCGCGACCTGCATGTCGGCCCCGAAGCGTCCCGTAGCCACGGGGCGCCCCGACAGCTCAGCCACACGGGCCGCGAAACGTTCGTAAAGCGGACGCGACACCGGCTCGGGAGCGGCCCGGACGTAACTCGGGCGGTTGCCCTTGCGGGTCGAGGCCAGCAGAGTGAACTGGCTCACCACGAGCACCTCGCCCCCGGCCTGCACGACGTCGCGGTTCATCACCCCCGCCTCGTCGTCGAAGATGCGCAGCCGCACGAGCTTACCCGCCAGCCACTCCACGTCCTCCCCGCCGTCGTCGGGCTCCACGCCGACGAAGACCAGCAGTCCGGCCCCGATCCGGGACCACGCAGCGCCCCCGATTTCGACGGAGGCGCCCTTCACGCGTTGAATGAGCAGTCGCATGGCGTCACGGATTTTCGAAATGGGCCCAAAGGTTGTCCCCGGCCGGCACGGGGGCCGTGACCGACACCGGGCTGCGGCGCACGGGGTGTTCGAACTCCACGCGGCGCGAATGGAGCGAAATGCCGCCGCCGGGCAGCGACCGCTTCGCGCCGTACTTCAGATCGCCGCGGATCGGGCAGCCGATCTTCGACAACTGCGCCCGGATCTGGTGGTGGCGGCCCGTGATGAGCTCGACCTCGACGAGCGTGTAGTGCGTGCCGACGCCGAGTGTCGCATAGCGCAGGCGCGCCTGCTTGGCGTCGCCCTTCGGAGCGTCGAAGGCCCGCGAACGGTTGGTCCGCCCGTCGCGCAGGATGTAGTGGAGCAACTCGCCGCTTTCAGGATCGGGCGTGCGTTCGGTCAGCGCCCAGTAGGTCTTGCGGATGCGCCCTTCGCGGATCATCTCGTTGAGTCGCACGAGGGCCTTCGAGGTCTTGGCGAAGAGCACCGCGCCGCTCACGGGGCGGTCGATGCGGTGCACCACGCCGAGGAACACCGCGCCGGGCTTCGCGTCGCGGCGCTTGATGAACGCCTTGATCTGGTCTTCGAGGGCGCTTTCGCCCGAGGGGTCGGGCTGCACCAGATCGCCCGCATGCTTATTGACCACCAGCAGGTGGTTGTCTTCGTAGAGAATATCGTTCGGGTCAAACATAGGCAGGAATCAAGAGGCGGAGGCGCGGCCGGCCGCGCCCCCGGGATGAACCGTATCAGAGGACGAAGGCGAAGGGCAGCAGCCTCGCGGCCGAATCGACCGCCGAAGCCGACCCGCCGCCGCTCATCACCACACGCATGGGCACGCCCTGCCGCCGCTCGACATCGACCATCACCTGCCGGCACTGCCCGCAGGGATAGCACTCCCGCGCCGAGGGGTCCGACGCGATGGCCAGCGTCTCGACCGGATCGTCGGGGTAGTTGGCCTGGGCGTAGAAGAGCAGCGAACGTTCGGCGCAGAGTCCCGCGGGATAGACCTCGCTTTCGAAATTGCTGCCGCAGAGAATCCTGCCGCTGCGCAGGCGCGCGGCGGCTCCCACGCGGAATTTCGAGTAGGGCGCATGGGCGTTGGCCGTGGCCCGTTCGGCCTCGGCGACCAGCCTGCGGTCGGCTTCGGGAAGCTCCGCGAGCGCCGCATAGTGTTCGTAGTCGAAACTGAATCGCTTTTCCATAACTCTCCTGTTTTAACGGGTTTTAACGGGGCGAAGCAAGCAAAGATAGTGCGAATATTCGGGTTTTCCGAATTTCGGTCCGTTTTTCTCCGTCCGGAACCGGAAAGAGGACGCCTTGCGGGCGTCCTCTCCATCCGGCACGGGCCCGGGGACCCGGTTATTCGAGCACGAACTTCGCCTGCACGCCGTATTCGAGCCTGATGGTCTTGAAGTCGAGCGGCTCGTCGGCCGAAGCGGCCTCATCGGCCGCGGCCCCGAAGGCCTTGGCGCTGCGCATGACGATCATGTTGTCGTAATAGGTCGGCATCACGTTGTTGTTCGAATCGTAGATATAGAAGCATTTGCCGATGCTCTGCCCGATGGCTTCGGCCATTTCGCAGGCGCTCTGCCGCGCGTTGCGCATCGCCGCGAGCCGCACCTCCTGCTTGTAGGCCTCCAGTTTCGAATGCGAGACCTTCAGGATCGAGACGTTCGAAATCCCCAGGGCGTCGAGCGTCTGCCAGACTTTCGCCACCTCGGCCGCGGAGCCCAGCTGCAACTGGTACTTGGCCGTGGCCACCGAGGTGTTCTTCTTGAAGAATTCGCTCGAGAGGTTGGCCACCTTGAGCTGCTTCTCGACATCGACGCTCAGCTTCCTGAGCGCGGCGATCATGTCGCGCTGCTGGCTCTCGACCGAAATCCGGCCCTTCGAGTCGCGCTCGTTGATGACCACCTGAAGGTAGAACTCGTCGGGAGTGATCTCCTTCTCGGCCCGGCCGTTCACCTGGATATAGCTGGGGTACGCCTCCTGCATCTGCGCCATCGCGGGGAACGCCATCAGGGCGGCCGCCGCCAATACGATCAATCGTTTCATAACTTTTCGTCTTTTAGGTTTTCGGAAAATTCCTTTGCAAATAAAACGCCGGAACCGGAAGGATACTGCATCCGCGGCGGGTCGTTTCACCCGCCGATCCGGCCGTTTCGCCCCGGCGGTCAGCGCCGCACGAGTTTGACGACATTCTCCACGTGGTGCGTATGGGGGAACATATCGACCGGCTGCACCGCCTCGACGCGGTAGGCGCCGTCCATGAGCGCCAGGTCGCGCGCCTGCGTGGCGGGATTGCAGCTCACATAGACGATACGCTGCGGCGCGGCGTGCAGGATGACCCCGATGACCGGTTCGTCCACGCCCGCCCGCGGCGGGTCGAGGATGACGACGTCGGGGCGGCCGTTCGCCGCGATGAAATCGTCGTCGAGCACCGCCTTCATGTCCCCGGCGTAGAAGACCGTATTGGCGATGCCGTTCACCTCGGAATTGATCCGCGCGTCGGCGATCGCTTCGGGCACGTACTCCACGCCCACGACCTTGCGGCAGTGCGCGGCGCAGAAGTTCGCGATGGTCCCCGTACCCGTGTAGAGGTCGTAGAGCACGTCGCCGGGCCCGAGCGCCGCGAAGTCGCGCGCCACCTTGTAGAGTTCGTAGGCCTGCTCCGAATTGGTTTGGTAGAAGGACTTGGGGCCCACCTTGAATTGCAGCCCCTCCATCCGTTCCACGATATGATCCTTGCCGCACCAGAGCACCGGGTCGAGGTCGCCCACCGAGTCGTTGAGCTTCGTATTGACCACGTAGAAGAGCGAGGTGATCTGCGGGAAGGAAGCGGCGAGGTGCTCCATGAGGGCCCCGATCCGCGGACGGTCGTCGGCGCCGAAGACCACGACGACCATCACCTCGCCCGTCGAGGCCGTGCGCACGATCATGTTGCGCATGAGGCCCGTATGCGTGCGGGCGTTGTGGAACGTATAGCCGCGCTCCATGCAGAACCGTTTGGTTTCCAGCCGGATCGGATTCGACGGATCGGGCTGCAACCAGCAGCGACGGATATCGAGCACCTTGTCGAACATGCCCGGGATGTGGAATCCCGCGGCGGGCGCGGCGCCGATCTCGCCGCCCGCCCCGATCTCCTCGCGCGTGAGCCAGCGACGGTCGGCGAAGGTGAATTCGAGCTTGTTGCGGTAGAACTGCGTGCGGGCCGAGCCCAGACACGGCGCGATTTCGGGCAGCGCGATCCTGCCGATGCGCGTCAGTTGGTCGCGGACCTGTTCGGTCTTGAAGCGCAACTGCTCCCCGTAGGGCAGGTTCTGCCACTTGCAGCCGCCGCAGACGCCGAAATGCTCGCAGAAGGGCTCCTCGCGCAACGGCGACCGCTTCACGTAACGCACGACGAAACCTTCCATGTAGCGGCGGCGTTTCGACCGGATCTGCACGTCCACGACGTCGCCCGGCACGGTCATCGGCACGAAGACCACCACGTCCTGCCAACGCCCCATCGCCTTGCCTTCGGCGGCGAGCGTCGTTATCTCGAGCCCCTCGATCAGGGGATAATTCGCTTTCTTTCTTGCCATTTCGATTTATGCTTTGCACCGCAAAGTTAGAAACAATTCGGATTCCGGCCGCCGGAAACGGGAATTTTCCGCTCCGTCACCCCGCCAGAAACTCCCGCGCGAGGGCGACGGCGCGGCGGAAGGCGCGCTCCTGCCCCGGCACGGTGACGAAGAGATGGACCGCTCCGGCCAGCTCCTCGCGCCGAACCGCCACGCCCAGCCGCAGCAACCGCTCCGCGAAGGCCTCCCCCTGGTCGCGGAGAATATCCCGCCCGGCCGCCACGAGCAGCAGCGGCGGCAGCCCGGCCAGTTCGGCGTCGGAGGCCGCGGCGGGCGAGACGAGCGGAAGCTCCTCCCGGCCGGATGCATAGGCCAGGGAGAAGGTCTCCATCAACGTCCCGTCGAGCGCTGCGCCCTGCCCGTAACGCTTCCACGAGGCCGATCCGTCGGCCCGGGCCGTCACCACGGGGTAGAACAGCACCAGCGACCGCAGCGGCGGCAGGCCCTCGGCACGGCGGCGCAACGCAACGGCCAACGCGAGGTTTCCGCCCGAGCTGTCGCCCCCGACGGAGACCCGCTCCGGCGAACCGCCCCATTCGGAGGCACGCCGCAGGGCCGTCTCCACGGCCCGCATGCAGTCGTCCAACCCCTGCGGAAAAGGGTGTTCGGGCGCCAGTCTGTAATCCGCGGCCAGCACCAGCACATGCCCCGCAGCCGCCAGTTCGGCGCAGAAACGGGCGCAACTGCCGATTCCGCCCAGCACCCAGCCGCCGCCGTGGAAATAGACCAGCAGCGGCAGCGGCCCGGAAGCGGAAGCGGCATGCGCGGCGGAAGAGACGGGAACGACGGAGGTAACGGACGCAGAAGGCGCGGCGGGGACGTAAAGCATCATACGGGGAGCGATCCGGACCGCCCGGACCCCTTCCGGCAGCGGCGGCATTCCGTTCCGCGAACGCCGCACCTCCGCAAGGGCTCTTCCGTCGCCCGCGGCCGCCTGCCGGACGGCCCGGCGCCAGCGCTCCTGCCATCCGGCGGGCAGGGAGGCCAGGAACGCATCGGCCTCGCGGCGGAAAACCTCCTCGCCGGCTGCGCAAACATCCGGCCGCATCATGCCTCCGGATGTTTGCGCAGCTTCGCCCGCTGCCGCACGCCCCCGAGCCAGAAGCCCAGCGCGAAGGGGCCGCCGAGCAGCACCGCGAGCGCCAGCACGACATACAGCAGCACCCGGCCCACCAGCCCCGGCACGGCGTCGAAGGCCGTCGAGAGCAGGTCCTCGCCCGTGGTGCGAAGCTGCTCCACGAGCGCCTCGCGCTCGCGCGAGACATACGACTGCAACTCCATCCGCTGCCGGTCGAAGCCCGAGAAGGCGTTGTCCACCGAGACGTCCATCGTCCAGAGCAGCTGCGTCGCCTGTTCGTTGAGCTCCTCCAGCACGCGGTCCGAAATCTCGGGCAGGTGCTCGGCGACGGCCACCATGCGGCGGAAATTGCGGTCGAGCGAATCGAGCTGCGCACCGATCCGGTCGCGCAGGCTGTCCTGCGCGAGCCGCATCTCGATCAGGTCCTTCGACCAGCCGACACTGTTCGAGAGTTGCTGCGTCTGGCCGCTCACGCGGTCGTTCACGTCGGCCAGCACCTCGGCGATCGACCCCACGGCATAGGCCGGCTCGACACCGTTCTCCCGGAGGAACTCGAGCCACGCAAGGGTCGTGTTGTCGGCCCCGTCGCTCTCCGTGACGGGGTTGTCGCGCATGAATTCATCGACGAACCGCTCCATGAGCGCATACCGCTCCGCAGGGAGCAGCCGCCCGGCCAGCCGTGCGGCCCGGCGGTCGAGCCGTGCGGCCGTCTCCCGCGCGATGTCGCTCTGCGCTCCGAACAGCAGCGAGTCGGGGGTCGCGGCGAAGCCCTCGTTCATGCGGCGGCAGAGAATCCAGAGGTCGGCCATCGCCACGTCGGGAATGCTCTGCATGGCGGCCGTCACTCCGGCGCGCGTGGCCCGTATCTTCCACCGCACGGCGGCCGTGCGGACCTCCAGACGGTCCGACGCCCCGATGATCGAGTCGGCGGCTCGCGCCACCTCGCCCGCCATGTCGTAGTAGAACCCGCGGGTCATCGTCCTTACGTTCATCTCCTCCTTCGAGAGGGGATCTCCCGTGGCCACCGCCACCTTCAGCAGCGAACAGCCCGTCGAGGCCGCCGCGAAAAGCGCGAGCGGCAGGCCCCATAGCATCCGTTTCACATTCATCGTCCGTTCCGTATTTTATCGCACCGCCCGCGGATGTAGCGCACGGCGGCGGGATGGCCCGCCTGGGGCATGTTGCCGTGGTCGTAGCCGTCGAATTCGAGCAGCCGGACGTCGGGATGGCCCGCGATGCGCAGCATCCGCCAAAAGTAAGCGTTCTCCTCGTAGCGGCCCAGCATCTCCAGCTCCCTGTCTCCCGAGAGGAGCAGCATCGGCGGGGCATCGGCCCGTACGTGGAAAAGCGGGGCCATGTCGTCCACGAGCGGCTGCCCGGCGGGCATCCCCAGTTCGGCGCGGCGCGTGAAGTGCGTGACCGCCTGCCCGCTGTAAGGAATCACGGCTGCCACGGCCCGGTCGGGATCCAGTCCCTGCGCCGCGAGCCAGCGCTTGTCCAGCCCGAGCATCGAGACGAGGTAACCGCCCGCGGAGTGCCCCGCCAGAAAGATCAGTTCCGGATCGCCGCCGTAGGAGGCGATATGCCGCACGACCCATGCCACGGCGGCCGCGGCGTCTTCGAGACAGCCGGCCACCGGGGTCTGCGGCGAGAGGCGGTACTCCACCCCCGCGACGGCGAACCCTCCGGCGAGCAGCTCCTCGGGAATCTCGCGGCGGCCGCCCGTCAGGCCGCCGCCGTGAAACCAGACGACCGTCGGAAAACCCTCCGCCCCGGCGGGGCAGACCAGATCGAGCCGGCACATCGGATCGTCGCGGAGCGAATCCCCCGCCTCCCGGTAAGGCACGTCGCGCACCGTGCGGCACTCCTCCGGCTGCGCGACGCAGAAGAGCGGCAAAAGCAGGGCCGAAACCCAGCATCCCAGCAATCGTTTCATCCGTTACCTAATTATTATCGAAAACCTGCCGCACACGGCGTCGTCCGCATTCCGCGGCCGCTCCTCCGGCCCGGCCGATACAAAGATACGAAATTAAATCCGGAGCGGTGCGGAAAACGGACGAACGAAAGCGGCGAAATCCCGTTTCAGGCCGCAAAATGTTCCGTTCGGCCCGGCGACCGGCGCGGAAAGGCTTCCGGACACGTTAATATCGGTTTACCAAAACCGAGGGGGGGGGCAATTTTCACGATCCTGACAATCAGCCGTTTTACGACATACCCCATTTACTATTTCCCTTACTTTGGCCGTCACAGGCTTGAATAACTCCCGCGAGTTGAGTTACTTTGTGTACCGAAAACTTCCCGGCGGAAAAACCATCCGGCGGAACCTGAAAAACCGATGAACCCGACTTATCCGACTTCGGAAAAACCGACTCCGAAATCCATGCGCCCGTATGCAGGCGGCAGGCCTCCGGTTCCTGCCGCCGCGATGCGTTCCGCCCCTTTCCGCCCCCGCCCCGAAGGGCGCGTCCGCACGGGAGGGACGGCTTTCCGCGACAGGACGCCGGAGCGGCCGATCACATAAAACGCCCGAACACCGACCATTCACTCAAACTTATCATTAACCTAATAACCCAAGTACATGAAAAATTTCTACCGCAAATGCCGCCTGCACGTGTGGCTCGCCTGTCTGACGGCAGGTCTGGGGCTGCTGTCGTGCTCCGACGACGAGGGGGGGGGAAATTCGGGCTACCGGCCCGATCAGCCCATCGTACTCGAATCGTTCTACCCTAAAACCGGCTCGATAGCCACCCAGGTCATCATCGAGGGCCGGAACTTCGGCACCGACGCCAAAGCCCTCAACGTCTATTTCAACGAGAAACGGGCCGCCGTCATCTCCTCGACGGGAAACCGCATGCTCGTCCTCGCGCCCAAGCTCCCGGGCGAAGAGTGCGTCATCTCCGTCTCCATGGGCGAGAACGAGGAGAACAAGGCGCAGTTCGACGAAATCTTCGAATACATCATCCAGACCAACGTCTCGACCGTCGCAGGCGGCGAGAAAGGAACCGACATGCCGGCGGGAACCTCGTCGCTGACCGGATCGTACTTCGCGCAGAAACCCGAATCGGGCATCGCCGTAGATGAGAACGACAACCTCTACGTGCGTTTCAAGACCGACGACGACGGAGGCACGCACCGCGTCTATATGATGAGCGAGGAGGCCAACAGCATCAAGGTCCTCAACGACTTCAGCATCCTGGTGACGGGCATCCTGCTGGGAACCGACCTCGCCACGGGCGACGTTTACTGGTATCACGCCAACATCGGCAACAAGGAATACGGCTATTTCGACCCCGCGGCCGACTACGCCAACACGAAGATGGGCGACATCAAGTGGGACCACGACCTGTTCTACACGGACGGCAACTTCGCTCCCGTATGGAACGCCATCCAGACCTTCACGATGAGCCCCGCCGACCACAAGTTCTACTTCTACACCAACGAGGGCGTGGTGGCCCGCTGGGACCCCGCCACCGGAGCCGGCGAGAACCTCACGCCGTCCGAGCGGTTCATCGACTCGCAGGGCGACATCAAGGGCGTCGTCTTCGACCCGAGGGACCCCAACATCGTCTATTTCTCCAACAAGGACCACCACTGCATCTACCGGCACGACATCGCCGCCGGAACCATCGAGGTATGGGCCGGCCGGAAAAACACGTCGGGCTATCTGGACGGACCGCTCGCCGAGGCGCAGTTCAACCAGCCCGGACAGATGGCCGTCGATCCCGAAGGGGAGGCCATCTACGTGACCGACACGGAGAACCACTGCATCCGCAAGATCACCCTGTCGAACGGGTATGTCTCGACCTTCGCCGGAACCCCCAAATCGTCGGGCTACCAGAACGGTCCCGCCGACATGGCCAAATTCAACAAGCCGATCGGGCTGGCGATCACCTCCGAGGGCAACCTCTACGTCGGCGACAGCGAGAACTACGCCATCCGCCGCATCGCCATCGAATAAGCAGGTCCCATTCAACAAACCCAAACAGACATGAAGCGATTTCTAACGATATGCGTCCTGCTGTTCGCCTTCGCGGTGCAGGCGGGCGCCCAGAACAAACAGCAGCCGGCGATCACGGTAAACGGTCAGGTCGTCGATTCGAACGACATGCCCATCGTCGGCGCCACGGTCTATATCAAGGACGAGCCCGGCACGGGCAACATCACCAATTCGGAGGGCCGTTTCACGCTCAAGGCCAAACTCTACAACACGCTGGTCGTATCGTTCGTGGGTTACGAGACCGTCGAACAGATACTCACCTCGGACGACGACGTGAAGATCACCCTCAAGGAGGGCAACGAACTCGAAGAGGTCGTCGTCGTGGGCATGGGCACGCAGCGCAAGGTCAGCGTGACGGGCGCCGTGGCCGTGGTGGACACCAAGGACCTCGAGCTGCCGGCGACGAACATCGTCAATACCCTCGGCGGCCGCGTCCCGGGCGTGATCTCCGTCCAGTCGAGCGGCGAGCCGGGCCGGAACATCTCCGAATTCTGGGTGCGCGGCATCGGCACGTTCGGCGCCAACAGCGGCGCACTCGTGCTCATCGACGGTCTGGAGGGCAACCTCAGCCAGATCGACCCGGCCGACGTGGAGAGCTTCTCGGTGCTCAAGGACGCCGCAGCGACGGCCGTCTATGGCAGCCGCGGCGCCAACGGCGTGGTGCTCGTGACCACCAAGCGGGGCAAGGAGGAACAACTCAAGATCACCTTCCGCTCGAACTACACCATCTCCGAGCTGCGCCGCCTGCCCAAGTACGTGAACGCCATACAGTATGCCGAAATGGCCAACGAGGCGGCCGCGGCCGACGGACTGAGCCCGATCTACGACAACACGCAGATGGACATCATCCGCTACGGACTGGACCCCGACCTCTATCCCGACATCGACTGGCAGGACGTGATCCTCAACCCCACGTCGTTCCAGCACACGCAGTACGTCAGCGCGCAGGGCGGCGGCAGCGTCGCACGCTACTTCGCCAGCCTGGGCATGTCGCAGGAGAGCTCGGCCTACAAGACCCTCGACGACAGCAAATACAGCAAGGGCGTCGGCTACGACACCTATAACTTCCGCACCAACATCGACATCAACCTCACGAAAACGACGCAGGTCTATCTGGGCGCCACGGGCTTCATGTCGGTGAGCAAGCGCCCGAGCATGGGCAAGCCGTACAGCCGCGCCGAGTCGATCCAGACGCCCCTGACCAACTGGCTCTGGGATTCGCAGGCCAAGACCACGCCGCTGATGTACCCGCTGCGCTATTCAAGCGGCGAGCTGCCCGCCTCGGGTTCGGACAGCGACATTCCGCCCCACGTGCTGCTCAACTACACGGGCAACACGGTGGAGAACCAGAGCCGCACGCTCTTCAACATCGGTGTCAAGCAGGATCTCAACATGATTACCGAGGGGCTGAGCGTACAGGCCACCGGCTCGTGGGATTCCCAGACGCTCTTCGGCGAAAGCCGCTACTCGATGCCGGCCCTCTACCTGGCCCGCGAGCGCAACCAGAACGGCGAGCTGATGCTCTCGCAGCAGGTCACCGAACAGTCGGTGCAGTACAACTCCGAGGCATGGAACTGGCGCAAGCTCTACTTCGACGCGAAGGTCAATTACGACCGTGCCTTCGGCGACCACCGCGTAGGCGGCCTGCTCTTCTACTATCTGGAAAGCACCACCGAATCGGGCGCCGACAGCTCGATGAATGCCATCGCCAAGCGCTACCAGAGCCTTTCGGGCCGCTTCACCTACGGCTTCAGGGACACCTACTTCCTCGACCTGAACTTCGGTCTGAACGGTTCGGAGAACTTCCAGAGCGGCAAGCAGTACGGCTTCTTCCCGGCCGTGGCCGTGGGATGGGTACCCACGCAGTACGAGTTCATGAAGCGGATCAAGTGGATCGAGTTCATGAAGATCCGCGCCTCGTACGGTCTGGTGGGCAACGACCGCATCAGCAACCTGCGCTTCCCCTACCTGACGATCATCAAGGAGACGACCGACACTACGCCGTGGGGCGGCTCGGGCGTACTGACCGAGGAGCGCGTGGGCGCCGACAACCTCATGTGGGAGAAGGCCAAGAAGCTCGACATCGGTCTGGACCTCCACCTTTTCGGCGGACAGTTCACCATGACCGTAGATTACTTCCGCGACCGCCGCGAAGGCATCTTCCAGCAGCGCGCGCAGATTCCCGACTACGTGGGCGTGATCACCATGCCCTACGGCAACGTCGGCGGCATGACCTCCTGGGGCGGCGACGGCAACTTCGAGTATTTCCAGCCCATCGGCAAGAACGCGCACTTCACCCTGCGAGGCAACTTCACCCTCTCGAAGAACAAGATCGACAACTGGGAGGAGGCCACGCAGCCCTATCCCTACCTGAGCAAGACCGGGTTCTCGAACGACGTGCAGCGGGGATTCGTCGCGCTGGGTCTGTTCAAGGACCAGCAGGACGTGGACATGTCGCCCGAGCAGTTCGGCACGGTGCGTCCCGGCGACATCAAGTACAAGGACGTGAACGGCGACGGCGTGATCACCGACGACGACCAGGTGCCCCTGTTCGCCTACTCCGGCGTCCCGCAGTTCATGTACGGCTTCGGCGCCGAGGTCCGCTACAAGAACTGGACGCTCAACGTGCTGTTCAAGGGCACGGGCAACAACTACTTCCTCTACGGCGGCAAGGACGGCTCGAAATTCGACGGCTACATCCCCTTCAACCAGGGTTACAAGGGCAACGTGCTGACGCTGGCCTACGATCCGGCCAACCGCTGGACCTCGGCCGAATACTCGGGCAACAAGGCCACGGAGAACCCCCACGCGCGCTTCCCGCGCCTCTCCTACGGCAACAACGCCAACAACACCAAACCCTCGACCTTCTGGAAGGGCAACGCCCGCTACCTGCGCCTGCAGGAGCTGAGCCTGAACTACAACCTGCGCACGCCGGGACTGCGCAAGGCGCTCGGCCTGCAGTCGATCGACTTCCAGGTCATGTGCGAGAACCTCGCCGTATGGGACGGAGTGGACATCTTCGATCCCGAGCAGGCCATGGACACGGGACACGCCTACCCCATCCCGCGCCGCTTCTCGCTGCAGATTTACCTGAACTTCTAATCCGGAACCTCTCCAACAACCATCGAACATGAAAAAGACATTCATCATATCCCTCGCCCTGGCCGGCAGCCTCGCCACTTCGTGCGACTTCCTGAACGTGGACGACTACTTCGAGGACACCTTCTCCGAAGAGAAAATCTTCGAGAGCCAGTACAATATCGAGCGCTACTTCAACGGCGCGGTGAACGAGCTGCCCAAGGAGGGCCGCATGTACTACTGGTGCAGCGAGCCGGGAGCCACCGGTTCGGACGAGGCCGTCAGTTGCGGAACCTTCTACAACGGCATCCTCGACGTCTCGTTCCCCGGCACGGAGCTGACCACCGACAAAATCTCCTACACGTCCACGGGCGGCTGGGACTGGGATTTCAACGTATGGCCCAAATGCTACAAGGTGATCCGCAAGATCAACACCATGCTGCCCCACATCGACGACGTGCCCGACATGAACGCCTTCGACAAGATGGAGTTCCGCGCCCGCTGCCGCTTCCTGCGCGCCTACGCCTACTACCGGATTCTCCAGAACCAGGGTCCCATGATCCTGGTGGGCGACCAGGTCTACGACACCAACGCCACGCCCGACTACTACCAGCGCGAGCGCAGCACCTACGACGAGTGCGTGGACTACATCTGCTCGGAGCTGGAGGCCGCGGCCGAGAACCTCGAGACCGAACAGCCGCTCGACCTCTTCGGAACCCCGACCAAAGGCGCCGCGCTGGCGCTGGTGGCGCGCCTCCGGTTGCAGGCCGCCAGCCCGCTCTTCAACGGCGGGACGGCCGCGCACCGCTACTTCGGCGACTTCAAGCGCAAGTCCGACGGCGTGCACTACGTCTCGCAGACCTACGACGAGCGCAAGTGGGCCGTGGCCGCTGCCGCCGCCAAGCGCGTCATGGACCTGGGCATCTACCGCCTGCATACGGTTCCGGCCGACGAGTACACCGTGCCCCTGCCCGCGAACGTCCCCTCGGCCGCCTTCCCGCAGGGTGCGGGCGGCATCGACCCCTTCCGCTCCTACTCGGAAATGTTCACCGGCGAGACGACCAACGTGACCAACCCCGAGCTGATCTGGGGCACGACGCAGAACGTCACCGACCAGCAGGACGTGGTCTTTCCCCTGAAACTGGGCGGCAACAGTTCGATCAGCATTCCGCAGCGCATCGTCGATGCCTACCGCATGGCCGACGGCCGCGACATCCACAACGCGAGCGCGGAGTATCCCTACGAGGACCGTCCCTACGACCAGACCTGCGTCACCACGGCCGACAAGCAGCTCTCGAAGAACTACCGCCTGCCCGGCGGCACGTACAAGGCCTATGACAACCGCGAGCCGCGCTTCTATGCGAGCATCGGCTTCTCGGGCGCCCTCTGGCAGATGGAATCGACCACCTCGGAGGAGATGCGCAACCAGATCGTCGAGTACTACAACGGCGCCAACGCCGGCAAGAACCAGGCGGGCGTGACGAACATCTACAACCTGACGGGCTACACCTGCCGCAAGTACGTCCACCCGCGCGACGCCCGCACGGGCAGCAACGCCCGCACGGTGACGAAGACCTTCCCGATCATCCGCTACGCCGAAATCCTGCTCTCCTACGCCGAGGCGCTGAACAACCTGACGACGACCCACGAGGTCAATGGCGAGAGCTATTCGCGCGACGAGAGCGCCATGGCCGAAGCCTTCAACCAGGTGCGCTACCGCGCCGGACTGCCCGGAGCCGAGGCGGCCGAGCTGGCGAATCCCGGGACCTTCAACGAGCTGATCCAGCGCGAGCGCATGGTCGAGTTCCTCCACGAAAACCGCCGCTACTACGACATCTGCCGGTGGGGCATCTTCGAGGAGCTGGAGCGCGAACCGCTGACGGGCCTGAACGTCGATGCCGAAAAGTGGGAGGGATTCTACTCGCCGACCATCATCTCGTACCGCACCATCCGCGAACGCACGTTCAAGTCCAAGTACATGTTCATGCCGCTGCACCGCGACGAGCTGCGCAAAGTGCCGAGCCTGGACCAGAACCCGGGCTGGGAGAAATAGTCAATTCCTAAAAACATCCGCAAATGAAAGCATTCAGCAAAATAACGCTCCTCGCCGCGGCGGCCGCCTTCCTGGCCTCGTGCGAAATGGAATACTACAAGGAGGAGCTCTACCGCAAGGAAATCTTCATCGTCAGCGGCGAGAACAACATCCTCGGCCAGGAGTTCGAATACGGCGAGGAGGGCTGCGAAGGCAAGCTGGCCATCTACTCCAGCGGCACGACGAGCCTCGACGAGAATGTCACCGTGACCTTCGCCCTCGACCACGAGGCCATCGGCGAGTACAACAAGCGCAACTTCGACACCAAGTTCGAGGACTATGCGCTGGAGCTCCCCGAGGAGTACTACACGATCGACCCCATGAGCGTCGAGATGAAGGCCGGGACCAACTCCGAGCTGCTGCCCGTCACCGTCCGGATCGACGAGCTGCTGCCCGACGAGACCTACTTCATCCCGCTGCGCATCGAGTCCGTCTCCTCCTGCATGGCCTCGACCACGAAGAACTACGTGCTCTTCGAGATCCTGCGCAAGAACGACTACGCCACCACCAAGAGCGACACCTATTACACCATGACGGGAACCACGCAGTCGGGCTGGGTCATCGACAACATCTTCGGCTCCGACTCCCGGCGTCAGGCGATCAACTCCTCGAAGCTGGTCACTCCCGTAGGCAAGCACTCGATCCGCATCCTCCCGGGCGCCACGGCGGAGACCGAGGCGCTCGACATCCGCAACAACAGCATCCGCATCACGGTCGATCCCGAGACGTGGGTGAACGTGCCGATCTACGTCGAGGGCGAACTCACGGACGAGACGGTGCCCATGCAGAAGGTCACGATAGAACCCTATCTCGACAGCCAGGACGCCATCTCCGTCAGCGCCTCGCCGACGGACGTGAGCGCCTACGACCCCGCGACGGGAACCTTCTACCTCTACTACCGCTACAAGTACGCCACCGAATCGGGCAACAACTGGCAGGAGGTGCGCGAAACGATGACCCGCACCGAATACTAAACCTTTATCGCACCGAACCATGAAAAAACATATCATCACCCTCTGCGCCGCCGGCTTGTGCGCAGGCTCGCTGGCCGCATGCAACGACTTCGACAACCCGGCGATCCCCTACGACGAGGCGCCCGAAGCGCCCGAGGCGCTGACGCCCCCGACGATCGACCCGTCGTGGAACCTCCAGCTGATGCCCGACGAAGGGGGTCAGGACCCGCATGTCTTCGTTTACAAGGACAAGCGCTACGACGCGCTGTTCACCCGCACGCTGGGGTGGAACGGCGGCGACGGCGTGCTCACCACGGCGCTGCCCGACGGCAACGTCTTCTGGTCCTTCAACGACAGTTTCTACGGCGTCGTGGACGGCGAAACCCGCGCCCGGGGCGCATGCAGCTTCCCGCGCAACAGCCTCATGATCCAGAAAGGCGCGACGATCGCCTCGGGGACCGAAACCGACGACGACCTGGTATGGCTGGCCGACTACGTGCAGACGACCGATCCCTCGGCAGACCGCTACTACCAGGCCCGCACGCATATCCGCCACCCGAAAGCCTCGCTCTCCGACGAGGAGATCGAGAAAGGCGAGATCGACCAGGATTTCTGCTACTGGGCCGGCGACGCGGTCATCTACGACGATCCGGCTCGCGGAAAGATCCTGCAGATGCTCTGGACGGGCGTGGAACCCGGCGCACTGAAGAACATCGACGGCTGCCTGCGGGAGTATTCGCTCGACGGCGAGCCCGGCGACGACACCTACATGTCGGTACTCTCGACCGACTACGACTTCAAGGCCGACGGGCTGGGCTACGGCTCGACCATGTTCGAGGACACGAAGGAAGGGCACATCTATCTCTACACGACCAAGCAGGAGGGGCTCGTCTCGCGCGTGCTGGTGGCCCGCACCGAGACGCTCGACCTGGGCAGCCCGTGGAGCTACTACATCCGCGACCTGAGCGGCGACTACCAGTGGCAGAGCACCGTGCCGACCGACGAGGAGATGGAGCGTTCGTACATCACCGCCGAGTCGGGATCGATGCCGTGGGTGTTCGAGAAGGACGGAACCTACTACATGTGCATGGAGGGCTTCCCCTTCGGCCGCGACATCTACATCTACCGCAGCGAAAAGCCTTACGGGCCCTTCACCGACCGCACGCTGCTCTTCACGCTGCCCGCCACGCTCGACAAGCTGGGCAACCCCTATCCCCAGCGCTGGTACATGATCAACCTCCACCCGGCGCTCTCGCGGCAGGGCGAGCTGGTCTTCTCGACCAACAGCGATCCGAACAACTTCTGGGACAACTTCAACCGCGTGGGCAGCGCCGACTTCTACCGCCCGTTCTTCTTCCGCGTCTATAACTGGGAACACGTTTACGACACGGATACGGAGGACGACGGACAAACGCAACCCGACACGGAAACGGAAGGCGCAGAATAAAGGCAGGCCCCTCAACGTACGCCCCCGCCGGGCGGCCGGAACGCGGCTGCCCGGCCCGGAGGCGAAACGGACCGAAAACGACTCGAACCGATGAAGAGAATCCTTCCATACGCACTCCTGCTGCTCGGCCTCACCGCCGCCGATGCGTTCGCAACCGCACCGGCCGGCGAGGTTCCGGAAGCGGGACCGCGGGAGACCTCCCGGCGGCCGGAGCGGCGGGATACGCCCCGCCTCGAACGGCTCACGTGCGAGGGGCTGACCGACCCGCCGGCCATCGGCGTCGCCGCGCCCCGGCTGGGGTGGCAACTGCGTTCCGGCCGGCAGGGCGACGCGCAGCGCAGCTACCGCATCGAGGTCGCCTCGGACAGCCTGCTGCTCGCCGCCGGGAAGGCCGACCTCTGGGATTCGGGCGAGGTGCGCTCCCCGCGCTCGGTGGCGGTTCCCTACGGGGGCCGTCCGCTCGGGGCCCGCACGCAGTGCTGGTGGCGCGTCACGGTCCGCACCGAAAAGGGCGGCAGGCGCGTCGTCTCCCCGATCGCCCGCTTCGGCGTCGGCCTCACGGACCCGGCGGCCGTCGCCGGACGGTTCATCGGCCTCGAAGGCTCGGGAGCCACGGCCGTGCTGCTGCGCCGGAGGTTCGACCTCCCCGAAACGGGGGATGCGGCCCTGCTGCACGTCAATTCGCTGGGTTACCACGAAGTCTGGATCAACGGCCGCAAGGCGGGCGACGCCTGCCTCGCTCCGGCCCTCTCGCAGCTCGACAAACGCTCGCTGTGGGTGACCTACGACGCCGCGCCCTACCTGCGCGAAGGCGTGAACGAGGTGGTGATCTGGCTCGGACAGGGATGGTACAAACGCGGCACGTTCGGCCGCTGGCAGCCCGACGAGCCCTACACCGAACCGCTCGTGCGGGCGCAGATCGACACGCGGACCGACGGCACGTGGCAGACCGTCTGCCGCACGGACCTCTCCTGGCGCGCGGCGCTGAGCGGCTACCGCGACACGGGGTCGTGGAACGCCCTCGACTTCGGCGGCGAGGAGGTCGATGCGCGGCGCAACCCGCGCTCGATGGCTCCGGACGATCTGGCCGCGCTCGACTGGCGGCCGGTGATCGCACGCGACAAGCCCGGCCACCGCGCAACGCCCCAGACGGTCCAGCCCGACCGCGTGCAGGAGCGGCTGCTGCCGCACGAACTGCGCGAAACGGCCCCCGGCGTCTGGCGGCTCGACTTCGGACGGGTCGTCACCGGATGGCTGGAGGCCGATTTCGAAGAGCTGCTCCCCGGCGCGCGCGTCGAGATCGCGTACAGCGACGCGACGGAGCCCGACGGGAGCCTCGCAGACCAGCGGCAGCGCGACACCTACATCGCCTGCGGCGACCGCAACGGCGAACGCTTCACCAACAAGTTCAACCACCACGCCTTCCGCTACGCCGAGGTGCGCGGACTGGCGCGGACGCCCCGCCGGGAGGATTTCCGGGCGCTGGCGATCCGCACCGACTACCGTCCGGAAGCGGAGTTCGCCTCGTCGGACGCCGACCTGAACGCCATCCACGACATGATCGCCCGCACGCTGGCGTGTCTGGCCTACAACGGCTACATGGTCGATTGCCCCCACCTCGAACGCGCGGGATACGGCGGCGACGGCAACTCCTCGACCGAGATCCTGCAAACCCTCTACGGCGTGGCCCCGCTCTACGCCAACTGGGTGCAGGCGTGGGACGACGCGATGCGTCCGGGAGGCAGCCTGCCGCACGTGGCCCCCAACGCCGGGGCGGGCGGAGGAGGCCCCTACTGGTGCGGTTTCCTGGTCATGGCCCCGTGGCAGACGTGGCTCAACTACGGCGACCCCTCGCTCGTCGAGCGCCACTACCCCGCCATGCGGGAGTGGATCGGCTACGTCGAGCGGCACATGCGCGACGGCCTGCTGACCCGATGGCCCGACACCCCCTACCGGGACTGGTTCCTCGGCGACTGGCTCGCGCCGCGGGGCGTCGATACGGGCAACGAAGCCTCCGTATCGCTGGTGAACAACTGCTTCGTCAGCGACTGCTACGCCAGGATGGCGCAGATGGCCCGCCTGACGGGCCGCCCGGACGAGGCCGACGGCTTCGAGGCGCGCCGCGAGGCGCTCAACCGCACGATCCACGCGCGGTTCTACGACCCCGCGACGCAGACCTACGCCACCGGCTCGCAGCTCGACATGGTCTATCCGATGCTGGTGGGGGCCACCCCCGACTCGCTCCGCGGCGCCGTGCGCGAAAGGCTCTTCCGCCTGACGCGCGAGGCGATGCGCGACCACATCGGCGGCGGACTGGTCGGCGTGCCGCTCATCACGCGCTGGGCCATCGAGGAACGCTGCCCGGAGTTCATCTACCGGATGCTCAAACAGCGCGACTACCCGGGCTATCTGCACATGATCGACCACGGCGCGACCACGACGTGGGAATACTGGAGCGGCGAGCGCAGCCGCGTGCACAACTGCTACAACGGCATCGGCACGTGGTTCTACCAGGCCCTCGGCGGGCTGCGCACGGACCCCGCGCACCCCGGCTACGAGCACGTGCGGATCGACCCGCAGATTCCCGCGGGCGTCACCTGGTGCCGGATCGCCAAGGAGACGCCCTACGGACGGATCGAGGTCGGCTGGCGGCTCGACGAGGGTACGCTCCGCATCGACGTCGTGCTGCCCCCGGGCGTCACCGCCGCGGCCGCCGTGCCCGACGGAACGCGCGCGCTGCGCCACAACGGCCGCCGGGGCGACCCCGCACAGCCGCAACTGGAGCTGGAGAGCGGCCGCCACCGCCTGACATTCGCCCTCGACGCGGCCCCCGGGACGGAAACCCCGTCTGCGGACGGCCCGAAGATACGACCCGCCCACCGAAAAACGAACCCTTAAAAACCGCTTTCGCCTATGACGCTCTGAAGACCCGGAACAAGCAACGCAACACCCCGGCCCCCGGGCAAGGGGGCACTACCAACCGAACATACCAAAAATCAATACGCTATGAAAAAATACGTCATCATGATCGCCGCCGCGCTCTCCGCATGTGCATTCTCCTCATGCGACGAAGAGACGACGCTCCCGTACATTCCGGTCGAAAAGCCGGAAGACAACACCCCGCCCTCGGGCGAAGACCCGGAGACCTACACCGTCACCTACCGGCTGGACAAGGTGCTGTTGTGCTCCCCCGACAACACGAACGGCCTGGACATTTCCGGCAAGTTGGACTACTTCTCCCCGCTGCGCATGACGCTCAACGTTTCGCCGCTGGGAACCACCGTCGTATTCGAAAACGACGAAGTGCCCTTCTCGCCCTTCGCCGGACTGATACCCGAAGGGGGGGGGCCGATCGCCTGCGAGCTGGACTCCGACGTGACACCCAACGTGCTGCGCATCAAGGATTCGGACACCGTGCTGGCCACCTTCGAACAGGACGGATTCACCACCGAGTTCCGGTTGGACAGCCGCCTGCTGACCTACAAATACAAATTCAAGAGCCTCTAACACCTTCCGACCATGAAAAGAATCACGAAACATAAGCTGCTTTTCGGCGCGCTCGCCGCGGCGCTGCCGCTGTTCGTCGTCTCCTGCCTCTACTTCGACAACATCAGCCAGCCCGAACGGGCCCTGCCCGGCTCCGAAATCGAAATCACGGCCCAACTGCGGGTCGAGCCGGGCACGAACGACAAGGGACGTCTGGTCTTCGCCATGCTCGTCCCGAAGGCGTGGAACGCCGCGGAGACCGCATCGCTCAGCGTGACCACGAAGGATTACAGCCAAAACAAGAACGGGGACCCCGAAGTCGTGAACGAACCGCTCGAACCGATGCCCGCCGGGGAAAAAGACCCCAAGACGGGCAAGCCGTGGAGCGAAGCCTTCATGCAGGTCATGGGGCTGGGCGACAACGCCGGCCTCCCGGAGCAGACGGAGATGGAGTGGGTCGTATGGCGCTCCTCGACCGCATTCGAAATCTGGGACAAGATCACCAACCCGGACAACACGGAGACCAAGTTCAATCCCGTGCACGCCGACGTGAACATCCGGCTGAAAACCGGCTCCGAACCGCTCACCTGCTACCTGGGGTACAGCTACGGATACGACAGCTACGGCCTCAGCGTCGATGAGAAGCGCCATGCGGACGCGCAGTTCAAGTCCCTCACGGTCTCCGACAGGGTATTCTCCACGACCCCCTCGGTGTTCCGCTACGGCGACGTGTTCGGCATCACCTTCTCGCCCTCCGGAACCGCGCTGGAAGGTGCTCCGGAGATCTACCTCTGCGGCACGGCCGTCCACGACGGCGGACAAAGGACCGAAATCAAGACCGCCGGGGACAAGAACCGCATGACGCCCGTCGAGGGACGCTTCGAGAAGTTCTTCTGGCCGAAGGACCTCTTCGGGCTTCCGAACGACGCGGTGATCGAGGAGCTGCACTTCCACTTCATCAACGCCGACGGCAGCATCGCGGTCATGGACGACGAGAACGGCGGCGGGGAGTTCTTCGTCGAGCAGTCGGCCGAATAACGGCGCACGGGTCCGGCCGGATGCCCGGCCGCCCCGTCCGAAGCCCGCTCCGCATCGCGCGGGGCGGGCTTCGCCGCGCCATGCGGCGGCGAAAAAAGCGGAGGGCGGACGAAATCCGGCAAAAAACACTACCTTTGTGAAAAATACCGCGACACGCCATGAAAACAGCCTGCCTGCAATTCAATCCCATACAGGAGAACACCTATGTCGTCTGGGACGACACGAAGCAGTGCGTCGTCATCGACGCCGGGAACTCCTCGCCGCGCGAGGACGCCGCGCTGGACAACTTCATCGCCGGACACGGGCTCGAACCCGTCATGGCCATCAACACCCACGGCCATTTCGACCACACGCTGGGCGTCGGACACCTCAAGGAGCGCTACGGCATTCCCTTCGCCCTCTCGGGCAAGGACCGCTTCCTGCTGGACAACGCCTCGGCGAGCGGCTCGGTCTTCGGCGTGAAGGTGGGCGCGATGCCCCCGGCGGAGATCGACCTCGACGGCACGCCCGAAATCCGCTTCGGACGGACGACCCTCCGCGTGATCCCCACCCCGGGCCACACCCCGGGCCACGTGGCGTTCTACGAGCCGCAGGCGAAAGCGCTCTTCACGGGCGACACGCTCTTCCGCGAGTCGATCGGCCGCACGGACCTGCCGGGCGGCGACTACTCGTGGATCATGCGTTCGATCCTCGACTCGTTGCTTCCGCTGGGCGAAGAGGTGCACGTCTATCCCGGTCACGGTCCGGAGACGACCATCGGCCACGAAACGCTCTACAACCCCTTCATCGTCGAGGTGCTGAACGACGAGGTGAACTACAAAAACTGACGGTTTGAAAAAGACGCTCCACCGCATCCTCTACCGCACGCTCCCGCTCGAAGGCTACCTCCGGGCGGTGAGCCGCCTGTTCTTCCTTTGGCAGCGGCTCGGACTGGGCCGCCGCGCCCCCGAGACGGAGTACGTTTACCACCTGCCGCAGCTCGTGCGCGCAGGGGACACGTGCATCGACATCGGCGCCAATCTGGGTTACTACGCCCGGACGATCTCCCGCCTCGCAGGCCCCGCAGGCCGCGTCTATGCCGTGGAACCCGTAGCCCCGATCCGCAAGGTGCTGAGCCGCAACCTCCGCCGGTGCGGCAACACGGAGATCCTCCCCTTCGCGCTCGGGGCGGCCGCCGGTCCGGTCCGCATGGGCAACGACTCGGCACGCGAAAACGGCTACTTCGGCACGGGCCGGAATTTCGTGAACGAGGGCGGCGGACGGAGCGACGTGGAATTCACGGCCGAAATGCGCCGCGGCAGCGAGCTGTTCGCCCGCCTGCCGCGCCTGGACTTCATCAAGTGCGACATCGAGGGGTACGAGGCGGTGGTCATGGAGGAGATGCGGCCGCTGCTCGAACGCTTCCGCCCCACGGTGCTCATCGAGACGGGCGGCGAAAACCGGCCGCGGATCGTCCGCCTTTTCACCCGGCTGGGCTATGCGGGCTACACGCTCGACCGCGGCCGCGAGATTCCCCTGAGCCCCGGAAGCACGAAGGACATCATCTTCCGGCCCGGCGCGGAACGCCCCGAGGACCGGTAACGACAAACACGACCGACATGCACCAGTACGACCGGCTCCAGCGCATCCTGACGGGCAAACCGTTCCACTACACGGTAATGTTCTTCATCGTGGCCTCCATCGCGGCGGTCATCGGCAGTTCGTTCGAAACGATGCGCCCCTACCGCCACCTGCTCTTCGGGATCAATTACCTCGCATCGTTCGTCTTCCTGGTCGAATACGTGCTGCGCATCGTCGCGGCTCCGGCCCGCTACCCCGGCAGAAGCCCGTTCCGGGCGCGGGTCCGCTACCTCTTCTCGTTCTACGGCGCGGTGGACTTCGTGGCCGTGCTGCCCTTCCTGCTGGTCTATCTTTTCAAGGACACCCCCTCGGTCCACATCATCACGCTGGCATACATCTTCATCGTCTTCAAGCTCATCCGCCACTCGCGCTCGTTCCGGTTCATCGGGGAGGTCCTTTCGGCCGTACGCGAGGAACTCGTCACGGCCTATACCGCCTGCGGCATCATGGTCTGCTTCTCGGCGATCCTCATGTACTACATCGAACGCAACGCCCAGCCCGAAGCGTTCGCCAATATCGGCGACGGCCTGTGGTGGTCCATCGTGGCATTCACCACGGTCGGCTACGGCGACATCTACCCGATCACCCCGCTGGGGAAACTCCTGAGCAGCCTCATCAGTCTGATCGGAATCGCCATGATCGCCATCCCGACCGGTATCATCAGCTCGTCGTTCATCAACCTGCTGCAACAGAAAAACAAGAAAGAGTAACACCCAAAACGTCCGACAACGATGCGAATAGACATCATATCCTCCGTTCCCGACCTGCTCGCCTCGCCGCTGAACGAATCCATCCTCAAGCGGGCGCAGGAGAAGGGGCTCGTCGAGATCGTCGTCCACAACCTGCACGACTACGCCCATGACCGCCGCAAGACCACCGACGACTACCCGTTCGGCGGCGAGGCGGGGATGGTGATGAAGTGCGAGCCGGTGTTCGAGCTGGTCGAGAAGCTCCGGGAAGAGCGTACCTACGACGAGATCATCTACACCTCGCCCGACGGCGTCCGCTACGACCAGCACGAAGCCAACCGCCTCTCGACGCTCGGGAACATCGTCATCCTCTGCGGCCATTACAAGGGCATCGACCACCGCATCCGCGAGCACCTCATAACGCGCGAGATCTCGATCGGCGACTACGTGCTGACCGGCGGCGAGCTGGCCGCCTGCATCATCGCCGACTCGGTGGTGCGGCTCATTCCCGGAGCCATCGGCGACGAGGCTTCGGCTCTGACCGACTCGTTCCAGGACAACCTGCTGGCGCCGCCCGTTTACACGCGGCCCGCCGAATTCCGCGGATGGAGGGTTCCCGACGTGCTGCTGTCGGGCGACTTCGCCCGGATCGCCCGCTGGCAGGACGAACAGGCGTGGGAACGCACCGAACGGCTGCGGCCCGACCTGCTGGACGACGGAAACCGGAACGAGGCCCCCAAAACACCGGAAAGATGAAATACTACCTCATCGCCGGGGAGCCTTCGGGCGACCTGCACGGCGCAAACCTGATCGAAGGGCTGAAAAAGGCCGACCCCGCGGCGGAGTTCCGCTTCTGGGGCGGCGACCGCATGGCCGCGGCGGGCGGCGCGGAGAACCTGCGCAAGCACTACCGCGAAACCTCGTTCTTCGGCATCGTGCAGGTGCTGAAGAACCTCCGCACGATCCGCCGCCAGATGCGCGAATGCCAGGAGGACGTGGCGGCATGGCGGCCCGACGTGCTCGTCGCGGTGGACTACCCGGGATTCAACATGAAGATGGCCCGCTGGGCGAAGGAGCACGGCATCCGGGTCTTCTACTACATCGCCCCGAAGGTGTGGGCGTGGCGCGAGTGGCGCGTGAAGGCGATCCGCGAATACGTAGATCGCCTGTTCGTCATCTTCCCCTTCGAGCGGGACTACTTCCCCCGCCACGGCATCCGGCCCGTCTTCGAAGGCAACCCGCTCGTGGACGCCATCGAGGCGCGGCGGCCGTCGCTGCCGTCGCCCGCGGAGTTCCGGCGGAAGCACGCGCTGGACGACCGTCCGATCGTCGCCCTCGTGGCCGGAAGCCGCCGGGGAGAAATCCGCGACAACCTGCCGCTCATGGTGCGGCTCGCCGGACGCTTTCCCGAATACCAGTTCGTCGTGACGGGCGTTCCGTGGCTCGAACGCGCGCTCTACGACCGCTACCTGGCCGGAAGCGGCATCCGCTGCGTCTGCGACCAGACCTACGAGACGATCGCCGCGGCCGAAGCGGCGGTTGTGACCTCCGGGACGGCGACCCTCGAAACGGCCCTGCTCGGAACGCCCGAGGTGGTCGTCTATCGCACGCTCTGGTTCCAGGTCAAGCTGCAACCCTACGTGCTGAAAGTCCCCTGGGTGTCGCTCGTGAACCTCAATCTCGGCCGTGAGGCCGTCGCCGAGATCATCCAGTCGGACCTCTCCATCGAACGCGCCGAGCGGGAGCTGCGGGCGATTCTGCCGGGCGGCTCCGGACGCGCGCGGATGCTCGCCGACCTGGCCGAACTGCGCGCCGTGATCGGCGGCCCGGGCGCCAGCGAACGCTTCGCCCGGCGGATGGTCGGGGAACTGCGAGACGACACAAAACAATAACTGGCATGGAACTGTCACCCCACCTTCTAACCGGGACGCTCCTGATCGTCTGCGGCCTGCTGGCAAAACGGTTCCCGATGCTCATTTCGGGATACAATACCATGCCGGAGGAAAAACGGAAAAACGTGGACATCGAAGGACTTTCGTCGTTCGTGCAGCGGCATCTGGTGATAATCGGTTGTCTATGGATACTGCTCGCCACGACGCTCGCCTTGACGGACCAACAGGACGCCCTGCCGGTAATTCTGGTCATCTACCTGCCGGTTTACGTAATCTGGATGGTGGTCCGTGCCCAGCGTTACGACCACAACGAACGGAAACGATGAAGATCATCTGCATAGAGGGCAACTACCCGCCGCACGGCGGCAACGGAGCGGAACCCGGGGCGGAACCCGTCTGGTTTCTCAAACCCGATACGGCGATGCTGCGCAACAACGACCCGTTCTACATTCCCCGCTTCACGCGGGAGGTGCATGCCGCCTGCGGGCTGATCGTGCGCATCAGCCGCGTCGGACGGGCCGTCTCCGAACGGTTCGCGCACCGTTATTACGACGAAGTGGGGGTGGGCATCGACTTCACGGCCCGCGACCTGCAGCGGCAGGCCGCCGCCGAAGGGCTGCCGTGGGAGCGCGCGAAGGCGTTCGACCACTCGATAGCCCTCCCGCCGCGGTTCGTCCGGCTCGCGGAGGCGGGAGGCGACGTCGCACGGCTCCGCTTCGCTCTCGACGTGAACGGAGAGCGCCGCCAGACGGGCGACATGCGGGAGCTGCTCTTCCCGGTGGACCGGCTCATCGCCGCCGTGTCGCGGTACATGACACTGCGCATGGGCGACCTGCTCTTCACCGGAACCCCGGCGGGCGCAGGCCCCGTGCAGGCGGGCGACAACCTGCGCGCGACGCTCGAAGGATACGGAATGCTCGACTTCGACATCCGCTGACCGACGCCCGGCACGGAAAAGCCGGAACCCGAATACGGATACGAAAACACCCGAAAGGAAAAACGACACGAACATGCTGCTTCACGAACAACTCCGGAATTACCGCCTGCTGCTGGCCTCGCAGTCGCCGCGGCGGCGCGAACTGATGACCGGCTGCGGACTTCCCTACGAACTCGCCCCGAGGTTCGACTGCGCGGAGGTCTATCCCGCCGGCCTCGCGGCCGAGGAGGTTCCCCTCTACCTCTCGCGCCTCAAGAGCGAGGCCTATCCCGCGCCGCTCTCCGGACGGGACATTCTCCTGACGGCCGACACGGTCGTCGTGCTCGACGGCGAGGTGCTCGGAAAGCCCCGCGACCGGGAGGACGCCGCGGGGATGCTCCGCCGGCTGTCGGGACGCCACCACACGGTCGTCTCGGGCGTGACGCTCCGCACGACCGGGAGGATGCACTCCTTCGAAGCGCGCACCTCGGTCTGGTTCCGCCCGCTCGCCGACGAGGAGATCGCCTACTACGTGGACGCCTTCCGCCCCTTCGACAAGGCGGGGTCGTACGGCATCCAGGAGTGGATCGGCTATGCCGCCATCGAGCGCATCGAAGGCTCGTTCTACAACGTCATGGGACTTCCCATCCAGAAAGTATATGTCGAACTAACCCGATTTCTCAACGAATGAAACGCACGCTGCTGACCCTATTCGCGGCCCTCGCTGTCCTGCCTGCTCTGGCAGACGAGGGCATGTGGCTTCCGAGCCTCATCTCGGAGCGCATCGACGACATGCGCTCGAAAGGATTCCGCCTCACGGCCGAAGACATCTATTCGATCAACCAGGCCTCGATGAAGGACGCCGTGGTGCTCTTCGACGGCGGCTGCACGGGCGAGCTGGTCTCGCCCGAAGGGCTGCTGCTCACCAACCATCACTGCGGCTACGACGCCATCCAGCGCCACTCGACCGTCGAGCACGACTACCTCACGCACGGATTCTGGGCCATGTCGCGGGCCGAAGAGCTGCCCAACGAAGGGCTCAACGTCCGCTTCCTCGTGCGCATGGAGGAGGTGACCGACCGCCTGAAGGCCGGGGAGACGGCCGAGGAGATCGTCCGCCGGGCCGAGGCCGAAGGCAAGGGTTTCAGGGCCTCGGTCGAGCAGATGTACTACGGCAACCAGCAGTTCCTGTTCGTTTACCGCCAGTTCGACGACGTGCGCCTGGTGGCCGCGCCGCCCTCGTCGATCGGCAAGTTCGGCGGCGACACCGACAACTGGATCTGGCCCCGCCACACGGGCGACTTCTCCGTCTTCCGGATCTACGCCTCGAAGGACAACGAACCGGCGGCCTACTCGCCCAACAACGTTCCCTACCGCCCCGGAAAGTTCTTCACCGTCTCGGCCGGAGGCGTCGGCGAGGGCGACTTCACGATGATCTACGGATTCCCGGGCAACACGCAGGAGTACATCCTCTCGGACGCCGTGCGCTACATCGCCGAGCGCTCCGACCCGGCGAAGATCGCCATCCGCACGGGCCGTCTCGACCTGATCCGCGAGGCCCAGCAGTCCGACCCCGAACTGCGCATCCACTACGCCGCCAAGCAGGCCACGATAGCCAATGCCTGGAAGAAGTGGCAGGGCGAGGCGCTGGGCATCGGCCGCCGCGGCACGGCGGAGACCAAGCGCGCCTACGAGGAGGCGTTCGAGGCCTGGGCGCAGGACAAACCCGCATACCGCGACGTCGTGAAGCGGCTCCGCGAGGAGTACGCACGCATCGCGGACCCCTATTTCGCCCGCGAGATCACCGCCGAGACGATCTACGCGCTGCCGGCGAAGTACACCGCCGAGGAGCGCGCCGAGGCGGTGTTCGCCAGACGCGAGGCCACCGAACGCGCGCAGTGGAAATACCTCTTCGGAGAGTACGCCCGCCGCTGTCCGGTGCAGTACCAGACGCCCGCGTTCCTGCGGGGCGTGGCCTCGGAAGGATCGCCCGAAGCCTACGCCGAACGGGTGTTCGACGGGGTGTGGAGCGGCCGCGACACCACGGCCGTCACGGCGCTGCGCGACGACTCCCGGCGGATGCTTTCGCACATCACGTGGCTGCTGGGGACCAAGTCGCTGCGCAACCTCACGAGCAGCCGCCTCAACGAGCTCTACACCCTCTACATCCGGGGTCTGCGCGAATGGGACCGCGAGCGCGCCTTCTATCCCGACGCCAACCTGACGCTGCGCGTGGCCTACGGCTCGGTGGCCGGATACCGGTACGCAGACGGAGAGTACCACAAACCGCTGACGACCCTCGACGGCATCATCGCCAAGGACAACCCCGAGATCTACGACTACGACATCCCGCAGGTGCTGCGCGACCTCCACGCATCGAAGGACTACGGCCGCTGGGGCGTGGAGATCGGCGGCAGGAAAACCGTGGCGGTCTGCTTCCTGGCGACGAACCACACCACCGGGGGCAACTCCGGATCGCCCGTGCTGAACGCCCGCGGCGAACTGGTGGGCATCAACTTCGACCGCACGTGGCTCTCGACGATGAGCGACATCGCCTTCGATCCGGACATCTGCCGCAATATCGCCGTGGACATCCGCTACGTGCTCTTCGTGATCGACCGCGTGGGCGGCGCCGGTTACCTTCTCGACGAAATGAAAATCCGGAGGTAAAAAGGCGCGGAAGCGGAGGTCGTAAGCGAAAAATCGTTATCTTGCTCCCGGAACACCCGAAAACAGACCCCATGAAACAGATCCCATCCGCCGTACGGACCGCGATCCTGTTGCTGCCGCTGCTCCTGTCGGCGGCCTGCGGCAAAGAGGGCGCGGGCGACGACCCGGCGCCCGGCAGGACCGGCATAGCGAACGCCTCCTGGGAGGAGGTCGAACAAATCGCCGCGTCGGGAGCGCAGAAAGCGTACACCTTCACCTCCCCCGCCCTCTGGTCCGCCGAAAGCAGCGCTCCCGGGTGGTGCGAGGTGCTCACCGAATCGGGCCCCAAAGGAAACGCGACGCTCCGGATCGCCGTGGCGCCCAATACCGGCAGCACGGCCCGCTCGGCGACCGTGCGGATCACGGCAGGAAACTTCTTCCCGGCGAGTTTCAAGGTGATTCAGGGATCCCCGACCGACGGTCCTGCCGTCAATGCCCGGGCGGATGCGGCGCTCGCGCGCTACTACCTCTGGAACGAAGCCTACCGGAAGGCGGAACGCGACCTGTCGATCCCCTACGCCGGTCCATACGACAACTTCGTCCACCATACGCTGATGGGGATGAGCGCGAACACGCTCGACAGGAAGTACGACGAACGGAGCGGAGGCTACCGTCTCTACTCCTACCTGCTCCGCACCCCGGCCTCGGGCGCGAAGGCTCCTGCCGCACGGAGCGGCGTGAACCACGGCATCACGAAACCCGCGCCGACACCGGGCTACGGCATCGGCAGCTACACGCTCGTCTCGTTCACCGACCATGACGGCCGCCCGACGGGCGGTATCGGGCTGTGCCCGACGAGCATCCTGCCCGGGTCGCCGCTCGAGAGGGCGGGATTCCGGCGCGGCGACATCATCGCCGAAGTGGACGGAAAGACACCCACGGAAAGCACCTACGCCGCGATCTTCACAAGCCTGCTCTCCCCGGCGGACGGCGCGAAGGTCGAGCTTACGCGCAACGAAGCCGATGCACGCCCCGTACGGGTCGCCGCCGAGCGGCTGGACCCGACGCCGATCATCCGCGCCGAGGTGCTCGACGGAACGCAGGTGGGGTATATCGTTTACGAGAGCTTCGACGCGGCCTACGACGACGATCTGCTGGACGCCGTAAAGCGGCTCAGGGAAGAGGGGATCACCGACCTCGTGCTCGACCTGCGCAACAACGGCGGCGGACATGTGATTTCGTCGAACATGCTCTCCTCCTGCATCGGCGGCGCGGCGTGCCGGGACAAAGTCTTCCAGTTCTACCGCTACAACGAGGAGTGCATGGCCTCCTGGGAGCAGACCGCCGAGCTTTTCGGACAGAAATACGACCCGGCAGCGGAACGTTTCTACGAGAAATTCTACGACGGCGACTATTACGGCGTCGATCTGACGGACCGCACGCTCGGCCTCGGCCGCCTGTTCGTCCTCGCCACCGGCAGTACGGCCTCGGCGAGCGAGGCGCTCGTGAACGGCCTGCGGGGCATCGGATTCGAGGTCACGCTCATCGGCGAACGCACCAACGGCAAGAACGTCGGCATGAATGTCTTCGAATGGCGGGACCTGGAGGGATACGACTACGAATTCGCCCCCATCACGTTTCAGGGATACAATGCCGAAATGCGGACGGTGGACCCCGCAGGCATCGAACCCGACTTCGCGGTAAGCGAAACGGAGAGCGGCTGGTTCGAGGATTTCGGCCCCGGGGAACCGCTCCTGCGCAAGGCGCTCGAACTGATCGGGGCGGCCGTTCCCGCACCCGCCCCGACACGCTCCGCCGCAGTCGTCGGAGCCGTGCCGAGAGGCCCCGTCCGCAACGCCTCCGTCCATCCGTCGGGCATGATCGGCCCCCGCGGCATCGCCCCGGAGGAGACCGGGACGGAAAACGGGGAGAAGGCCGGGTGCGACAAAAAACAGCATTAACGGCCCAAAAATTTGGCGAATAAAAATTTATGCCCTATATTTGCACACCGAATCCCGGAAACGGGAGGTCAGCCCAGGTGGTGAAATTGGTAGACACGCTACTTTGAGGGGGTAGTGAACAATTGCGTTCGTGCAAGTTCGAGTCTTGTCCTGGGCACTTAAAGGCGCTGAATATCAGCGCCTTTTCTTTTATGTATGATGAAATCCCGGGAATCCGGTCAGTCGTCAGTCCCGGCAGGCAGTCTGAAGCAGCCGCTCCCGGCGAGAATCGGAGCGCCCCCCACGTCCACACGCAAATAGCGCATCGCAGCCGCAATCTTGCTATGCCCCAATGCCTTCGAGATCGCTGCCAAAGGCACATCTTTCGCCTTGAGAAAATTCGCGGCGAAGGATCGACGGACCGTATGCGCCGAGACCGGTTCGCACGCCGCGATGCGCGCCGGATCACCCGGTCCGTGCAGCGTTCCGGCCACTGCTCCGGTATCCGGCCGTTCGCAGACGGCAGACGAAGCAGTCCTTCGTCTGTCAGGAAGACCGGAGTGCCGCCTCTGGTCGCAGCAGGCAAATAAAGCGTCCGAACAGAACGGGATATGCCGTTCCGTACCGCATTCTCCCGCTTTCATCCGTTTTCGGAGAAATTGAAAAACAAATCGCTACTTATCCGTCGCTTTTCCGGAGTCGGGGAAAAAGAGGCTTGGGAATCCAAGCCGTATCCCGCTTTATCATACCGTTCACCTAAAATTAAAGTTTTTGAAATAGAAAAAGCCATCCGTATGTGAGCGAGTTTTTGTATATTTGAAAATGGATTCGGAAAACTGCGGTCGTCCGGACCGCCCGGATTTGAAAAGATGGAGAACCTGAACGCTCATTCGGCCGATTTCCGGCAATTCTTTCTGGCGCATTACGAAACGTTGTGCGTCCGGGCTTTCCGGCTGGTCCACGACCGCAAACTCTCCGAGGATATCGTGCAGGACGTCTTCCTGATGCTGTGGGAACGGCGGGAGGAGATCGACTTCTCGCGTCCGGTGCTGCCCTACCTGATGACGGCCGTACGGAACCGGAGCATCGATTGCCTCCGCAGCCGCAAGTCGCACGGCGAAGGCTCCTGCGGACTCGATACGCTCGACGGATATGTCCGCCGCCTGGTCGCCGACCGCTGCGAAGGGGAGTTCGACCTTTCGTGGCTTCGGCACGAGATCGACGACGGCGTATCGCAGCTCTCCGAGCAGTGCCGGCGCGTCTTTTTGCTGAGCCGGAAGGCCGGACTGAAGAACCGCGAGATCGCCGAGCAGCTCAACATCAGCGTCAAGGCCGTGGAGAAACACATCGGCATGGCCCTGTCGAAGCTGCGTCTCAGGCTGAGCCGCAGCGGCTTCTTCAGCCTGTTCCTCTGACCGCGCATTCTTTTTCCGGAAGATCCGCCCCGATTCCCGCGGCGCCGCATGCGGCAAGGGCCCGACCGCATGGCCGGGCCCTTGCCCTTCTTCCGGCGGAACGGACAATCCGCCCCTATTTCAGCGGGAACTCGTGCGAGTGGGTCACCGTCCCTTCCGGCCCGTAGATGCGGACCGTGATCCTGCCGTCGCCGACGTCGCACCTGAGCAGGCTCGCGTTGTCATTCACCAGCACCGGAAAACGAACTTCGTCGTTGGCCGGGCGGAACGAGTAACGGTGCGTATGTCCCGACAACATCACGTCGATGTCCGCATCGTTCAGGATCGGCAGGAACAGCTCCTCGAGGTGAATGTTGCCGTGCCAGGTTCCGTTCCCGAGCGGGATGTGCAGCAGCACGATGCGGGCCGAGGCATTGCGGAACTCCTCCGAGGCGACCGTTTCGCGCAGCCAGGCAGCCTCCTCCTCGCGGTATGCGTCGTAAGCCCCCAGCCCGCCGTATTCGATATCCGAATCAGGTTTGTCCTCACCGCAGTCGAGCATGAGCACCGCCACCGATCCGGCCATGTAGAGTTTGTAGTAGCAGCCCCCGACCTTGGGGAAATACTCCTGGAGGAAGTCGGCATAGACTCCGCGCGTTTCGTGGTTGCCGCGGTTGTAGAGGATCGGCGTCTCGGAGGCGAAGGCCCCGACCGAGGCGTCGATGAAATCGCGGTAGAGCTGTCCGGGGCTTTCGGTGCTGTTCGACATGTCGCCGTTGAAGGCCACGAAGTCGATCTGTGCGAAGTCGATCGGACGGCAGAGCCCGGCCATGCAGTCGGCCCGCCCGTGGATGTCGTTCAGAACGACGAACGAAAGGTCGCACCCCGACGCGGGGAGGGTCCTGAAGGCGAACGGCTGGCGCGAATAGACGTTCGACGCCGCGATGTCGCCGTAATAGACCTTGTCGTTGTATTTCCACTCGCGCACCTCCTGCGAGAAGATGCGGTAGCGGTATTTCGTACCGGGACGCAGCCCTTTCAGGCGAATGCTGTGCAGCGTTTTGTGGGCCTGTTTGCGTCCGGCGACGGTCTCGTAGCGGCGTTCGTGTTCCGCGGCGTAGAAGCTGCGCCCGTCGTCCTCGGCCACTTCGACCCACGAAAGGGCGGGTTTGCTGGTGGTCCAGACCACCGTGACGCCGTCCGATGTCAGGTCGCAGAGCCAGGGGCCGTGCGTGATCTTGAAATCCTGCGCCAGGAGGGTCGTACACGCGGCCAGCGCCAGGATCGTCGATAGGATTTTTTTCATGTTTATCCGTTTTTTGTAAGATTCTCGTCTCCGGGACCGCCGTTTCGGAACGTCCCCGCAGCGAAGACGGTAAAAATCCGGACCGGCCGTTTGCCCGGCGGGCGGTCCGGACGATGCGTGCGGGAGCCGATCTCCGGCCCGGGGTCACTCCTCCTCTCCGCCGTCTTCTCCGGAGATGTCCTCGTCGGTCCGGAAGCGGATGTCGGCGATCACGGGACGGTGGTCCGAAGCATCGACGCCGTCTATCTGCTGGTCGCCCCGCGATACGACCTGGCAGTTCTGCACGCCGAAATGCTCGATCGGGGCGTACATGATGTAGTCGATCTTTCGGTCGGGGTCGTCCGAGGGGAAGGTGTACTGGTCGATCGGCCCCGTGTTCGTCAGGAACGAGGTCATCGTGGCGATGACGTTCGAACTCGGGATGGCGTTCAGGTCGCCGCAAAGGATCAGGTCGCCCTCCAGCTCCGTGTCGCGGATGCGGCGGATCTCGGCGGCCTGCACCAGCCGGCTGGCGTCGCCCGAGAGGTGGTCGAGATGCGTCGATGCGACGTAGAGGTCCTTGCCGTCGATCTGAACGCGGATCACGCACAGCGCGCGGTCTTCGCCGGGCTGTTCGGCGGCGCACGGCAAGCGGTAGCTGCGCGTTTCGAGGATCGGGTACTTCGACAGCACGGCGTCGCCGTACTCGCCCCCGTCGCGGTCGATGGCCTTCGAGAAGTGCCACTCCATGCCGAGCTTTTCGGCCAGATCGCGGGCCTGGTGCACGTCCTTGCCCGTGCGGTCGGTGAACACATCGACTTCGTTCAGGGTCACGAAATCGGGGTCTTGGCGACGGATCACCTCGGCGAGCGCATCCAGGTCGGCCGCATTCGCAGGGCTCGTGGCGCGGGCGCCGTAAATGTTGTAGGTCATCACGCGCAGGCTCCGGCCCTTGGGCGGAATGACCGCCTTGTCGCCGTATTTGTCGTTGTAGTTTTCGTCCTCGTTGCAGGCCGCGACGACGAGCAGCAAGGCCGCGGCTGTCAGTATTCTTTTCATAGTCGGTATTTCGTTTTAACGGTTCGTGGTGCGGGTCAGAACGCTTCGATGTCGGCGATGCAGGTCTGGTACATGTCGCCCTGCGTGGCGGTGACCGTTACGCGGAAATAACGCCCCGTCGCCTTGTGGTCGAGGTAAACCTCGTTCTCGATCCGGTTTTCGACGGTGAAGGTGCCGATGCGGGTCCAGGAGGCGTTGTCGTCGCTCACGTCCACGTTGAAAATGCGCGGATTGCCGCTGGCCTTGGGCGTGTCGGACGTGAACGGATCCGCACGGCCGCGGATCGTGAATCCGTGCAGCTCCTCGCTTTTGCCCATGTCGATCGTGATCCAGTGGGGCGGACCCGGTTTCGCGTCGCGCCACTGCGTTCCCCAATAGGTGCAGGGGATGTCGTCGATCGCCGAGGAGGCTTTGCCGTTGTCGTCGTATCCGGTCTGCGCCTCGGGCTCCTCGGTAGAGAAGCCCTCCACGCTCCATCCGCTCCGGTCGATGGGGCGGAACGGATTGGTCGTGTAGGTGCCGTTGATGCGCAGGTAGGCCGTGCCGAGCGTCGGACTGACCGGCAGGCCGGGCGTCACGCGCTCGATCGTCATCGGCAGCAGGAACGTACCCACGCCGTCGAATGCGGCGCTGTTGAGCCGGATCATCACGGGCGAAGAGACGTATTTCCCCGCAGGGATCACCGCCCGGGTATCGTCGATCGTGTAGCAGGCTTCGGGCATGGCCGCATAAGAGGTCTGCTTCTCCTCGTTATAGGCATCGACCAGTTCGGCGGCCGTGCGGAATTCGACCGTGACATCGCTTTCCGGATCGCGGATGCAACTCAGGTTGGCGTAAACGGCGAACACGGTGTCGCGTTCGAGCGGGAAGGTCAGCGTGCTTTTCGAGTCGTCCTCCACGGCATTGACCGTGTAGATGAGCGTATAGGCATCGGGGTCATCGACGTTCAGGTCGCCATCGACCGGATTTTCGCAGGCGGTGACGAGCCAACAGCCTGCCAGGAGCGCCAGATATTTCGTGTGGTTCATGTTCGGATGTTTTTTGAGGATTTACCAGCCGGGGTTCTGCACGATCTGCGGGTCGCGGTTGATTTCGGACTGCGGGATAGGAAAGAGATAGAATTCGGGCCGGAAGACACGGGTCTCGAACACGGTCTTCTCGTAGAACGCCTCGTCGGTGAAGCTGTTGCCGGCATCGACGTTCATGCCGTAGAACGGCCCGGCGTCGGTCTGTTCGGCGATCAGCCAGCGGCGCGTGTCGAAGTAGCGGAGCTGCTCGAAGCAGAGCTCGATGCGACGCTCCAGCCGGATCTGCTCGCGCATGAGTTCCTGAGAGAGGCCCGACTGCACGGGACCGAGGCCGCCGCGTTCGCGAATCAGGTTAAGGTACTTTTCGATGTCCGGATTTCCCGGATCGTACTCGTTGAGCGCCTCGACGTAATTGAGCAGCATCTCGGCATAGCGCATCATCAGGAACGGCCGTTTGATGTAGTTGCTGTTCAGCGGATTGCTCGAAGGAGATACGTTCTTGATGGCGATGTATCCCGAGCGGGGGTAGTCCCACGTGCCCTTTTTGCCCGAACCGCCCGTATAGTAGAGCTGGATGCGGGTCTTCTGATCGCCGATCCAGTAGGCGCCGTTGAAGCAGATGTTCACGTAGAATCGCGGTTCGCGGTTGACGAACATGTTGCGCGTGCCGGCCGGAGCGAAGACCCAGCCCGATTTGGCGTCCTTATACTCCTGGGTCGAGAATCCCTTTTCCTGTTCGGCGGTGACGGCCGTACCGTCGTTCATGCGGAACGCATCGACGAGCTGCTGCGTCGCACCCATGCTCTCGTAGCCGCTGAACTGGCGGGGCGACGCCGAACGCTCCCAACTCGACAGGTTGTTGTTGATGCGGACCATCATCACCTCGCTGTTCCAGTTCTCCAGAAAGACGTTGCGGCACGACATGTAAGGGTCGAGCGTCCCGTCGGAATGATACTCCTTATAGAGGTCGAAGATGCCCAGGTCGATGATCGCCTTGGCCGCATCCGCCGCCCGTTTCCATTTTTCGGGGTCCTTCGCAGTCGCGAAGAGGTGTTTGCCGTCCTTGTTCACGACGCCGGCGTAAGCGGGGTTGCCGTTGAACTGCGGGCTGGCCGCCAGCAGCAGCACGCGGCTCTTCAGTCCCATGCACATGGCCAGCGTGGCCCTCCCGTAATCCTTGTCGGCCTGCGAGGTGAAGTGCAGCGGCAACCGCTTGTTGTCGATGATGTCGTCCAGCTCGCCGACGATGTAGTCCACGCACTCGTCGTAGGAGCTGCGGGGCAGGTTCATCCGCACGTCGTCGCGGTCGAGATCGCCCGGAAGCACCTCGTCGCCCAGCAGCACGCAGGGCCCGTACTGCCGCAGCAGGTTGTAGTAGAACCAGGCGCGCAGGAAGCGGGCCTCGTTCTTGTACTGCTCCACGACGAGGGGGCCGCGCGTGGGATCGTCCAGCATCTCCTGGTTGTCGCCGATGTGCTGGATGAAGTAGGTCGCCGAACGGATGCCCCGGTAGAAGTGGGTCCAGAACTCGTAGTAGTCCGACGAGGCGCTCCAGTTGCCGAGATTTATCTGATAGGAATTGTAGTCCTCGCGGTCGTAGGTGACGTCCAGATCGTCCGAGCAGGGATCCCACGGAATAGGGCTCGTGCGATGGGCTTCGTTCAGAATGTAGCTGTAAACGGTGGCGAGGTATTTCTCCGAATAGGAAGTGCGCTGGAAGACCTGTTCGATGGTGATGCGGTCGTCGGGCACCTGATCGAAGAAGTCGTCGTTGCAGGCGGTCAGTCCGATGCCGCAGGCTGCCAGCGAAAGCAAGGTTATTTGGAGTTTCATATACATGACGGGATTATTAGAAGTTGAAGTTTATGCCCAGGCTGACCGATGCGATATTGGGGTATTTCGCGCCGCGTCCGTCGCCGAGTTCTACGTCCCAGATCTTGAATGAGCTGAACGTGAGCAGATTCACGCCCTGGATGAAGATGCGGGCATTGCTCAGATGGATTCGTTTCATCCAGCGGTCGGGCAGCCGGTAGGAGAGTTCGATGTTTTTCAGACGCAGGTAGTCGGTATCCTTGAGCCACCAGGTGCTTTCTTCGTAGTTCATGTTGATGTTTCCGATCGAGAGACGGGGATAGAAGACGTCCTGGCGGGGGTTCTCCTCGGTCCAGCGGTCGGTGACGTTGCTCAGCAGGTTGCCGCGGCTCGACCCCTGCGAGAAAGGCAGTACGCCTTCGCCGCTGAGCATGGCGTCCACGTGCGCGGCGCCCTGGAACATGGCCGTGAGCGAGAGGTTCTTCCAACCCACCGAAAAGCCGAAACCGTACATGATCTCGGGCACGCTGCCCCAGCCGATAGGCACTTTGTCATACTCGTCGATCTTGCCGTCGCCGTTTACGTCCTTGTACTTGATGTCGCCGGGACGGGTGTCGCCGGTCTGCACGGGCGACGCCGCGATCTCCTCGTAGCTGTCGAACAGCCCGAGAGCCACCAGACCGAAGCGTTGCCCGACCTTGTTGCCGATGGTATTCTGCCACGGGTAGGCGACCGTGCTGTCGTCCTCGAGCACCTTGTTGCGGTTGAACGAGTAGTTACCCATCAGACTCAGCGACCAGTCGCCCCACGAATTGGCGTAGTTTACCGAGAGCTCGAAACCCTTGTTCTCGACCTTTCCGATGTTGCCGTAGGGATTGTTGATCATTCCGACATAGGAAGGAATGCTCGAACGGCGGAGGTAGATGCCCTTGCGGGACTCCTTGAAGTAGTCGAACTGGAGGTTGAGCTTGTTGTTCAGCAGGCGCATGTCCACGCCGATGTCGGTCTTGTCGGCCACCTCCCACGTCACGTCCACGGCATATTCGTCGATGGCCGTCGTTCCGTAGTTCTGGTCCATGTTCTTGCCGAAGGTGTAGCTCGTCGAGCCGCTGTCGGTTACGGTGGCCAGGTAAGCGAACCGGCGGCCGCTGATCTGGCTGTTGCCGACCTGCCCCCATGTGCCGCGTACCTTCAGGTACTGGATGACGTTCGTGAGCGGCTCGAAGAATGCCTCGTTGGAGATCACCCAGCCCAGACCCACCGACGGGAAGAAACCGTAGCGGTTCCTGGGAGCGAAGTTCTCCGAGCCGTTGTATCCGAAGTTGAATTCGGCGAAATAGCGGTCGTCGAATCCGTAGGTGAAGCGTCCGGCCAGGCCGCGGAAGCGGTAGGGCAAGGCCTCCTCGACGTTGGTCGCCTTCGTGTTGATCTCGTCGCTCTGGTTGAAGAGCAGCATGCCCGACACGTCGTGCCGCCCGAAAGAGTTCCTGTAATTGAGCGCCGCCTCGAGGTAGATCGTGCGGTCGCCCTTGGCACTGAGGCTGTAGGCGAGGTTCTCGGTGCCCTGCCGGGTCTGTTCGTAGATCAGGTTACCGTTGGCATCGCGCCCCGTGGCGTGGTAGGTGTTGGGCGACTTGGTGAATCGGTTGGAGGTGTAGTTGTAGGTGTCGAACGAGAACATACCGGTGACCGACAGCCCCTTGCAGAGTTGCTGCGTGACGCGGAGGTTCGAATATACCTGGCTGCGCCACTGGTTGGCGTAGCCCGTGGCACCGAGCTCGGCCACGGGGTTGAGCTCTCCGCCCGAGAAGGCTCCGAGCTTGCCGTCGGGATAGAGCGGGGCGATGTAGGTAGGCTGGGTGAAGTAGGCCGATTCGAAGATCGTGGCCTGCGCCGAGGCGGGATAGTTGGCGTTGGCCAGGTAGCCCTGGATGCCGAGTTTGATCTCGGTGGTGCGAAACGGATTGAGCGTCAGGTTGGCCGTGACGTTGTAACGCCGGTAGTAGGTGTTCGAATTGTAATCGGCGAGTTTCGTGTCCTTGTACATGCCGTCCTCGTCGTAATAGGCCAGTCCGATGTAGTATACGGCCTTGTCCGATCCGCCCGACACATTGACGTTCGCCGAGCGGTTGTGGCTGTAGTCGCGCAGGATCTCGTCCATCCAGTCCACGTTGGGGTAAAGGTAGGGATCGGCATGCGTGCGGGTCTTCTCGATCACCTCGCGGCTGTACAGCGCCCCGCCGCCGCGGGTCATCGAGGCCTCGTTCGACATCTCCATGTAGGTGGCGCCATCGACGAAATCGGTGATTTTCGTCGGCGTCGTGATACCCTCGGTGTAGCGCACGGTGAACTTCGGCCGTCCTTTCGATCCGCTCTTGGTGTTGATGATGATGACGCCGTTCGCACCGCGCACGCCGTATACGGCCGTCGCCGAGGCATCCTTGAGGATCGAGAAGCTCTCGATATCCTCCGGATCGACGTTGGAGAACGAGCGGGGCACGCCGTCCACGAGCGTCAGCGGTGCGCTCATGCTGGCCGTCAGGGTCGAGATGCCGCGGATGTAGATGTCCGCATCGTCGAAGCCCGGCTCGCTGGTCCGCTGCACGGAGACCAGACCGGCGACACGGCCGGCGAGCCCCTGCGAAAGATTCGCCACGGGCACCTTGAGCTCCTCGACCTCTATGCTCTGTTGCGAGCCGATGACGCTGATCTTCTTCTGCACGCCGTATCCGACCACCTCCACGGCATCGAGTATGGCGTCGTTCTGCTCAAGCACGACGTCGAGCTGGCCGCGTCCGGCAACGGCCACATCCTGTGTCTTGTAACCCACGTAGCTGAACTCCAGCACGTCGTCGGGCGACACGTCGATCAGGTAGTTTCCGTTGATGTCGGTGGCCGTACCGATATTGGGCCGCTCCTTCACGAAGACCGTCACGCCGATCAGAGGATCGCCGTTGCGGTCCCTGACCGACCCCATGACGCGCAGCGAAGCCCGCTTTTCGGCTTTGTCCGCCGCTGCAGCCCTGCCGATGACGATCTGCCGTCCGGAGAGTTTCCAAGTGTTTTCCGTTCCTGCGAAGAGCACCTCGAGCACATCTTCGACGGTTTGGTCCGAGACGCTGATCGACACCCGGCGAGAGGCGTCGAGAACATTGTCGTAATAGACGAAAATACAGTCGCTTTGGTCTTCGATGCGGGCGAATACCTCCTTGAGGGGGACATTCTGCAGATCGAGCGAGATGCGGGCATCCGGGGCGGACGTCTGTGCGACGAGAGAGCCGAACGCCCCGATTGCGGCCAGCAAAAACAGGACTTTTATCCGTAGCAGACGGGATAATCGCTTATTATCGGGCACAGGGTCCCCGATATTGCCATTTTTGTTGTACATTTGCAATGAATTGAAGTTTAGAACAAGGTAACTTTTAGATTTCATTTCGTGCCGGACAGCGTTGGGGGACACTGCCCGGCTTTTTTCAGTTCGGGTTGCGGTTTTCCATAGGCATTCGGTTTGGGTTGTCGTCGTGTTCTTTTCGGAGGGTTTGTACCGAGGAGAGCCGGAATCCATTCTCGGAGACCCGGAAACGGATCGGGGCCGTGAGCGAGAGGATACGCAGCACCTCGCCGGGATCGTCGTTGAGTTCGAGTTTTCCCGAAATGGTCATGACACCGACTTCGGGGGAACAGTCGAACGTCCGGTTGTAATACCGCGCGAGCCGTGCGAGCACGTCGGAGAGCGGCGTGTTGTCGAAGCGGTAGTATCCGTGGATCCAACTGATGTAATCTTCGGCACGCACCTCGCGGATGCGGAACGTGCCGGCCGTGTCGAGCGAAGCGCGCTGGTCGGGCACGATCCGGATGCCGCGCTCGGGGGCGCCGGCCGGCGCAACGCTCACCGATCCCGAGCGGAGCACCACCTCCTGAGTCCGGTCGCGCCCGTAGGAGGAGAGGTAGAACCGGGTTCCCAGCACGCGGACGTCCATTTTCCCGGTGTGCACGGTGAAGGGACGTGCGGCATCGTGGGCCACCTCGATATAGATTTCGCCTTCGGCGTAGATCTCGCGGCTGTCGTCGCCGAATGCCGAGGGGTAGATCAGCCACGATCCGGCATTCACCCACACGCGGGTGCCGTCGGCCAGCGTCAGAGTCGTCTGCTTGCCGTAGGGGACGAGCAGTTGGTTGAATGCGGCCACCTCCTTTTTCTCGATCGGCTCCCGGGCGTCTTCGTTGATATGGATCTCGGCGGCATCGTAACGGATCGAAGATCTCTTCTCCTCGATCCGCACCGTCCTCCGCTCCGAGAGGACGAGCCGCGCCTCCTTTCCGGTATAGACGGGAGCCTCCGCCGTTTGGACGAACTCCCGGATGTCAGGGATTTGCCGCTCCGCCTTGCCGCGGAGGAAGAATCCGGTGACCAGCAGCGCGGTGCAGACGGCCGCGCAAGCGGTTCCGACGAGACGCCGCCGGACCGCGCGGCTGCGCCGGACGACCGGCGCAGCGGGATGCCCCTCCGGTCCTGCGATCCGTTCCGTGAGGCAGCGGTAGGCCGCTTCTGCATCGAAGCGGGTGTCGGACAAGTGCCTCCCGCCCCATGCGTCGTAAGCCTCGAGGTAGCTGTGGCGGTGCTCCTCCGAAGAGCGGAGCCAGTCGAGGAGTTCGGCCTGCTCGGCATCGGAAAGGCTCCCGCCGTCGAGGTGGCGGGCGATCAGTCGGTCGATATGTCGGTTTTGCGCGTCCATCTACCCTATTCACGGATCAGGGGGCCGAATCCCTACCTTTCCGGCCGAAAAAAGATTGCACTCCGTCCGAAACGGAGCGGGGAGCCGCAGCCTTTGCCGCAGCTCCCCGCCGTGTCCGTTCCGGACGGACCCCGTTACCGGTAGATCCGGGCGGCGAATCCGCCTCCGGGGGCCATCCGCACCGTCAGTTTCTTGTCCGCGGGCAGAGGCTCCGTCCGCATCACGTAGTCGCAGGCGGCGCGGTGGGCGTTCCTGCCGTCGCTGAAACTCTCGACCTTCCAGCCGTCGCCCTCGAGGAACGAGAGGTCGAGCACCGCTTCACGGGCGTCCCAGTTCGTCAGCGCCCCGACGTACCACATGTCGCCCGACTGCCGGGCGACGGCTATCCGTTCGCCGAGCTTGCCGTCGAGTGCGACCGTGCGGTCCCAGACGGTCGGTACGGCGGCGATGAAGCCGAAGCATTCGGGCTCCTCGAGGTAGTTCGACGGCGAGTCGCAGAGCATGTTGAGCGGCGATTCGAAGACGATGTATTCGGCCAGTTGGCGGCAGCGGGTGCCCTGGCTCATCGGCTCCGTATTGACCGGGCGGTAGTTCCGCCGCGCAGCATTGCGCATGGCGCCCTGCGTGTAGTCCATCGCTCCGGCGACCATACGGATGAAGGGCATGGTGACATCGTAGGTCACCTGATCGACCGTCTCGGGCGACCACTTCATCTGTTCGAGACCGAAGACACCCTCGTAATTGACCACATTGGGCCACGTGCGGCTCAGACCCGTCGGCTTGAAGATGCCATGGAAGTCGAGCAGCATGCGGTGCTCGGCGCAGACGCGTGCGGCGCGGTAGAGAAAATCGACGATCTTCTGGTCGTCGCGGTCCATGAAATCGACCTTGAAGCCCTTGACGCCCATTCGGGCGAAGTGGCTCACGACCTGTTCCATGTCGCGTTCGAAAGCATGGTAACCGGCCCAAAGGATGATTCCGACGTTCCGTTCACGGGCGTATGCCACCAACTCGCGGAGGTCGATTTCGGGCACCACCTGCATCAGGTCGGCCTTCTCGTTCACGGCCCACCCTTCGTCGAGGATCACGTATTCGACGCCGTTCCGCGAAGCGAAGTCGATATAGTACTTGTAGGTCTCGTTGTTGATGCCGGCCTCGAAGTCCACGCCGTAGAGATTCCAGTCGTTCCACCAGTCCCACGCCACCTTTCCGGGCCTGATCCACGATGTGTCTTCGATCCTGGATTCGGGCGCCAGACGGTAGATCATGTCGTTGTCGAGCAGCTCGCGGTCCTCCCTGGCGACGACGACCGTGCGCCACGGAAACGCCCGCTTGCCGACGGTCGAGGCGATGTACCCCTCACGCTCGCGCACGAGCATCTGCAACCGGTTGTGCCCTCCCTGCTCCTCGCGCTTGGGATAGGGGGCGAAAACGCCGCGCAGTTCGGGCGTTTCGCCGTTGCCGCGCAGGTAGAGCCCCGGATAGCCTTCGAGATCGGCCTCCGTTATGACCAGTTTGTAGCCTCCGTCGAGCTCGACGAGCGCCGGGAGGAAGATCAGCCTTCCGGGGTTGAGCTCCGTGATCCGGGCCGTGGTGTAGGTGTTCTCGAACGAGTTGAAGAACTGGCTCTCGAAATCGAAATCCCGGCCGCGTGCGACATAGGGTACGACGGCCCGGCAATCCGCTGGGAAGGAGAAGGCAACGCATTCGTCCCCGATGCGGAGCGTGCCCTCCCGGTCGGTGGTGAAGCGGTAGGCCAATCCGTCGTCGTAGAGACGGAAGACAAGGCCGAAGTCGCCGCGGAACGAGAGCGTCAGTTGGTTGTAACGCTCCCCGACCCGGCTTTTCTTGTAGAAGGGCGAGGCGATCGTCCGATCGACGGAGTTCTTTTCCGCCCGGACGACACGGGCGTTCCGCCCGAGCACCTCGCCGTCTTCGAGGGTCATGGAGACGGGCGACGGAGCGAGCAGCGGCGTGTCGCCGGCATCGAGAGCCACGCGGATCTCCTCCCCGACGGTCACCGTCGTGCGGAGGTTGCCGTCCGGCGAGGACAGCGAATAGATTTTCTGTGCCGCGAGGGTCGCGGGGATGCAGGCCAGGCCGAGCATCAGCAGAAGCGGTTTGAGGTTCATAGTCGGTTTCGTCAAACAAAATTAAGCAAAATACGATATTCCCATCGGTCGCGACCTTTTCAGGCTGCTGTCCATTCTATTACACGGACAACCGACGCCATACCCTACGTCGTGGCATCGATTTTCGGTCCGGAAACCGGACATTTCCGAAAAAACGCCGGGCGGAAGGCCCTGCGTTTCCGAATTTTCATTTCTATTCGTTACAAGAGAGACCATGCTGCTTTTGAATAGCCCGGCATGTCCGACGGCACAACAATACAATCGGCATAACGGTTTCAGTCCCAGCTATGTTCCGCTTGCATTATGCGAGCAGGGCGACAAGGGCGCAGGACTGCATCCGTGTTCGGGTTTCCTAAGACCTACTTCAGGGGCCGACACCGGGCCCCTTCATTTTCGGCAGGGTGTCATGCTTTAACCCGAAACCGTCACGCATCGCCAACGGAACAGCAACCGGATATTGCTTGTCAGGAATATTCGATCCGGAAGATGATGCTGAAGAGATTGATCCATGTCGCAACCAACCAATACCGACACGAGGAAGGACACACAAATCACGGATTGTCAACGAAACATATGAGATCACGATTTTTACGGTAGATTATATATTTAAAGAATGTCGACAAAGAAAACTCCCCGGAGTCAATGACACCGGGGAGAAGAGGTATGTTGCACGGTTTTATGTATCACAAACGGCGATTTCAGGGCATTTCTTGCTACGCAACAGGCATCCGCGATACATGGCAGAAAAGAAGAGCAAACAACAATTCATTAACTGTCAAACATTTACAAATGACAAAAACATAACCTGGACCTATTCTTTATCCGCGTTATGTATCAATATATTTCAGTTGTTTTTCTTTTCATAGGCCACTATTTCGCAGTAATTGCTCTATATTTCAATGCTTTTTATTCGACAACATAAAAATATGAAATTTATTTCATGATATCAAATCTGACAAACTGTCATTTTTATGACAACGTTTCCCCGCGGCATCCTGCTTTATAATCATACTGTTCATTTCTCTAAAATAGCATAACAATCAAGGGAAGTTGTGTTTAGCCAATCATCCAGTTTTTGTCCATAACGTCGTCAGTCAGCGCTCGACACGCATGGGATTGTTCCGGAAATCCTCATACGACAACCGGATGCCCTCCTCCAACTCCGTTTTATAGGTCCAGCCTAATGCTGTGGCTTTCGAAATATCGAGCAGTTTGCGCGGCGTACCGTTAGGTTTCGTCGTATCCCACTCGATCGTTCCCTCATAGCCTACGACATTCGCCACAAGTTCGGTCAATTCTTTGATGGTAACCTCCTTGCCCGTTCCGGCGTTCACCGTTTCGTTCCCTGAATAACTGTTCATCAGAAAGACGCACAGATTCGCAAGATCGTCCACATAGAGAAATTCGCGCAACGGAGTTCCGTCGCCCCAACAGGTAACGCTTCTTGCACCAGACCTCTTTGCCTCATGAAAGCGGCGAATCAGGGCCGGCAGTACATGACTGTGTGTCGGGTGATAGTTGTCGTTTGGTCCGTAGAGATTTGTCGGCATCACCGAGATATAATCCGTACCATACTGACGATTCAGGTATTCGCAATACTTCAGTCCCGAAATTTTCGCAAGCGCATAAGCCTCGTTCGTTGGCTCCAGTGCCGAAGTTAGCAGACAACTCTCCGGTATCGGCTGCGGTGCCAGACGCGGGTAGATGCATGATGATCCCAAAAACTCCAATTTCTTGCATCTGTTGCGCCATGCCGCATGAATCACGTTCATTTCCAGCATCATGTTCTCATACATGAAATCCGCCAATGCCGATGAATTAGCGATGATACCTCCCACTTTCGCCGCCGCCAAAAAGACATATTCAGGCTGTTCCTTAGCGAAGAAACGGTCCACAGACAGCTGATCGGTCAAATCGAGTTCCCGATGCGTACGGATGACTATGTTTGTGTAACCCTGGCGTTTCAGCTCTCGTACGATGGCCGATCCTACCATTCCCCGGTGGCCTGCCACATAAATTTTTGCATTTTTATCCATTATCGCCTATTATTTTACAATTCCTTTTTCGAGGTATTCTTCGAGGTTCGTGTAGATGTGTTCGCCTGCCCGTTCCACGGCAACTCTCGCCATATCGGCCTTGACCATCAGCTTCACCAGTTCCTTGAAAGTCGTTTTCGTCGGGTTCCAACCCAGATGCGTTTTCGCCTTCGTTGGGTCGCCCCACAAATTCACTACGTCTGTCGGACGGTAGAAGTCTTCCGACACTTCCACGAGTACTTTGCCCGTCGCTTTGTCATAGCCTTTTTCGTCGAGTCCCTCGCCCTTGAATTCAAGTTCGATGCCCGCATAGTGGAATGCCAACTGACAGAATTCACGCACAGAATGCTGTTCGCCCGTGGCAATAACGAAATCTTCGGGTTTGTCATTCTGAAGGATTAGCCACATGCACATCACATAATCTTTCGCATAGCCCCAATCGCGCAACGACGAGAGGTTACCTAAATAAACCTTCTCTTGCTTGCCTTGTGCGATACGTGCCGCTGCAAGGGTAATCTTGCGCGTCACGAAAGTTTCCCCGCGACGCTCCGACTCATGGTTGAAGAGAATGCCCGAGCAACAGAACATTCCGTAGGCTTCACGGTACTCCTTCACAATCCAGTAACCATATAATTTTGCAACGGCGTAGGGCGAATAGGGATGGAAGGGTGTATCCTCATTCTGCGGTACTTCTTCGACCTTGCCGTAGAGCTCCGAGGTCGAAGCCTGGTAGATACGACAAGTTTTCGTCAGTCCGCATTGGCGCACAGCCTCCAATACACGCAGCACACCCGTAGCGTCTACGTCCGCTGTGAACTCCGGTGAATCGAACGACACCTGCACGTGGCTTTGCGCCGCAAGGTTATAGATCTCATCGGGACGCACTTTACCAACGACCTGCAACAACGACATCGAGTCGCCAAGGTCGGCATAATGCAAATGGAAATAAGGGAGGCCTTCCAAATGTGCGATACGTTCACGGTAGTCCACCGAAGAACGACGAATCGTGCCGTGGACATTATATCCCTTCTCCAATAAAAATTCTGCCAGATACGAACCGTCCTGGCCTGTAATCCCCGTGATTAAGGCTGTTTTCATTTTTCCCTAAGTTTATTATTTCTATTTCTGATATCCGTTGTGCGGCTCTCGATAAGACAAGCACGGAAATAATCTTGAAAACATGCTACGATTCAATTTATCGAGTTTCCAAAGCAGGTAACAGGAGGAAATAAGTGGCTGCAGATGGGCGATTTACTTTCAAAATCCATTGATGAGCACAGAATCGTGCTATGATTTCAGATCCTTTGTCCAATAAAAATCAGACAAGTACAGACCAACCTGATCTGTATGAATCAAACTTTTTTATATAAAGAAATATTTCAGTTTGGAATTCAATAGTTCACATATTTTGTAGATATATCTGAGTGAGAGGATTGCAGCATTACTGTAAACCCCGTTTTCGCGAAGGGCTCGCAACTGATCCCGCATAATCAGTCGATGACTCGCCATACCATTGGTCGAAATACCTCCCATGCGCATTGTCACAAAATCTTTTTTGAGGTATTTGGCATGGATACGATGCACATAAATTAAACGCAATAGAATTTCGAAATCGGCAGCGATCTTATAGTCTATGTTGAATGTTCCGTAACGATTATAGAGGCTTTTTCTGCAATAGAAAGAAGGATGGGCTGGTATAAAGCCCAGACGCATCAACCACGGTCGAAAGATGTTTGAGGAATAGTAGCGTACACATCTGCTCAGATTGTCGGGACGCACGAAGTGAATATCTCCATATACGGCATCGATTGTTTTATTTTCCAATGTTGCTGCAACCGAAGTTAGCACATCCGGTGCAGTATAAAAATCGTCCGAATTGAGAATGCCAACTACATCTCCTGTAGCCATCGCTATGCCTTTGTTCATGGCATCGTACAGCCCGCGGTCACGCTCTGAAATCCACCGCATTCGCCCCTCAAAACGCGATTCATACTCTCGGATGATCTTCAACGTGTCGTCCGTCGAGCCTCCGTCGATGACGATATATTCTATGTTTTTGAAAATCTGAGATAATACACTCTCAAACGTATCACGAACCGTCGTACCGCTATTATATGTAACGGTGATGATGGAGATGGTCATACTAATTTTTATTAGATGTCCGCAACCACTCTATGGTCCTTTTAATACCTTCAAGTTCCGAATACGGAGGATTAGGAGCTATCTGAAAAGTTTTGCTTAAGTCAAGAATATTGTTTGTAGTCATATTTTTCAATCTAAAACTTGTCATCGGAAATGATATGCCCAGCATTTTAAGACCGTCACCGATCCATCCGGCTATTTTAATTAAAGAAAAAGGTACCCGATGAATCCTTACTCCCATTTGTTCGGATATATGATTGGCCCACTTTTCAATATTTAATGGAGGATCACCCAAATAATATACCTCACCATTAGTCGTTGTATCAGTGTGAAACAGAATTCGTTCAATTTGATAGACGGTATTACCTATATACCCATATGTTTTCGTACACGCCCTATTCCCAATATGGAAATATCTGCGATTAGCAACCATATCGAAGAAATTACGATACGGAGCTTTGAATCCGGGTCCCCATATTGACGTAGGTCTTAAAAAGGCCCATTGACATTTGAGCGGAATAGATCTGGCAATCTGTTCAGTGAGAACTTTGCTTTTTCCATAAAGAGTATGCGGACAATAGTCATCGTTAGAAACAGGTTGGTATCCGGGCTTGCAAACCAACATGGAGGAGGTGATCAGAATCTTTTTTAAACAGGATAGCTGACTGGCTATCTCTACGATATTTCGTACGCCCTCAATATTCGAGGAGTAATCTGATAATTTTTTTCCATTCAAATCGGTCCTTGCAGCCAAATGAATAATATAGTTAGGATTGAAATCCGTAATAATACGTTCTAATTTCATCCGATCCTCGATATCACAAATCGTGGTGACAGGTTGAAATTCCGGTCGATCAATCATAGCTATATCTATATTCAGAAGATCGTAATCGGAATTCCGAGACAAAGATTGCAACAAGTTCGAACCGATGAATCCGCTACCTCCGGTAACGAGTATTTTAACGGTTCTTGTAAAATCATCTATCATATTAAAAACAACTATTACAATATGTTATTTATTCGAGTTATACAGCAGGTTATCGTAGTATTTTTTATGATTTTCCGCCATTTTCTGTGCAGTGAACTCATTGTTTGCCTTGATGTAAGCGGCTTTCCCCAGTTTTTCCCGATTGATATAAGCTGAGTGGATTGCTTGTTGCAGAGAATCGGTATTGTCAAGGGTGAAGAAACGAACTTCATTCTCATTGAATATTTCATGGAAAGAAGATATATCCGAACACACGATGGCTTTTCCTGCCAAGGCAGCTTCCACCATTGCCATTCCGAACCCTTCGGAGTAAGAAGGCATCACATATACATCAAAATAAGGTAAATAATTGCACGGATTCTTTTGGTAAGGGAAAAATAGCACTCTATCATGAACGCACAAGTTTTGGGCTTTCTGTTTCAAATTCGCAATATCTGGCCCTTCGCCGATTATAACAAAGGCGTAATTTTTCATGTAAGAAAGGGCTTGAATAATCTGTCCCAAACCTTTCCTACGAGTGATATAAGCATAAGTCCCCAATAATTTGTATTTTGATTTTATTTGCTTTAGGTTATCCACAATCTGAATGTCTGCGCTATCATCTATATGTGTGAAACAGCCATTGTAAATAGTGGTTATTGGAGATTTTATTTTATTGCAATACAAATTCTTCAATTGATTTGATATACTTATCACACCATTAAATTTAGATTGTATATGGCTCCAATATTGTGTAAATAGATAAGACATTACGCAATTATACTGATAGCAGAAACTACGGTAAGTATCTTGATGAAGCGTGGAAACCGTTTTAGCATTACAGATGCGTTTCCTCCATCTGTAGACATAAATGTCGGGGCGCAGACAATGACTGTGAATTACATCATATCGATCAAAATCAATGGGAGTTCTCATCCGAATATGCCGTGTTGGGCATTTAAACGTCATCTTGGATGATGTTTCATCCAAATAAAAGATCTCAGGCTCATGCCCCCATTTTACCAAATAATCCGTTATATTCTTTACGACTACTATAGGGCCTTGATTACGCAAGGATGGAAGAATATAAGCTATCCTCATGGAACTCTATTAAAAATTTAATTTTCCAACAAAAAGAATGAATATTTGTCTTCATAAAACCAAATAAAGATGTAACGCACAGAGTAAATCAAAAAGTAGCAGGACAATAAAATCAAGAAATATCGTTTTTCGGTTGTCGGCTTAGCCGTTTGGAAATAGAAAGCCAGTAAAAAGAAATAAGAAAATATAAAATATTGGCATGCCCTCGTTAAAAAACCGAAATTCATTGTCAGGGCCAATAAGAGCATGAATACATAAAACATATTATAGTAGAATCTTCCCCAATGCGTACTGCATAGCTCTTTTCTATACCTTGTTGCGATATATCCGAATGGGATTGCCTCGATGAAAGTCAATACATTTAATTTCCGGAAATCATCATCCGCCACATACTAATTTTTCTCCTAATCCGTCGATATCAGGGTTCAATATATATGGCCTCTTCTTATATGTATGAAGGAGAAAGCTTATTCACCCGGCATAGGCATAAGGCCCCCGTAGCTATGTACGCAACCTTGCTCGACAAAATAGACCGTGCCGTCAATGGTGAAAAATATCACCCCTCCGTACACAATCCGGCCTGCTACTGATTACGGATTTGAAACTTATTGATTTATACCCTTCTAACGGTCTAGCTGATTGCCATATAAAAAGATCGGCGTGCTCTTTTATGCCTGATAGCAAACCGAATACAAGTACGTACTGTTTTGCGAATACTTGATTGGATTTATTACAAGTACTCCACGAGAGGGCTTACCCAATGTAACATTTTTTCAGTAACACAGTATTAGAAAACATGTCCAGATTACTTTCGTTCTATCAATGAAGAGAATTGTTGAAAATATTGCGATACTGCTCCATTCCAAGCATAATTACTCTTCACGTAATTTTGCGCATTTATTGCCAATTTTTCCCTTTTTGGGATACTATGCAATAACTCGACAATCTCATCACACCATTGATTTATGCCATCGACTATCAACAGATGCCGACCGTTTTCTACATGAATGCCATCGACTCCTACAGAAGAAGACACTATTGGTATACCTGCCGCCATCGCCTCTAGAATTTTATTTTTTATTCCGCTTCCCGTAAGTAACGGAGCGATAAACACCGTGCAACGGCGATAATACTCTCTCAAGTCTTCTACATAACCGGTCACAATAACGTCGTCGTCTTTAAAATCAAAACAGGCATAAGGTCCTACAATATATAATTTTAAATGGGGTGTTCTTTTTTTTATTAACGGATATATCTTATTCACAAAATACTCTATTCCCGTTACATTAGAAATGTTTTTATAATTTCCGACAAAAAGTAAGGCATTCTCTTCCCGTTCTACTGCATTTCCAGAATTAAAGTATGCATAGTCCACTCCATTAGGTATGACAATTATTTTCTTTCTGTCTAAGAGGTTCTTTGAATAGTCGGCATCGACAGACGAAACAAAATTTATCACATCAGAATATGCAAAGCATCGCCGTTCCACACTCCTGTACATCACATATTTAATAAACCTTGCAATAGTTCTATGCTGTTTATAAAAACGGAAATTAAGCATGGAAAACGAATCTACCGCATTCACAAACATTGGAGTCGTGCAGTTGAACATAGACAAATAAAGAGCAGAGGGAGGCGTACAGATATATATCAAATCATAATTCCTTTCCTGCTCACGAAGTAATTTATCATAAGGCAGTGTTCCTTTTCCGAATAGTCGTGCAACCAATCTGAAAATTCTTCCTGAAGAAGAATCCGATATTTTATCCGGCAACACCATTATTCGTGCTATCCGATTACTTATTCCCCGAGTGCCCAAAATGGTTTCCTTACTCTCCTCTGATAAAGAAATTATATCAAACCAGTAATCCTCGGATGCCATTTTCAACAGCCTGTAATTGATCACGCTCAATCCATCCCTGTCTATCGGATAGGGCAACCCTTTAAGAATAAATAATATTCTCCTCATTTCTCCTTTTTTTGATAAAACAACTGTTCACTACTATGTTTAATAATAAAAAGAGGCATAATGCAACGGGGACGAAAGCACATTCATTGGCCACTCCACTCATCACTGGAGATATTTGAAATACCAAAGCAAGTTCGAAAGCCCAAGGTATCCGCATTCTACCTATCAAATAAAAAGTCAACCATAACAATAGAACAAATGATACAAAATTTATCAACAGCAGAGATGGGGACCTTAAAAATGACAATGTCATATTCCCCATCACACCACACATATAAGAAACATTCGGATCTCCATCGCCCAAAGAATTAAACAAAACTTTTTCTGGCGACAAAGGCGGAGCAAAAGACATCCCTAACACCCCCGACAAAGATTGTTTCTGGTAATAGAAATAATCAAGTTCTTGAGCCTGCGAAGCAAAATAAAACAAGTTTTCCACAATAAATCCCGAGTTGGATAAACTTGACAAACGGCCAAAGAGTTTTCCGAATACCAATTGTTCAGAAGATAATTCGATTCCTTCCGTACCGCGCAGTGAATCACGGAGTGAATAGATGGATCTTATCACATAAGGACTTAATAACGAAATAAAAGCTATCAGAAAAATACGCCTCTTGAACCACGGAAGGAGGCGGTCTCCATAAAAAATCAAAGCAATATAGAAAATGAATACCGGTGAAGATATCGATTTCTTCACTAAGCCAAAGACAACCATTAGCAGTGCTATCTTAAGGAATTCCGAAAACCGTTTATTCCCGCATAACGCAATATAAAACGCGCCGATCAAGTTGGGAGGGAATCTGTTGAAAATCTGAATGAACACCTTAATAAAAGACGGTGCCTGATAAGCATCTTCCCCTAATTGATTGACTCCGAACAACAAGGATACGGAGATGTGCCAGAAAAAGATGAAATAAACAAATAACCTGAGAAAAGACAAATTAATCTGTATACCATGAGAAGGATGCATTGCCTGCCTTTTCTTATGCCACTTATAAATTTCCCATAACACTATTTGAGGAATAAACGAACATACATAAGTGACAAACAACAAATTGTAGTTATTGACCGTTATTCCTAAATAATCTCCAGTGAAGCACCCAGAATATAAACAATACAGCAAATTGACCGTATTATAGAATAACGGAAAGAAAATCAACAATTTACCTTTGGAAGTATCGACAGCGGAGTTCACGGCAGAATGCGTTTATGTGTAATGCAGCGGGATTTAGTATTCGGAATACCCCGAAAATAACCTATGATCCAGTTTGCTTTACACTTCTTTCGGCAACAAACCTTTTCTTAATATGAGGACAATCCTTATAAACAAGCCATATATTAAACGATTATTCCTCCATAGATGAATAAATCTGACAGGTATAAAGCTGTATTTTACAGCATCTAAGAAGTTATAGTATTCACTAAAATTGGCTTTAAGGAACAGGTCTGTTTTTTTTAATTCCCGCCTCTGCCATTCGTTCCCTTTCAGCAATACTATGCTATATACATAATTCAATTTTTGAGGTATTACTATGTCAAAATACGTTTGTGAGTTGGGTTTGATATCCTGTGATGACAACTTTGTAAGAATCCCATTCATTATGTGAATCAGTTGATGGCTTCTCTTGGCCAATGTATCTTTTTCTACTGTTTGTCCACTTCTGCCACACAAGTATTTATATAGCCTCAAGTTGAAGAATTTTACGTCATTTACAACTGTCATAGGCAGGATAGCCCATTCCGTATCCGTATAGGATATACCTTCCGACTGCCTATATTCCATACTGTCGAGGATGTTCTTTCTGTAAGTGATGGCATGCATTTCCAAAGCCTTTTCCTTGTACGCAGATATATCGAAAATGCTTTCTCCCAACAGATATTTCACTTCCTGCTGTGTTCTTCCTTCCGAATCTACCACGCTGAAATTCGTAATGACCAAATCAGCGTTTGTATCTCTCAACTGGTTAATAAATTCGGCCAATGCCGCACTGTCAAAACTATCGTCCGCATCCAATATCTTTATGAATTTTCCTGTCGCTTCTTTCAACCCCCTGTTGATACAAGACCCATAATTTCCGTTTTCCTTATCTATTACAAATATGGTCGAAGGATGCTTCCGACTGTATTCGTGTGCAATGGCAGAGGATTGATCTTTTGATCCATCATTGATAACCAACACTTCAAGTTGTTGCATCAGATCATCTGCAATGATTAGTGAATCTAAACATTGCCTGAGATAATCCTCCATATTATACGTCGGAATAATAATACTTAAAACCTTATTCATATTACCTATATCTAATGAACAATTCTTTATTATTGTAGGGATTTGCACACTTCGGAAAGAGCTTTCCCTATAATAGGAGCCATATCATAATACTTATATTCTGCCAATCGCCCTCCGAATATGACATCATGCTCCTGTTCAGCCAAGAATCGGTATTGCTCCGCAAGGTTCTCATTTCGCAGGTCATTTACGGGATAATAAGGTTCCAGACCTTCCTTGTATTCGACAGGGTATTCTTCGGAAATCACAGTTTTGGGGACTCTTTCAATGTCCTGACCGAACATTTCAAAATGTTTATGCTCTATGATACGGGTATAAGGTTCCTCGCGTGAAGTATAATTGACGACTGCATTCCCCTGATAATTGGGAATATCTTTAATATATGTCTGAAAACTCACTGTACGCCAATCTAATCTCCCCAACTTATATGAAAAATATTCATCAATAGCTCCAGTATAAACCAACCACTTAGCATATTTTCTCCATTCTTTGTACTCGGAATTAAAGAAGTCTGTATCTGTTTTGCACTCAATGCCTTTTAGAAGTCCTTCTGCTAATTTGTTGTATCCGCCAATGGGGACACCTTGATAACAGTCATTAAAATAATTGTTGTCAAAGGTCATGCGAACGGGCAATCGACGTATGATAAACGCCGGCAGTTCGGAGCAGGGGCGTCCCCACTGTTTCTCCGTATACCCCTTGATAAGCTGTTCGTAAACATCCCGTCCGATCAGGGTCAATGCCTGTTCCTCAAGATTCCGAGGCTCTTTTATACCATCGTCCTCCATGCGCTTTATGGCTTCTCGACGCTGTTCGTCCAATTTGGCCTGAGCTTCCGCCGGTGTTTTCACTCCCCACATTTGATAGAAGGTATTCATATTGAACGGCAAATTATACAATTTGCCATCGGGAGCCTTAGCAAGAGGACTGTTCGTATATCGGTTGAAAGGAACGATCGAATTGACAAAGTCCCAAATCCGACGATCGGAGGTATGGAAAATATGCGCTCCGTATTTATGTACGTTAATTCCCTCTATCTCCTCACAATAGACATTTCCTCCGACATGGGACCGTTTATCAATGACCAGACACCGCTTACCCCGTTTCGTGGCGAGATGAGCAAACGTCGCTCCGAACAATCCGGCTCCTACTATGAGATAGTCATACTTCTTCTCTCTCATATCTTATTGAATTTTAACCGATTCACCATTCCTTTCACTACTTTCAGGCGCTCGTGACGATTCAACCCGAGAACCAATGTCAAAACTATGAACAGGATAAAATCGGTCAGACACAGAATCAAGAACATCGGCAAACCGGGTGTTACGGAATTCCATATGAAATAACTGATCAGGAAAAGTACGGCGACAACCGCCCCCGAACGTAACAGCACATCGAAAAAAAAGCGGGAAACATTCAGATCTATCAACCGACGGGCAAGAATGATTCTCAATATCGACGCCACGATCTCATTAATCACAATGCACCATATCAGACTCTGCGGAGGAAATCCGATATGAGCAAAAAAATACCCGACCGGCAATACCAACAGAAACGAGCCGCCGACTATGGTATGTATCAGTTTAACCTTTCCGCAAGCCTCCATTCCGATCGTCAAACCAATAGTAGCCTGATTGAACAATGCGCTCAAGACCAGCAACCGACAAAACACGACCGAATAGTCGGGAACCGTTTTCAACCATAACGACAACACAAAAGGCATCGCTACGATAAGAGGAATTCCGAACAGAGTCAGTAACAGCAAGGGATACTTACAAGCAGCGAATACGAGCGTATTCATACGATTCCAATCCCCTTCCCCCGCACTCTTCACTAACTGAGGCCGTAAAGACGTTGTGATGGAAGTAGAAAAGAACATCAACGTAGAGCTGACCTGGGTAGCTATACCATTGGCCGCATTGATAACGACCCCCCAGAATAGATTGAGAATGATCGAAACCCCTTGCGCCCGTAAGGTTCCGCAGGTAGTACCGATCATCACCCACCCTGCAAACCGTCCGATCTCCTTGAATACGACCGGACGTCCGAGTTCGCCGACTCCGAACCGCGACTCCGGATACCTCCTTAGGCAAAAGCTACCTTCCATCAACAACAACAAGAACGGAAGACAGGCCATAATAACGGCATAGATACGGAGTCTGTCGGCTTCCAGACAAAGCAACAATAGCGCACCCCCGAGTTTAACCAGCGTATTGAACATTTGGCATACGGAAACGAAAACGATATTCTCGTGCGCCATTAGCAGAGCTTCGAAGGGAACCGAAACAATCGTACCGACAAGCCCGAAACATACGCTGACCAGCACAAACAACGCATCGGAATGTTTGCCCTGCGGAATACTCAATACATTATCAATGAGCAACCACCCGCCCAATAATACGACAGCGGCGACTACGAATGCGACAACGACATGCAAGCAAAGACTGCTGCCAAACACTTCGCGAATCCGCTCTGTATCCGGAGCTGATCCCATCGTGAAAGAGATAAACCGTTGAGTGGTCGTCGCCATAGTCGATGCTATAAAAGAAAATAAAGCCACCACTCCGGCTATGACATTGTAGAGACCGAAGTCCTCCTCACCCAAGGCTTCGAGAACGTAGCGGGTCGAAAAAAGCGCGATACCGCTCGACAATACGAGTCTGCAGTATATAGCAACGGTATTTACCGCTATCCGTTTGTTATTGTACATTCAAAACGCTAAAGATGAATGGCGTTCGACAGACAGTATTCGTCTATCTGATCGTCTGCGATCCCGGGATCGAATGTCGTGGCCTCGGGATGTTCGTCAAAATATTCTTTGAGTCGGGCTTCCGCTTTCCAATTGTAAATACGCCGTATGCCCCTGCCGATCACCTTGGCCGGCACACCACCAAGTACGCAATATTCACCGATATCCGAATAATCCTTGGTTAAGACGGCATTGGCCGAAGCTACGATCGTATAATCGGGAAGAACTACGCCTTTTTTAACGAATGTCTTGCAGGCGATCCAACAATACCGACCGATGACAATCGGCTGTTTGTTGCGGGTCACATTCAGTGTATCGGTATTTACCGTAAAATGGTCGTCGCAATCCATGAAAAACGAAAGAAACCCGATACGGGTATATTTCCCGATCTCGAGTCTGTCCCGTATGAGCATCGTAGTACCTTCGCCGACTTGGGTTTCGCCGTGGAACAGAATATATCCCCTATTTTCGATGATAACCCCACCCCCAAGAATCGTGGGAGCCTTAAATTCAATGATTCCGTAATTTGCGATTCGCCCGTTTCCAGGAGCTTTATACCCCAGTTTGCCAATCTGTATCATGCCGCACACCACGTGTTCCGCCGTAATCTTGAAAGTCCCGCAATGATACACTTTCGTCCCTCTGTAAATGAAAATCGGGAGTTTCCGCGCTTGCCGCCAAGGCAGGGCACGCAAGTTAAACCAAATCGTTTTGAACAAAGCCAGGCCGTTGTATTGAGCCCGGGAGAAATACCTCATACGGGTATAGAGCGGTGCGATAGTCTCTTTTATGAGCTTCATCATAAATTCTTGATTTATTCTCCGAAGCCCATAAGACCTTCATCTACATCATGGCTTCGGATGGTTATTGCAAAAATCGTCTATATTGTCCGAAAGATCACAAGTAATAAAACCGGTATCGTTTTTGAAAGATTCGGTTAAGTCTCGCTCAGTCTGAATATTGAAAACCCGACGATATCCCGAGGCAATCTGCTTCGCAGGACATCCCGCAAGTATCGGAAACGGCGAGCATATCTTCGTATAATCCTTGGAAAGCATCGCATTGGGAGCCGCCACAATCGTGTAGTCGGGCGTTACGGTTCCCTTTTTCACGGTCGTACGATTACCGATCCAATTGTAAGCGCCTATTTCGATAAATGAAGTACAGTTCTTAACGGTTCCATCCTCAATGTTCAGCATGTAATGGAAATCAGAATCCATGAATTGGGAATCGAAAGCGATACGGGCATATTTGCCGATAACGCATTTGCGACGTAACATGAATCTGACATTCTCTCCAAGTAACGAATGCTCTCCTATCGTCAGTTCAGCACCAGAGCCAAGTTCGAGCAATACCCCCCCCCACACAGCGCAATCTCCTGAAAATACGATTGTTCCAGAATTAACGATACGAGTAGGACATTGTGTCTTATTCGTGAACTGGCCAAAGCGGATCATTCCATGATAAATTCGAGGCGCCTCGATACGAATCCTGCCAAGACGCAGAATATTGAATCTACCGTAAATCAAAATAGGAAATTTCACAGCGTTTCTCAGTGGGAAACAACGAAAATTCACATAAAGCGTTTTAATTATTCTCAACCGGGGACGCGATAAGCGGGCCTCTATGGCATCTATGATTTCGCAAAGCGGCCTTTTTAAAACATCTTTAATATTCATGATCCTATAAACCTAATTATTCAAAACACTATTCCTTCCTTTCCCGGAATCCTTCAGCTATTTCCTCTCCGAAAAGTGTCCACGCCGCGGCAGCGGCCCCTGCGAGGAACACGCATCCGACGAGAATCATGATCTTCGAAGGTTTCGAGGGTTTGAGCGGGACAGTCGCGGGCTGCACGACGGCATAGACCGGGGTCGATTCCTGGACCTTCGCACGGGCCAGCTGCAACTGCTGGGCCGTCTGGTTGTAGAGACTGTACGCCAGCGACATCTCGTTCTGCAGCCGCTCCTGCTCCGTTCGGAAGCTCTTCCGCGAGAGCGCCTGATTCTGGTCCACGTACTGCGCGTATCGCTGCTGCGCCGCATAATACTTTCCCTGCGCCTCGTCGAAGAGCCGCTGCGTGAACTCCAGGTCGTGCCGCGCCTTGTCCGTGCGGTACTGCGTGATGTGGTTCTGCAGGTTGCGCATCACCGTGTCGGTCAGCGTCGCCGCGACGAGCGGGTCCTGCATCGTCACCGCCAGCGAGACGACCATCGTCTTCTTGTCCACGCTGGCCGCGATACGCTCCTGGAGGCTTCCGACCGTCTCGTTCTCCTCACGTGTCAGGCGGAAGGGGTCCGTCACGCCCGTTCCGCGGCGTTCGTCGTCCTCCGCGCGGAACAGCCCCGTGAACCATCCCAGCGCCTTGAACGGCGCTGCGGCGACGGCGCTCCACCAGGGTGAGCGCAGCTCTTCGGAGACATACTCCGAGACGGGCATCCGGCGCTCGTCCCGCGCCAGGCGGACCTCCACGCCGAACAGCTCGGTCATGAACGGCACCGACTGCACGATATCGGGGTACAGCTCCGGAGACATCGCATCCGCCGAGTTCATGCTCCCCACGTTGATCCCGGCCATCGAGGCCAGGGAGCCCAGTCCTCCCAGCGACGGCTTCCCGCCCTGCACCTCCGGGGCCAGCTTCACCGTAACCGTGTACTCCTTGGGGATGCTGAAGCCGATGACGAGTCCCGCCAACGCCCCCGCGACGCACCATCTGACGATCCTCCGGCGTCCGGCCCACAGCTTGCGCGCCAGCTCCGCCAGGTCGATCTCACCATCCCCCGCAGGGGCGGTCGCTCTGTTCATCTCTTCCATCGTCCTTTCCGCTTATTTCGACAGGTTCGCGATCGACGCCGCCATCGTTCCGATCGACGCCGCCGACGTGGCCAGGCTCATGATCGCCGGGAGGCTCATGCCCTTGCGCTCGCGCTTCGAGGGGATGACGATCTCGCACCCCGGCTCTATGCGCGCCTTGCGAAGGCTCTTCACGCGGGACACCGTGCCGTTCATGTAGATCACGTACGCCTTGCTGCGCTTCGCACGGAGCCCGTAGCCGCCCGCCTGGCCGATATAGTATTTCAGATGCTTGCCTGCCATGTAGAGCACCGTATTGGGATACATCACCTCTCCCGAGATGCTCACCGTGGAGACGTATTCCGGGATCACCAGACGGTCTCCCTCGCGCAGCACCATGTCGTAGTCCGAGCCGGGATTCGACAGCGCCTTGTCCAGCTCGATGCCCACCGTGTAGTAGTCGTCCAGTTGCAGCTTGTCCAGCGCCAGGGAATCTCCGCCCCGGCTGTTCTGGCGGGCCATGCGCAGCGTCGTCTCGCGCACTGCGCGCTCCTCGTCGTTCAGACGGCGGATCAGACGCGCCCCGTGCGCGTAGGCATCCGGCGTGAGGCCCCCGGCGCGGCGCACGAGGTCCGACAGGCGCTCGTTCTTCTTCACCAGCGTATAGCCTCCCGAGAACACCGCCTCGCCATCCAGCGTAACGCGACGCTGCTCCCGGTAGCCCGGGCTGCGGCGGACCTCCACGATGTCGTAGGGCGCCAGCTCGAAGTCCGCGCCGCCGTCCGTCACCAGTCCGTCCTTGAGCGAGAACGTGTAGATACGGCCCAGCTCGCTCGTCGGCTCCAGGCTCTTCGGGTCCTTCATACGCCGCGAGACGTCCACCTTCACCGTAGAGGCCCCGTCCAGAAGACCTCCGGCCTGAACCACGAGGTCCTCGATCGTCGTATGCGCGGCATAGGGGTACACCCCCGGACGAGCCACCTCGCCGCCGATGGTGAAGGACCCGCGCTCCTCCAGTTCGTGGATGCTCGGAACGATAAGCACGTCGTTGCGCCGCAGCTCCACGTCTGCGGAACGCCCCGACATGATGCCCCCGAGGTCCAGCGACAGAAGCTCCAGCGACAGGTCCTCGCGCTCGCGAAGAAGCTGCGCGCGGCCCGTGAAGGCGTCGCCCTCCAGGCCCTCGGCGCGCTCGATCAGGGCCCGCACCGTGTGCATCGCGTCGCTCAGCTCGTACATCCCCTCCCGGTACACCGAGCCGCGGACCTCCACGCGGTTGGCGAAGCGGTCCAGAACGGACCCCACAGTCACCGCGTCTCCGTCCTCCAGCGTCCATCCGCCGAAATCGCCCTCCCGGACGTTGTAGAGCCGGTATTCGCGCCCCGTCTCGCGGATCACCCGGAGTTCCTTCGAGTAGGCGTCCCCCGTGAAGCCGCCCGCGTAGTCCAGCAGACGACCCAGCGTCTCGCCTCGTTTCATCTCGTAGTGCATCGGACGCTTCACCTTCCCCGAGACGTTGACCAGCAGCTCGTAGGGGCGCACGATCACCACGTCGCCCTCTTCCAGACGCACGTCGTCGTCCTGACGACCCTCCAGCAGGTAGGCGTACACGTCCACGCGCGCCACCTCACGGCCCCCGCGCATCACGCCGATATCGCGAAGCCCGCCGATCGGAGTAACCCCTCCCGCGCGGTACAGCGCATGGAAGACCGTCGAAAACGACGACAGACGGTAAGTCCCGGGCGTCTCGACCTCTCCCATCACATTCACCTGGATCGTGCGTAAACGCCCCAGCGTAACCCGCACTTCCGATGCGGGACTGTCGCCCGAGACCCCCGCGTAGATCTGTCCGAAGACCTCTCGAAGCTTCGCGTTCGCCTCGCCGATGGTCAGCCCGTTCAGATACACAGGACCCACCTGTTCGACCATGATATTGCCCTCGGGGGAGATCTCCTCTCGGAGGCTCCGCTCGTTCTCCCCCCAGATGTCGATGATGACCTCGTCGCCCGGACCCAGACGGTAGTTCGACGGCGTCGCCTGGTTCTCGTTCGGCTCGAAGGTCAGCGTGCGGCTCCGGAACACGTCGCGCCCGAAGACCTCGCGCGGGTCCGAGCGATCCGCCGCGGGGTCCGTGGCTGCCGAACTCACCACATCGAGACTCCCCGCGGTGAGCCGTTCCGAGGAGGACTGGACCCGTTCCCGTTGCTGACCCGAGATACCGCGGTCCGCAACGCGTACTTCGCTGCCCTGGCTCTCTTCGTACTTCCGCTTCAGACGTTCAGCCTGCTCCGCCGTAACCCCTCGAGCCAAAAGCTCCCTGCCGATCTGATGCTCGCTCTTGCCGTTCCGGCGACCTTCCAAAGCATACTCGAGCACCGCTTCGTCGCTCAACTGGGCATAAACGGCTGTCTGACACACGCTCAGAAGCACCAGCAACGGAACGAACCGCAGACGCCGGCGGAACGCCGGAGCTCCGATAATCGCTCTTTCCATCCTATTTCCTGTCTCCATAATCATATTGTCAAGATATTCTATCGTCGTTTATCGTAAACACACGTCCGCGCCGTATTCGAACACGCCCTCCGCATCCGACAGCCGGGGACGGCGGCGGTCCTTCTCGCTCAGGATGATCTTCTCCTCCGGGATACGCCAGTCGATGCCCAACGACGGATCGTCCCAGGCGATGCCGTCTTCCGCTTCCGGAGCGTAGTAGTCGTCGCACTTGTACTGGAAGACCGCCTCCTCGCTCAGCACGGCGAACCCGTGCGCGAAGCCCCGCGGGATGAACAACTGAAGGTGGTTATCCTCCGTAAGCTCCACGGCGACATGACGCCCGTAGGTCGGACTCCCCCGGCGGATGTCCACCGCGACGTCCAACACCGCTCCGCGCACGCACCGAACCAGCTTCGACTGAGCATGGGGAGGACGCTGGAAATGAAGCCCCCGCAGCACCCCGCAGGTCGAGCGTGACTCGTTGTCCTGGACGAAATTCACCGCACGAACCTTTTCGCCGAACTCCCGCTGCGAGAAACTCTCGAAAAAGTACCCCCGCGCGTCCCGGAAAAGGCGCGGCTCGACGATGACCACGCCTTCGATGGATGTCCGTATGATATTCATGGTGTATTCTGCGAATTAAAGGTTCGCATCGCCCGTGCGTTCGACTTCCCCGATGACTTTCAGCAGGTATTGCCCATACTGATTCTTGAGCATCGGCGCAGCCACCTCGCGCAGCTTCTCCGCCGTGATCCAGCCCTGACGGTAAGCAATGCCCTCCAGGCAGGCGATCTTCAGACCCTGGCGCTTCTCGATAACCTCGATGAACGTCGAGGCTTCGCTCAGCGAGTCGTGCGTACCCGTGTCCAGCCACGCGAAACCCCGTCCCAAGGTCTGCACCTTTAACTTGCCGTCCGAAAGAAAACGCTGGTTAACCGTCGTAATCTCAAGCTCTCCGCGGGACGAAGGCCTGATGCTTTTGGCCACTTCCACGACCTCGTTCGGATAGAAATAGAGGCCCACCACCGCGTAGTTCGATTTCGGATGCTGCGGCTTCTCTTCGATCGAAAGGCAATTCCCCGATTTATCGAATTCTGCAACTCCATAACGCTCCGGGTCGTCCACCCAGTAACCGAACACCGTGGCGTTGCCATCCTCCTCGGCCGTGCGGACCGCCTCCCGAAGCATGCCAGAGAAGCCCGCGCCGTGGAAGATGTTGTCGCCAAGGACGAGGCACACCGAGTCTTCGCCGATGAATTCCTCGCCGATAAGGAACGCCTGGGCCAGACCGTCCGGGGACGGCTGTTCCGCGTACTCCAGGCGGATTCCATAATCCGAGCCGTCGCCAAGCAGGCGACGGAAGCCCGGAAGGTCCTGCGGTGTCGAGATCAAAAGAATATCCCGGATCCCCGCCAACATCAGAACCGACAGCGGATAATAGACCATCGGCTTGTCGTAAACGGGCAGAAGCTGTTTGCTTACTCCCTTCGTGATCGGGTACAGACGCGTGCCAGTACCCCCCGCCAATACGATGCCTTTCATAACCCGCTATTCTCTTTCCTGCACCCGGTCCATCCGGCGTTGCAGCCACAGAACCAGACCCGTACGTTCGACATGCGTCCAATGTCCCAGACGGTGCAGCCGGCGGCGCAGTCGGCTCGCAGGAGACAGTCCCGAGACCGTGTAGTACAGACCCGTCGTGATCAGAACGCAAAGACCCAGAACGACGTACAACTGAAGGTCGATGGACGCACCGCCCCGATAAAGCAACCACCAGCACAGCACGACGAGGAAATTCAGGGTCAGGATCACCACCGTGGTCCCCGCATGGGAGAAACCCAGACCGATGAACAGGTGGTGAAGGTGCGTCTTGTCCGGCTGGAACGGAGACACACCGCGGACGATACGAGCGCTCATCACGCGCAGCGTGTCGAATACCGGGACGGCAAGAACCGACAGCGTGAAGGGAACGAGCCCGAGATTCGGAAGCCCGAGCTCCCCGCAGAGCGTATCGTGCCGGAGTGTCCGGATGACGAACACCGAGATGACGACGCCCAGCACGAGCGTGCCGCCGTCCCCGATGAACATCTTGGACCGTTGCCCGTACACGTTATGAAGAAAGAACGGAACAAGAGAACCCGCGCAGACCGAAGCGAGAATGGTCATGCTACTGTCGCCCGAAAGGTAGAACAATGCCCCGAACAGCACGCACGCAAGAATGCAGTAACCCGACGAAAGCCCGTCCACGCCGTCGATCAGGTTGATCGCGTTGATGATGCCAACCGACGCGAAAACAGTAAGCGGCACAGAAATCCAGACCGGAATGACTCCCAAACCCCACAGACCGTGGAAATCGTCGATACGGTAATGCCCTATAACGATCAGAAGAACCACGGTAGCGATCTCGATCATGAAACGAACCCTTGGCGTGAGACCCAGAATGTCGTCCATCGTTCCCGTGTAAAGCATCACGGTCATAGCCATCACAACCACGAAAAGCTCCGAACCGTCTCCGAAAACACTCGTACTGCCGAGACCTACAACCGCACCCAGAAATACGCAAACTCCGCCCAGAATTGGAACAGGACGCCGCTGAAGTTTCCGGCTCGACGGCTCGTCCACGATGTCCTTCAGCTCCGCGATACGAACCATCCACGGATGGACGTACCATACGCACAACAACCCCAACGAAAACGGCAACAAAATCTCCCCGATTACCAAATATAATGTATCCATGGCCAATGATTGTACATTTCGAAAGATTCACGGTCTGTATTCCCCGACCTTCTTCCGGTACCAGCGTCGGTATTCGTCGAATGAGAGCTCCGGAACGGCGAGGATTGTGTATTCGGGTCCCGGGGAGCGGAGGATATGGCGCCGGGCGTATTCGCGCAGTCTGTCGTCCTCCACGGAGGCCATCACCACGGGAAATGGGAACTCCCGGAACCGGAACACGGCCGTCTCGCTCTGCGGAAACAGCCGGCACATCTGGCAGGCGGAGCGTTCGAATGCCACCCAATAGGCTCCTGCCCCGTAAAGGTGCACAGACGCCGTGTTGTCCTTTTCCCGGTCGAGGATCTCTCTCCCGTGCGCCGCCAGAAAGGACATCAGCCTCAGTCCCGCCGGCTCCGCAGATCGTCTTTCGCGCGTGTCGTACATGATTGTCGTCCTGAATGGTTCGGGGGAATCAGCGGACCTCCGGCCGTGCGTCTTCACCCAGCCAGCGGTCGAAGTCCTCCAGCCAGCGCATGAGCCGCCGTTTGCTTTTCCGCGGCGCCGGCTCCTTCCGCCAGCCGTCGATGATGGCGTGCGCCCGGTCGCAGCAGTCCCGACTGCCCGTACAGCCGTAGAGGGTGACGAGCAGCAGGGCGCGGGACTGCTCCGCCTTCACGTGCGAAAGCTGCTCCCGGACCGTTCCGAGCAGGCGCTCCAGCGCCTCTTTCTCCACAAGGATCGTATAGGCCGGCAGCAGCAGCGCCTGGAGCTTGCTGCGCAGCACGTCGCTCTCCGTCCGCAGCCCTCCGCAGAGCCGCAGCGCCTCGCCGGCCAGCGCCCTGTCGTCGTCCGTCGCTCCCTCCGGGCCGTGGTGGCGTCCCAGCGCCCCGTGCAGCCCTTCGAGCAGGCGGTCGTTGTCCAGACTCTCATAGACGCGCTTGCCCGCTTCGTGCAGTCCGATGAGTTCGTACTCTCCGGGGCGGACGTGCAGCAGGGGAACCCACATCCAGTTCTCCACGCATACCACGATCTCCCTGCGTCCGCCCCCGGGCCGGACGGCCACACGCGCCTCGACGCCCTTGAAACGCCCCGACGTGATACGCACCCGGTCGCCCTTCACGGGCAGCGGCGCTTCCGGAACATAGACGGGAAGTTCGTCGGAATAGGCCCGCGCCACCCATTGAAGATTCCGCATCGCCTCGTCGGACAGATAGGGGTAGTATTCCTCCCTGCCGTCACGCACGCGGGGCAGGAAGTTGTATTGGGGCAACTGACGCTTCAGCCGGAACAGCTCGTTTTCCGACGAGCGGATGAAGACGTAGTTGTAGAGCAGGGGACGGCGCGTATTGACCGGACGGCCGTTTTCGTGACGCACCTCCACATAGGAGGGGGCGAAGAACTCGAACGGCGGTTCGCCGCTCCGCAGGCGCCGTTCCTGTTCCTGCCGGAGCCCCGGAGCGGGCCCCCGGTGACACACCGGAAGCGTCAGCACGTACCACCGGACGACCCGGCTGTTCTTCCGCGCTGCGAGCTGTCCGGAAAGCGGGGCGGGAAAGCTCCCGTCGCAATGCCCGGACAAAAGGTCCGTTCCGCTCTTGTCACACATCTCTTTCTCTCGGATTCAGATACTTCGAAGCCATATCCGCATACGGTCGTTGTATGCTGATAATTAATTATTTACAAGAATTCGTGATGACATTCCCGAAAATTTGTGTCCTGCACCGACCCGTCTCCTCCGGAATACGGCTCTCAGAAGCCGCATACCGTCTCTATATAAGAAACGGTACGGAGGGAACAACGCACTTACAACCAATATATTACGGATTCATGAGGCGGTCTGTTCCCGGTAAATACGGCGTAAAAAATCCCGATCGCAGAGCAGATCGGGACCGATTCGTGACCGGATCGGAACTGTCGGATGCCTCCGGTCGGCCTGTGTATATAATATTCTGATTTTCAAATATATTCTTTTGAGGGGGGGGGGATTTTCGCCTGAAAAACGAGCCGCAATATTTGGTTATTTATAAAAAAGTACCTACTTTCGCCGTGGAAAAGTACCGTTTCTTATATAGAGACGGTACTTTTTTCGGTATCCGTATTTCGATAACGACGACGTATTTACGACGAGGGAAACGGGCGTTTTTTCCGGTATTCTCGCGGGAGAACCGACGTATCCGGGGCGATATTATCCCGGCAGGGTGTTATCGCAACCTCTTCGCAACTTGCCGGGTAAAGTCAGGAATCCCGATGTCCGGCGAACGTCCGAGACGCTCCGGTTCCAACGCTCCGGCCCGATTTGGCAGTGGGTGTGGATTTCGGCCGGAGGGAGAGGGCGAAGCGGTGATACGGGCACTTGGCCCTTCCTGGAAATCGGGGGCTTCCGGCAAAAAAAACGGAAATTATCGTTCGGCGCAGGGCTGCAACGACTCGGAATGGTCGAACGTATGCAGCATGGAGACTGTTGAACGCACAACGATGGAATCCAACGCATCGTCCGCAATTCGCGTCCTCTTCCCGGACCGGGACGAACGGGGCCGGATCGGACACGGACAATCCGATTCCGAATACACTATGCCCCGAAAACAAAAAACCTTACGTATCATTGATACATAAGGATTTTGCTTCTTGTCTCCTTTTCTTTCAAAGGTTCTCCGAGCGGAAAACGGGACTCGGACCCGCGACCTCAACCTTGGCAAGGTTGCGCTCTACCAACTGAGCTATTTCCGCAAATATGCCGGAACTTTCGTTTCGGGACTGCAAATATAAAAGGAAAAATTCATTCCGCCAAAATTTTCCGGGGAAAATTCCGGGTTCCGCCGCCAAAGGCATGCTCAGAGCCATCCGGCCGTCAAATGCCGCGACTCACGGCGGCAGGGCCGCGGCAAAAACCGACACCGCGACCGCTTCCGGCCCGGCCATCTTCCGGCCCGAAATGCCGCGACCGGGACCCGCGCCGAAATTCGCGCCGAAACGCCCAAACAATCCGGTCCCCGGAAGGAGAAATCATTCGGCCGATCGGCCCGGAGCCCCGGCTTCACTTCCAGGCAGTTTCCGGGCAACGAGCTCCATCCCCTGACAACCGGCCGGAGAGGCCCTCTTCCCCTGTTCCAAACGACGGTTTCAGCGAATGCCATCAGACCGGAACACCCCGTCCTTCCGCCCGTCCGAACCAGACTCCCGGGAAACGGGGCCGTCCGCCTCGCCGGTCCGGCTTCCGTCCGGGAACAAAATCCTACGGAAAACGCAGATCTCCCGGCCCGGCCGAAAGGCCCGTTCCGAACCGGCTCCGCACCCACCCCGAATGCCTCCTCGAAAAACAGACACCCCCGGCCGCAGGGCCGGAGGTGTCGCGAATTTATCCGGGAATCGGGCTCCCGCCGAAACCGGGACCGGATCAGCGGACCTTGAATCCCTCGTCGGCGCGGACCGGAATGGGCAGGCTCGCATAGTAACCGCTTTCGAGCTTGTCGCGCACCGACTTGAACGCCTCGAGCGTATAGTTCACGTCCTCGAGCGTATGGGCCGCCGTCGGAATCACGCGCAGAATGATCTCGCCCTTCGGGATCACCGGATAGACGACGATCGAACAGAACACGCCGTGGTTCTCGCGCAGATCGACGATCAGGTTCGTCGCCTCGGGAATGCCGCCCTTCATGAAAACGGGGGTCACGGGCGAATTCGTCACACCTATATTGAACCCGTTCTCCTTCAGACCGCTCTGCAATGCGCGGACGATCTCCCAGAGTTTCTGCTGGTACTCGGGGTGGTTGCGGATCAGCTCCAGACGCTTCAGCGCGCCGATCACCATGGGCATCGGGAGCGACTTGGCGTAGAGCTGCGAACGCATGTTGTAACGCAGCAGGTTGATCAGCCAGCGGGGGCCGCTCACGAATGCTCCGATGCCGGCCATCGACTTGGCGAAGGTGTTGAACAGCACATCCACGCCGTCCACCACGCCGAAATGCGAAGCCGTACCGCGACCGCCCTCGCCCATCGTGCCGAAGCCGTGCGCATCGTCCACCAGCAGGCGGAACTGGAAGTCCTTCTTCAGCGCCACGATCTCGTCGAGTTTGCCCAGGTCGCCCTTCATGCCGAACACCCCTTCGGTGATGACCAGCACGCCGCCGTTCTGTTCCTCGGCCAGTTCGGTGGCGTGTTTGAGTTGCAGACGCAGCGAATCCATGTCGTTGTGGCCATAGACGAAGCGCTTGCCCTTGTGCAGACGCAGGCCGTCGATGATGCAGGCATGCGCCTCGGCGTCGTAAACCACCACGTCGCGGGGGGTGAGCAGGCAGTCGATGATCGACAGCATGCCCTGGTAGCCGAAGTTGAGCAGGAAGGCGTCCTCCTTGCCGACGAACTCGGCCAGCTCGCGTTCCAGCCGCTCGTGGTATTTGGTCTGGCCGCTCATCATGCGCGCTCCCATCGGAGCCGCCATGCCGAACTCGGCGGCGCCTTCGGCATCGGCCTTGCGCACCTCGGGATGGTTGGCCAGTCCCAGGTAGTTGTTCAGGCTCCAGTTGAGCATCTTCTTTCCCCGGAACACCATGTGGGGACCGATCTCGCCCTCGAGTTTCGGGAAGGCGAAATAGCCGTGAGCGTACGACATGTACTGACCGATAGGTCCGCCCGCATTTTTTTCGAGGCGTGCAAAAATATCAACCATATTTATCTGATTTAATGTAATTTAACCTCCATTTTCGTTCGATTCGGACACACAAAGGCGCGAATCGAACCGATTCGGCAGTCAAAAGTAGCCGTTTTTTGTACCACGGGGATGCGTATTTATACTTATTTTTCGCCCCGGACACCGGACGGAGCGGCCCGCCGCGCAGCCGTTCCGCCCGGAGTGTTCCGCGAGGCGGGTTTTCCGGCGCTCCGGAGGACATATTCCGGGAATTTTCCCTATTTTTGCCGTATGACCTCACTCTATCACGACATCATCTTCGGCCCGGTGCATTCGCGGCGGCTGGGCCTCTCGCTGGGCGTCAATCTGCTGCCCACGGAGTCGAAACTCTGTTCGTTCGACTGCATCTACTGCGAATGCGGCTGGAATGCCGACCACCCCGGAGCGCGCCGGTTCAACGCCCGCGACGACGTCCGCCGCCTGCTCGGCGAGACGCTGCGCCGCATGGTGGATGCGGGCACGCCGCCCGACGTCATCACCTTCGCGGGCAACGGCGAGCCGACCATGCACCCCCGGTTCGAGGAGGTGATCGACGACACGCTGGCCCTGCGCGACGGGCTGTGCCCCGGAGCGAAGGTCTCCGTGCTCTCCAACGCCACGCAGCTCCACCGCGAGGAGGTCTGCCGCGCCCTGTCGCGGGTGGACAACAACATCCTGAAGCTCGACTCGGCGTTCGATGCGACCGTGCGCCGGATGAACAACCCGCAGAGCCCCGCCTATTCGGTCCGCGACACCGTCGAGCGGATGAAGCGTTTCGGGGGGCGCATGATCCTACAGACCATGTTCCTGCGCGGCGAGTGCGGCGGCGCGCCGATCGACAACACCACCGAAGAGGAGGTCGCGGCATGGCTCGCCCTCGCGGACGAAATCCGCCCCCGGCAGGTGATGGTCTATTCGCTCGACCGCGACACCCCCTGCCAAACGCTCGAAAAGGTTCCCCGCGAGGAGCTGCTGGCCATCGCCTCCCGCGTCGAAGCCCTCGGCATTCCCTGCTCGGTCGCATGATCCGCTCCGTCACGATGGGAGCGCCCGCCGGCCGGGCGTTCGTTCCCGAACCGTTCCGATCTTCCGAAATTCCCCTGCCATGCAGATTCTGATCTCCTGCGCCAAGACGATGACCGGCACCGCCGCCGTCGCCGCGCCCCGCACGACCCGGCCGCTCTTCGAGGCGGAAGCCGCCGGACTGGCCCTCCGGCTGGCCGCGCTGCCCGCCGGGGAGCTGGAACGGATGCTGCGCGTGAACCCGCGCATCGCCGCCGAAAACCGCCGCCGCTACCTCGCCTTCCACGACGCGCCACAGCTCCCGGCCATCGCCGCCTACACGGGCGTCGTCTTCAGACATATCGCCCCCGCGGAGTTCTCGCCCGCGGATTTCGCCTACGCGCAGGAACACCTCAGCATCACCTCGTTCCTCTACGGACTGCTCCGTCCGCTCGACGCCATCCGCCCCTACCGCCTCGAAGGGAGCGTCGCTCCGCCCGGCGAGGAGGCGCCGAATCTCTTCGAATGGTGGCGGGACCGGCTGACCGGACCGCTCATCGAGCGGGTCCGCCGCGACGACGGCGTGCTGGTCAATCTGGCCAGCGCCGAGATGAAACGGCTCTTCGACTGGCAGCGGGTCTGCCGCGAGGTGCGGGTCGTAACGCCCGAATTCCGCATCCGCGAAGGCGACCGGATGAAAACCGTCGTCGTCTATGCGAAAATGTGCCGCGGGGAGATGACACGCCATATCCTCCGGCATCGCATCGCGGACCCGGAGGGGCTGAAAACGTTCGAATGGGAAGGATTCCGGTTCGACCCGGAACGCAGCCGCGGCGACGAGCCGCACTTCACGCTGCGATAGGTCACCGCGTCTGATCGACGAACAGGAGCCGGTCGGTGTCGTACCCCCGGTCGGAGGCCAGCTTCAGAATCCGCTCCAGCGTCTCCTGCGGAAGCGACGGCGTGCGCGAAAGAATCCAGAGGTATTTCGGAGAGCCGCCGCCGACCAGCGCCCAGCCGTAGTCGTCGCCCAGCGCCAGCACGTTGTAGTCCGAATAGAAAATCCAGAAGAACGACACCCGCAACTGCCCCGGCCTGCGGCCCGGACGGGCCCTGCCCACGGCTTCGCGGCGGCGACCCGAGGCATCCGCGCCGCTATTGACGACTTCGATGCGGCCGGGTGCGAGAAGCCGGTATTCGGCACGCACCTCCTGCAGGCCCCGCTCGAAACGGTTGTCGTAACGGGCGATTTCGTACCACGTCCCCAGATAGCGTCCGAGATCGAACGACGAGACCGGCGCCGAGTCGATCCGCGCCGAACGGCTCATGCCGTAGGTCACCGCGGCCGCCATCAGCGCCACGAGCAGACAGATAATCACGATTTTCATACTCCGCGAACTTTTTTCGAAACGCCCCGCAGAATCCGTGCCGAAAGGGCGTCGCGTCACTTCCCGGCCGCCGCGAGCAGCGCCCGGAGGACGGCCTCCTCGTCGTATCCGCAAAGGGCCTGCAACTGGGCCGGCGTACCGTGTTCGACCCATTCGTCACCGATGCCGAGCGAACGGACCCGTACATCGTATCCCCCGGCATTGAAGAACGCCGCGACGGCCTCGCCGACACCGCCGCGCAGGCAGCCGTCCTCGACGGTCACCACCCGCCTGAAGCGGCGGCCCGCCTCGTCGAGCAACGCCTCGTCGAGCGGCTTGACGAAGCGCAGATCGTAGTGCGCGACGCTCACGCCCGCCTCCACCGCACGCTCCGCGGCCCGGGCGGCGGCGTTGCCGGCCGTACCGACCGTCACCAGCGCCACGTCGGAGCCGTCGCGCAGGCGGCGTCCCCGCCCCACGGGCAGCTCGCGGAACGCCTCGCCGCGCCACGGCAGCCCCTCGCCGCAGCCGCGCGGATAGCGGATCATGAAGGGATGCCCCGACCGGAGGGCCGTGTACATCAGATCGCGCAGTTCGGGTTCGTTCATCGGCGCGGCGATCACCAGCCCCGGCACGGCGCCGAAGGCGGCCATGTCGAAGACTCCGTGGTGCGTCACGCCGTCCTCGCCGACCAGGCCGCCCCGGTCGAGGCACATCACCACCGGCAGGTCCTGGATCGCCACGTCGTGAATCACGTTGTCGTAGGCGCGCTGCATGAAGGTCGAATAGATATTGCAGAAGGGAACCATTCCCGCGGCGGCCAGTCCGGCCGAGAAGGTCACGGCGTGCCCTTCGGCGATGCCCACGTCGAAACAGCGGTCGGGCATCTCGCGCATCAGAATGTTCATCGAACAGCCCGACGGCATGGCGGGCGTGACGCCCACCACGCGGGCGTCGAGGCGGGCCAGTTCCAGCAGCGTCTCGCCGAAGACGTCCTGGTAGCGGGCCGGGCCGCCTTTCGGGGCGATCCGCTCGCCCGTGTCGGGGTTGAAGCACCCCGGGGCATGCCACACCGACTGATCGTGCTCGGCCGGAAGGTAGCCCTTGCCCTTCACGGTCATGACGTGCAGCAGCTTGGGCCCCTCGATGTCGTGCATCGCGCGCAGCGTCCGCACCAACTCCCCGAGGTTGTGGCCGTCCACCGGCCCGAAGTAACGGAAATTGAGGCTCTCGAACAGATTGCTCTTGTTGAGCACCCCCTGCTTGACGGCGTTGCCCGCCTGCTGGCACAGGCGCAGCAGACGCGGCGTATGCGACAGCAGGCCCCACAGCCGCTGCTTGAACCGGTTGTAGTGCACCGAGGTCGAGATCTTCAGCAGGTAGTTCTTCAGCGCGCCCGTCGCCTGGTCGATGGCCATGTGGTTGTCGTTGAGAATCACCAGCAGGTCGGTCCGCTTGCTGGCTCCGGCGTTGTTCAGCCCCTCGAACGCCAGGCCGCCGGTCATCGAGCCGTCGCCGATCACGGCCACGACCTTCCGCCGCTCGCCCCGCAGCTCGGCGGCCTTGGCCATGCCGAACGCCGCGGAGATCGACACCGAGGCATGCCCGCCCCCGAAGGCGTCGTACTCGCTCTCGGCCATGCGCGGAAAGCCGCTGATGCCCCCCAGGCGCCGCTTGGTCCGGAACGCCTCGCAGCGCCCCGTGATGATCTTGTGGGCGTAGGTCTGGTGGCCGACGTCCCAGACGATCTTGTCCTCGGGCGTGTCATAGACATAGTGCAGCGCGGCGGCCAGCTCCACGGCGCCGAGGCTCGAGGCCAGATGGCCCGGATTGACCGCGCACTGGTCGATGATATACCGCCGCAGCTCGTCGCAATAGCGGCGCAACTCCTCCGGCGAGAGCTTTTTCAGATCGCGCGGCGAGGAGACCGTATGCAGCAATTCAAAGTTTTCCGCCATTTTTTGTTCACACGGGACGCGCGGCGCGCGCCCCGGACCGGGGTTATTCCTCGCAAAGATAGTGCAAGAGCGGCGCAATGCCAAATTTTATTCGGCGAATCGCCCGCACGGAGAAGAGCGCCCGGAAAGATCGGAACCGATTGCGGATTATTCCGAAAATTTTCCTATCTTCGCGATACGATAAATCGCCACGGACCATGAAATACAAGCGAATACTTCTGAAACTGAGCGGCGAATCGCTGCAGGGACGCGAGCAGTACGGGCTTTCGCCCGCCGTGCTGCAATCCTACGCCGAACAGATCCGCGATGCGGCGGCGGCCGGCGTACAGATCGGCATCGTCATCGGCGGCGGCAACATATTCCGCGGCCTCACGGGCGCCAAGCGGGGTTTCGACCGCGTGAAGGGCGACCAGATGGGAATGCTGGCCACGATCATCAACTCGCTGGCGTTGCAGTCGGCGCTCGAGGACAACGGCGTGAAGTGCAAGGTGCTCACGTCGATCCGCATGGAGCCCGTGGGCGAATACTACTCCAAGGCCCGCGCCATCGAGTACCTCGAGGCGGGTTACGTGGTGATCGTCGGAGGCGGCACGTCGAACCCCTACTTCACGACCGATTCGGCCGCCGCGCTGCGCGGCATCGAGACCGAGGCCGATGTCCTGCTGAAGGGCACGCGCGTGGACGGCATCTACACGGCCGATCCGGAGAAGGACCCCGCCGCCGTGAAGTTCGACGAGATCACCTTCGAGGAGGTGCTCGCCCGGCGGCTCAAGGTCATGGACCTCACGGCCTTCACGCTCTGCCGCGAGAACCGGCTCGAAATCGTCGTGTTCGACATGGACACCGCGGGCAATCTCGGCAGGGTACTTGCCGGAGAGGGAATCGGAACACGCGTAAAACCGTAACGATGAAGACGATCCGAAAGAAGAGAAAAAGCGACCGGTCGCTCTGGATACTGCTGGCGCTGATCGCCGTCGTCCTGGCCGTCATCCTGCTGCTGCCCTCGTGCGGCGGCCGCGCGGCGAAGGGCGGCACGACGGAAGAGGAAGCCGCCACGCTCGTCCGGGCGGGCGACGAGGCCCCCGATTTCACCGTCACGATGTTCGACGGCTCGCAAGTCACCCTCTCGGAGCTGCGCGGAAAGGTGGTCCTGCTGAATTTCTGGGCCACGTGGTGTCCGCCCTGCCGGAAGGAGATGACGCGCGTCGGGAAGGATATCATCGAACGCTTCGCCGGCCGCGACTTCGTCTTCCTGCCCGTATCGCGCGGCGAAGGGCGCAGCGCCGTCGGGGCGTTCCGCGAAAAGAACGGCTACGACTTCCCGATGGGGCTCGATTCGACGAAGGCCGTGTTCGGCCTCTACGCCTCGAATTACATTCCGCGCAACTTCCTGATCGACCGCGAGGGCAAGGTGGTCCTGGCCTCCGTGGACTACGACGACGAGGAGTTCGACGCCCTGCTGCGCGCCATCGAAAAAACGCTCGAAAATCAAACCCGATAGAGATTTATGGATACCAAGACGATTCTCAACGAAGCCTCCCTCCGCATGCAGAAGGCCATCGACCACCTCGAGGAGGAGCTGCTCAACGTGCGCGCCGGCAAAGCGTCGCCCAACGTGCTCAACGGCGTGATGGTCGATTATTTCGGCTCGCAGGTTCCCGTGTCGGGCGCCGCCAGCGTCACCGTGCCCGACGCCAAGACCATCCTGATCCAGCCGTGGGACAAGAACATGCTGCGCCCCATCGAGAAGGCGATCATCGACTCGAACATCGGACTGACGCCCTCGAACAACGGCGAGCAGATCCGCCTGTCGATCCCGCCCCTGACCGAGGAGCGCCGCAAGGACCTCGTGAAGCAGGTGCGCGGCGAGGCCGAAACGGCCCGCATCTCGCTGCGCAACGCCCGCCGCGATGCCGTGGAAGCCTTCAAGAAGGCCCAGAAGGAGGGTATGCCCGAGGACGAATCGAAGGACGGGGAAACCCAGTCGCAGAAGCTGCTCGAAAAGTTCACGAAACTCCTCGACGAGGCGATCGCGAAGAAAGAGAAGGAGATCATGACCGTGTGACGCGCAACCGCACGCACCGCGAAAAAATCCGGCCCCGACATGAATCGGGCCGGATTTTTTCATATATTTGCCCGACCCAACCCTTTCGACGTCATGAGAAACCTGCTTTGCAAAGCCGCGCTGCTCCTGCTCCTCGCACCGCTCGCCGGGCCGCAGCGCGCCGCCGCCCAGGGATACGTGAAACTCAACGCGCTCTATGCGCTGGTCGGCGTGGTGAACCCCTCGGTGGAGTTCGCCGTCTCGCCCAAATCCACGTTGCAGACCGACATCGTCGTCTCGCCCTGGAAGTCGATCGACAGCAAACACATGCTCTTCGCGATCTTCATGGGCGAATACCGCCGCTACTTCAAGGAGCACAACCGCGGCTGGTACCTGGGAGCCAACCTCGGCATGATGGCCTTCGACATGTCGAAACCCTACATCGAGAACTGGTCGCTCAAGTTCGAGGACCGCTACTGCAAGGGCTACGGCATGATGATCGGTCTCTGCGTGGGCTGGGAACGCCAATTGGGCGAACGGTGGCTGCTCGACGCCTTCCTGGGCTGGTCGTGGATGGACAGCCACTACAACGGTTACAGCTTCGACGGCGAGATCGACATGCACCCCCACCGGCCGGTGCAGCCCGAGCATCCCGACCCGTTCAACGGCTCGTCGGAATGGTATCCCAACAAGATCGGCGTCTCGATCGGCTACCGCATCTTCAAACCCCGGGAGCGGTGACCGCCGCCGCACGAATACCGTAGCGGGAGGCCCCTCGGGACCTCCCGCTACGTTTTCACCGGCCGTCGGAACGGGCAGCTCCTGTCCGTGCGCCTTCCGCCCCCGCCGCCGCGATCCATGCCGCCAGCTCCTCGAGCACTTCGGGGGCCACGGTCACGCCGATCGTCTCGTATTCGGAGACGTCGCCCGTCGTGCAGGGTTGGAACAGATGGTTCAGTCCCCCGTACTCCCGGACGGTCAGCCGCTCCGAAGAGGCGAGCAGCCGGCGGATCGCCCCGAGATTCTCCGCGGCGTCCACCTGCCGGTCGAGCGATCCGTTGAGCGCCAGCACGGGGCGGCCGCCCGCACGAGCGATCGCCTCCGACGGATCGAAGGTCAGGAAACGGTAAACCCACGCATTCGAGGCGGCTTCGTCGAGCAGCGCCAACAGCCTCTCCCGGACGGGCAGCGGCAGCGACACGGCCGGCTCCGCGGCCGCAAGACGGGCCTTCACCTCCCCGCACTCCGCCGCCAGACGCTCCTGCGGACGTTCCCGGACCTCCGCATAAATCCGCTCCAGCAGCGAACAGCACGCCTCCGTCAGGGCGGCATCGAACCCCTGCAACTCCATCGCCCGGCGGTTCTGCCGGAGACTCGCCCGGTCGCCCCGGACGGCCAGCCCCGCCATCGACACCACGAACGCCACCCGCGGCTCCTCCGCAGCAGCCAGAAAGGCGACCGTCCCGCCTTCGCTATGGCCCAGAATCCCGACCTGCGGCGAACCGGAACCTACCTGTGCACGCAGGAAGTCGAAGGCCCCCAGCGCGTCGAGCGCGAAATCGGCCGTCGCGGCACGCTCCAGCAGACGCCGCCGCTCCTCCTCCGGCACACCGAAGCCGCGGTCGTCGTAACGCAGCACGGCGATCCCGCGGCGCGTCAGGAAATCGGCGATCACCAGGAAAGGCTTGTGGCCGAACACCTCTTCGTCGCGGTTCTGCTGCCCGCTTCCGGTCACCAGCACCACGGCGGCCGCAGGACGCTCCCCGGCGGGCAACGTCAGCGTACCACGAAGCGTCACACCCTCCGCCCGGCTCGGAAACGACACCTCGCGGCTCACATAGGGATAGGGCGGCCGCGGCTCCTGCGGCCGGGCGGTCGCAGCCGGATCGCGGCGTCTGAGCAGCAGCGAGAAATCCATCCCGCCCTGCCGGAACACCCCGACGAGCATATCTCCGGGCAGCAGCGCGCCCCGGTAGGAGGCCTGCAACGCCGCAACGCCGAAGACGACCTCCGAACCGCCGACGGAGACCGAATCCACGGGAATTCCCCGCACACCCTGATCGGGGCTGTCCAGCACGGCCTCATATCCCCGCTCCGAAGCGGAAACGCGGAACAGCAGCCGCACGCTGCCGCCATTGACGGAGAGCGCACCCTCCCACACGCCGGCAAAATCCTGCGCCGCGGCGCAGAGCGGCACGAAACAAAACGCGAAGAGAACGAACAGTCGGGATCTCATGGATACGGTATTTTTCCGGGGCCGCGACGATGCGGCCCTTTTCGCAAAGATAGAAAAAAACGCCGGACATGCGCCGGGCCGCCGGAATTTCCGACCGGCATCCCGCCTCCGGCACGCCCGAAATCTCCGAGACGGCCCCGATGCGACCGGAAGGGCGGGAACGGTCGTGACGGCCCGGACCGACCGGAAAACGATGCAACGGAACGGCGACTCCGACCGTCCGCACCTCACATGCCGCCCCGGAACGAAAAAGCGGGAGATCCCGAAGGACCTCCCGCCGGCGACCCGGATCGACCGGGCGGCGATTATTTCAGTTTCGGACCGGCAGCCACGAGCTTCTTGCCCTCCTCGTTGCCGGTGAACTTCGTGAAGTTCTTGACGAAGCGACCTGCGAGGTCCTCGGCCTTCACGTCCCAATCCTTGGCACTCTTGTAGGTGTCGCGCGGATCGAGGATCTTGGGATCCACACCCGGCAGAGCGGTCGGGATCTTGAAGTCGAAGATCGGCAGCGTCTTGGTCTGGGCCTTGTCGATCGAGCCGTCGAGGATAGCGTCGATGATGCCGCGCGTATCCTTGATCGAGATACGCTTGCCCGTGCCGTTCCAACCCGTGTTCACGAGGTAGGCCGTAGCGCCCGACTGCTGCATGCGCTTCACGAGCTCCTCGCCGTACTTGGTGGGGTGCAGCGACAGGAAGGCGGCGCCGAAGCAGGCCGAGAAGGTCGGCGTGGGCTCCGTGATACCGCGCTCCGTACCTGCCAGCTTGGCCGTGAAACCGGAGAGGAAGTAGTACTTCGTCTGCTCGGGAGTCAGGATCGAAACCGGAGGCAGCACGCCGAATGCGTCGGCCGAAAGGAAGATCACCTTCTTGGCGGCCGGAGCCTTCGATACGGGCTTCACGATGTTGTCGATATGGAAGATCGGGTACGACACGCGGGTGTTCTCCGTCACCGACTTGTCGGCGAAGTCGATCTTGCCCTTCTTGTCCACCGTCACGTTCTCCAGCAGGGCGTTGCGGCGGATGGCGTTCCAGATGTCCGGCTCATTCTCCTTCGAGAGGTTGATGACCTTGGCGTAGCAGCCGCCCTCGAAGTTGAATACGCCGTCGTCGTCCCAGCCGTGCTCGTCGTCGCCGATGAGCTGACGCTTCGGATCGGTCGAAAGCGTGGTCTTGCCGGTTCCCGACAGACCGAAGAAGATGGCCGTCTCGCCCTTCTCGTTCGTGTTGGCCGAGCAGTGCATCGAAGCGATGCCCTTGAGCGGCAGCAGGTAGTTCATGTAGGAGAACATACCCTTCTTCATCTCGCCGCCGTACCACGTGTTGATGATCACCTGCATCTTCTCGGTGAGGTTGAACACGACGGCCGTCTCCGAGTTCAGGCCGAGCTTCTTGTACTCCTTCACCTTGGCCTTCGAGGCGTTGAGCACCACGAAGTCGGGCTCGCCGTAGTTCTCCAGTTCGGCGTCCGTCGGACGGATGAACATGTTCTTCACGAAGTGAGCCTGCCAGGCCACCTCCATGATGAAGCGGATCTTCAGACGCGTGTTCTCGTTGGCGCCGCAGAAGGTGTCCACCACGTAGAGCTTCTTGCCCGACAGCTCCTTCGAAGCGATCTTCTTCAGCTCCTTCCACGCAGCCTTCGTCACGGGCTTGTTGTCGTTCTTGTACTCGTCGGAGGTCCACCAGATCGTATCCTTGGTGGTCTCGTCCATCACGAAGAACTTGTCCTTGGGCGAACGGCCGGTATAGACGCCCGTCATCACGTTCACGGCGCCCATGTCGGTCAACTGACCCTTCTCGAAGCCGCGCAGGCCTTTCTTGGTCTCCTCACGGAACAGCTCGTCGTACGAGGGATTGTACACGATCTCGGTCACGCCCGTGATCCCGTACTTTTTCAGATCCATCTTGTCCATAGCAATTGATATTTAATTAGAAATCCACTCTCTTTCCAACGTCGCACGCCGCACTTCCGTATGTGCGGAATCCGACGGCACAAAGGTAGAAAAACTTTTATTCTTGTGAAAAGAATAACAGTAAAAATTACGAAAAATATTTATTATTTTTTCCGATACGCATATAGGTTTAACCTGCAAATACATACGCAGGTCGCCCCGGCCCGCGAGGGGGGGGGCCGCCCCCTCGTCCGCAAACGCCCCGCCGCCCACGGTCCGCGCCATCCGCCGGAGCAGGATGGTCCGGAAGGCGCGACCGCCCGCACGGCGGTGCGGAAGAGAGCGAAACACCCGGAAAAGACGGACCGGGCGGAAACGGACCGGAGGAAATCAGGAGGAAACGGCAACAGGATCCGGAATTTTTCGTTATCTTTGATAGTTATGGCCGGTCTTTACTTCCATATTCCCTTCTGCAAGCGCGTCTGCGCCTACTGCGACTTTTACAAGAGCGTCGAACTGGACCGCATGGAGCCGCTCGCGGAGGCGATGCGCCGCGAACTCGAAGCGCGCCGCGACTATCTGGGCGGCGAACCTGTCCGCACGCGCTATTTCGGGGGCGGCACGCCGTCGCTCTGTCCGCCGGAGACGATCGGAGGGCTGCTGGCCCGTGCCGCGGAGCTGTTCGACTGCTCGGCCGTCGAGGAGACGACCCTCGAAGCCAACCCCGACGACCTCACGCCGGCATACCTGGAGGCGCTCCGCCGGACCGGCATCGACCGCCTCTCGATCGGCATACAGTCCTTCGACGACGCGTGTCTGAAGCTGATGAACCGCCGCCACACGGCGGCGCAGGCCGCCGAATCGGTGAGACGGGCCCGGGAAGCCGGGTTCGGGAACCTGACGATCGACCTGATCTTCGGCGTGCCGGGATTCGGCGGCGACACGCTGCGGCGGTCGCTCGACACGGCGCTGGCGCTCGGCCCCGAACACATTTCGGCATACCATTTGACGATCGAACCCGCGACGGCCTTCGGACGCCGCGCCGCGCGGGGCGACTTCGCGCCGGTGGAGGAGGAGGTCAGCGAAGCGGAGTTCGGCCTCGTGCACGATACGCTCACCGCCGCGGGATACGAACACTACGAGGTCTCGAATTTCGCCCGCCCGGGATTCCGCGCCCGCCACAACGCCGCATACTGGCACGGCGCGAAGTATCTGGGCATCGGCCCCGCCGCCCACTCGTTCGACGGGCGGGAACGTCACTGGAACGTCGCTTCCGTTACGCAATACATCGGGGGCGCCGAACCCGGAAGCGAAACCCTTTCCGAACGGGACCGCTTCAACGAATACCTCCTCACGCGGCTGCGCACCGCCGAAGGGATCGGCCTCGCCGAGACCGAAGCGCTGTTCGGGGCGGAACGGACCGCGCGGATCGTCCGGGAGGTCCGCCCGTGGACGGAGACGGGCGCGGCCGAGATCCGCGGGGGACGGCTGGCGGTTCCGCCCCGGCGCATGCTGCTGTCGGATGCGGTGATCGAAACGCTTTTCGAAACATAACAGCCGACGCAACCAAGTGAAACAGAAACGTTAAGTTATTATTAAATATTTTTAATAAGATCGGATTCGGATTGTTTTTATAAATATAAGTATTACCTTTGCCCCCGAATTCAGCCCGTTTCAGCACATACAAGTAAAGAAAAGAATATGAGCAACGCAAGACTCGCTCCCGACTTCCTGTTCGAGGCAAGCTGGGAGGTATGCAACAAAGTAGGCGGCATCCACACCGTCATCTCGACCAAGGCCCAGACCGTGACCCGGAAATTCGGGGACCGCTACATCCTGATCGGCCCCGACCTCTCGCACGAAGGGACGAATCCCGAGTTCGAGGAGGACCAGACCCTGCTCAAAGCCTGGCGTCAGGCGGTCTATTCGGAGGGCCTGCGCATCCGCATCGGCCGCTGGAAGATCAAGGGCGAGCCGCTGGCCGTGCTGGTGGACTTCACCTCGCTCATCCCGCGCAAGGACGAAATCCTCACCAAGCTCTGGGAGAGCTACCACGTCGATTCGCTCTCCGGGCAGTGGGACTACATCGAGCCGGTGCTCTTCGGCTACGCCGCGGGCACGGTGATCGCCTCCTACGTCAAGACCTTCTGCTCCCCGACCGAAAAGATCGTCGCCCACTTCCACGAATGGATGTCGGCCGCCGGAGGCCTCTACCTGCGCAAATACGCCCCCTACGTGGCCACGGTGTTCACCACGCACGCCACGGTCATGGGCCGCTGCATCGCCGGGAACCGCCTGCCGCTCTACAGCGACCTCGCGAAGTTCAACGCCGACGAACTGGCCCGCCAGTTCAACGTCACGGCCAAGCACTCGATCGAAAAGACCGCCGCGGCGAACCACGACGCCTTCCTCACCGTGAGCGACATCACGGCCAACGAATGCAAGTTTCTCCTGGGCCGCGAACCGGACGGTATCACGCCCAACGGTTTCGAGAACGACTTCGTATGGACCGGCGAGGAGTACTACGCCAAGCGCGACGAGGCCCGCAAGGCCCTGATCGCCGTAGCCGAGGCGTGCCTGGGATGCAGGTTCGCCTCCGAGCCGCTGATCGTCGGGACCAGCGGCCGCTACGAATTCCGCAACAAGGGCATCGACGTGTTCATCGAGTCGCTCAAGAAGCTCGCGGCGTCGGACAAGCTCCGGCGCGAGGTGCTCGCCTATATCACCGTGCCGGCCGGCAACCGCGGCCCGCGCCCCGACCTCCAGGCCCATCTGGCCGATCCCGCGCAGCCCATCGACCCGGCACAGTACGCCCACTCGACTCACCTGCTGGAGAATCCGGCATGGGACCCGATCGTGAACGCCCTGAAGGACAGCATTCTCACGACGCCCGAATCGAAGGTGAAGGTGATCTTCGTGCCGACCTACCTCAACAGGGCCGACGGCATCTTCGACAAGGACTACTACGAACTGCTCGCGGGCATGGACCTGACGGTCTTCCCCTCCTACTACGAGCCGTGGGGGTACACGCCGCTCGAGTCGATCGCCTTCTCCGTGCCGACGATCACCACGACGCTGGCCGGCTTCGGCATCTGGGCCGAAAAGCACCGCGAGCACGCCGGCGTGGAGGTGATCCGCCGTGACGACTACAACGACCGGGAGGTGGAGGAGCAGATCGCCGACGCGCTGGTGCGCTTCGCCGCGCTCGACGACAAGCACGTGAACGAAGTGCGCGTCTCGGCCGCCGACCTCTCGGCCACGGCGCTCTGGGAGCACCTCTACCCGGCCTACGAGCAGGCCTATTCCGAGGCGGTCGAGAGCTCCGTCGTGCGGACCAACCGCGCCGTGCTGGACGACGGGGGGTCGAAGACCGAACAGATCAACTTCGTGCGTCAGCAGCTTTTCGTCGAAAAGCCCAACTGGAACCGCATGATGGTCGATAAGACGCTGCCCAAACGGCTGCACGCCCTCGAGGAGCTGTCGCGCAACCTCTGGTGGAGCTGGAATCCCGGCGCCCGCGACCTGTTCGAAGGCATCGACCCCGCCCTGTGGGCCGCTTCGGACCGCAACCCGATCGCCTTCCTCGACAAGCTGAGCGTCGAACGGCTCAAAGAGCTCGAGCACGACCCGAACTTCCTCGCGCAGCTCGACGCCGTGCACACGCAGTTCCGCGACTACATGAACGAAAAGCCCGACCCGAAGACCACGACGATCTCCTACTTCTCAATGGAGTACGGACTCCATTCGTCGCTGAAGATCTATTCGGGCGGTCTGGGCATCCTGGCCGGCGACTACCTCAAGGAGGCTTCGGACAAGAACGTGCCGATGGCCGCCGTGGGCCTGCTCTACCGCTACGGCTACTTCACGCAGCGGCTCTCGGCCCAGGGGGCGCAGGAGGCCACCTACGAAGCGCAGAACTTCTACAAGCTGCCCATTTCGCCCGTGCGCGACGACACCGGCGGCTGGATGACGGTCACCATCGCCTTCCCGGGCCGCACGCTCTCGGCGCGCATCTGGAAATGCCAGGTGGGCCGCACGGACCTCTACCTGCTCGACGCCGACTTCGAGGCCAACCTCGAGGAGGACCGCCAGATCACCTACTACCTCTACGGCGGCGACTGGGAGAACCGCCTCAAGCAGGAGATCCTGCTGGGCATCGGCGGCATCCGCGCCCTGCGCAAGCTGGGCGTCCGGCACGACGTCTATCACTGCAACGAGGGACACGCCGCCTTCATCGGCATCGAGCGCATCCGCGAAATGATCAACCACCGCAGGCTCTCCTTCTCGGAGGCGCTGGAGGTCGTGCGCTCGTCGTCGCTCTTCACGACGCACACCCCCGTTCCGGCCGGACACGACGCCTTCCCCGAGCCGATGATCCGCCAGTACATGTCGCACTATCCCGACGTGCTGGGCATCACCTGGGAGCAGTATATCAACCTGGGCAAGACCAACCCCAACGACCCGAACGAGAAGTTCTCGATGTCGGTGCTGGCCTGCAACCTCTCGCAGGAGGTGAACGGCGTGTCGTGGCTCCACGGCGAGGTATCGAAGGACATTCTGGGCAATATGTGGCCCGGCTACTTCAAGAACGAGCTGCACATCGGCTACGTCACCAACGGCGTGCACTTCCCGACGTGGATCGCCACGTCGATGCGCCGCCTCTACGCCCGCTACTTCGCCGACGGATTCGAGGGACACACCTACGACATCCCCGCCTGGCAGAAGGTGAACGCCGTCCCCGACGCGGAGCTCTGGGGCGAGCGCATGAAACTCAAGGACAAGCTGATCCGCCATATCCGCAAACGGTACAGCGACCCCAGCCAGGTGCGGCTCGAATCGCCGGCCCAGATGCTCCGCATCATCGAGGGCATCAAGCCCGAGGTGCTGACCATCGGCTTCGCGCGCCGCTTCGCCACCTACAAGCGCGCCTACCTGCTGTTCACGAACCTCGACCGGCTGTCGGAGATCGTCAATAACAAGGAGCGCCCCGTGCAGTTCATCTTCGCGGGCAAGGCCCACCCCAACGACAAGCCCGGGCAGGACCTCATCAAGCGGATCGTCGAGGTGTCGGCCATGCCGCAGTTCGTCGGCAAGATCATCTTCCTGCAGAACTACGACATGGAGCTGGCCCGCCGCATGGTGCAGGGCGTGGACGTGTGGCTCAACACCCCCACCCGGCCGCTCGAAGCCTCCGGGACGTCGGGCGAAAAGTGCGTGATGAACGGCGTCATGCAGTTCTCCGTGCTCGACGGCTGGTGGGTCGAAGGCTACAAGGAGGGCGCCGGATGGATGCTCCCCATGGAGCGTACCTTCTCCGAGCAGCGCTATCAGGACGAGCTCGACGCCGAGATGATCTACAACACCATCGAGGAGCAGATCGCCCCGAAATACTACGCCCGCGACGCGCAGGGCACGCCGCACGAGTGGGTGGCCTCGATCAAGAAATGCGTGGCGGAGATCGCCTCGAACTTCACCACCAACCGCATGCTCACCGACTACGAAAACCGCTTCTACGACAAGCTCGCCGCCCGCAAGCGCGAGCTGTGCGCCGATACCTACCGCCTCGCTCGCGAGATCGCGGCGTGGAAACGCAAGGTCTCGGCCGCCTGGGACGAGGTGCGCGTGGTGGACGTCGAGCGGGTGATGATCGACAAGGAGGCCGTCTGCGTGGGCGAGAAGTACCACTTCGCCGTGACGGTGGACGTGGCCAACCTGCGGCCCGAGGACATCGGCGTGGAGATGGTCGTGGCGCAGCAGATCGTCGGAGGACAGTCGGTGAACGTCACGCGGACGATCCAGCTCGCGCGGACCCGCGTGGAGGGCCGGCAGGTGACCTATGCGCTCGACTACACGCCCGAGGAGACGGGCACGTACGACGTGGCGCTGCGCGTCTATCCCAGCAATCCGCACCTGCCGCACCGCATGGACTTCGCACTGGTGAAGTGGGCATGACGCACCCGGCATGAAGTATGGTAAAAAAGTGTGAAATTTCGATCCGCCGGTTGCAAAATCCCGAAAAATCGAATATCTTTATAAGACGAACCGTATTTTAAAGCATATGTCAGCACTTACCTTCGACAAAAGCGAATTGGGAAACCTGGAGTACTCGCTCCAGCGGGAGATGCTCGCTACGGACCGTATAGGCGGCTACATGAGCACCACCATCGTCTGCTGCAACACCCGCCGATACCACGGATTGATGGTCGCCCCCATCGACGACAGCGGCAGGACCTACGTCCTGCTGTCGTCGCTCGACGAGACGGTCATCCAGCACGACCAGACGTTCAACCTGGCCCTGCACCGCTTCCCGGGAGTGTACGAACCGCGCGGACACAAGTATATCACGGACTTCGAATACACGCCGACCCCGACGATCACCTACCGCGTGGGCGGCGTGATCCTCCGCAAGGAGATGCTGTGGATCCACAAGCGGACGCAGTTGATGATACGCTACACGCTCGTGGACGCCCACTCCGAGACCCGGCTGCGGCTGCGCCCGTTCCTCGCCTTCCGCGACAAACACGCGCTGACGCACGCCAACATGGAGGCCGACGGGCACTCCTACCCCGCGGTGAACGGCGTGAAGTGCCGCCTCTACGGCTCGTTCCCGTGGCTCTACCTCCAGACCAGCAAACCCGGCACGGAATTCGTTCCGGCCCCCGACTGGTACTACAACTTCGAATACCTGCAGGACCTCGCCCGCGGCTACGAGGGGCACGAGGATCTGATGACCACGGGCTACTTCGAAACGGAGCTGAAGAAAGGCGAAAGCATCATCTTCTCGGCCTCGCTCGACGAGATGGGTTCGACGAAGACCATCGAGGAGGTATTCGCCGCCTCGATCGCACGCCGCACGCACAAGATCGACTTCCTGAGCTGCCTCGAGCACTCGGCGCGCCAGTTCGTGATCCGCCGGCCGGGCGGCCGCACGGAGGTCATCGCAGGCTATCCGTGGCACGGCGTCTCGGGACGCCAGAGCTTCGTCGCCCTGCCGGGAATCACCCTGCTGCAAGAGCACAAGGAGGACTGCATCGACGTCCTCGACACCGAAGTGCGGAACATGCGCGACGGCATGTTCGCCGCAACGGCCTCGGCGGCCGTCGCGGCCGACGCCCCGCTGTGGTTCTTCTGGACTCTCCAGCGGCTCGGCGGGACGATCGGCGACGAGGCGGTGTGGAACCGCTACGGAGGCGCGATGAAGGAGGTGCTCGAAGCCTACCGCCGGGGTATCGCGGGACGGGTCGCCCTGCACGGCAACGGGCTCGTATGGGCGTCGTCCGACGAGATTCCCCTGACGTGGATGAACTCCATGATCGGCGGCCGGCCCGTCACGCCGCGCAACGGCTATCAGGTCGAGGTCAACGCCTTGTGGTACAACGCCGTCCGTTACACGCTCGAACTGGCGCGCAGTCAGGGCGACAAAGCCTTCGTCAAGGCGTGGGAGGCTCTTCCGGAGCGCATCGAAAACGCATTCCGGGAGCTGTTCGCCCTGCCCGAAGGCTATCTGGCCGACTACGTGGACGAGACGGGGCCCGACAAGAGCATCCGCCCGAACATGATCCTCGCCTGCAGCCTGCCCTACAAGCCCGTCGATGACCGGATGCGGATCGACGTGATCCGCACCGTCCGCCAACATCTGCTGACGCCCAAGGGTCTGCGGACGCTCTCGCCCCGCAACCCCCTCTACCGGGGTTCGCAGGAAGGTACGCCCGAGGAACGGGACTTCGCGTCGAAGAACGGTTCGGTATGGCCCTGGCTGCTCTCCTTCTACGTCAGGGCCTGCTTCGACATCGACGGGGACTCGTTCCTGCCGCAGGCCGAGGAGATTCTGGCGAACTTCGAGGAGGACATCCAGTCCTACGGCATCGGTTCGATCGGCGAACTCTACGACGCCGATCCTCCCTATGCGGCGCGCGGCGCGATCTCGCAGGCGTGGAGCGTAGGCGCGGTGCTCGAGATTTACCACATGGTGCTCACGCGCCGTCCCGCCCCGGAAAAGACGAAGGGCTCCGCAACGCGGAAAACGGCGGCGAAAGCCGGAAAGACAACGGAGAAGGCCGCCAAGACCCCCGGAAAGCCGGCAAAGGACACGGCCGCGAAAGCGGCAACCGCCGGGAAATCAGCCGCGAAAACCGCCGAGAAGAGCGGGAAGAAGGCTGCGGAACCGGCCGCAGGAAAAGCCCGGAAAGCGACGGCGCCCTCCGGCGGGACGAAGAAAAAAACGATGAAATAAGCAACGACAAGCCCGGGCGCACAAAGGATTGTGACGGACGGCGCCCTTCCCCGGACGGGAAGGACACAGAGAGGGACCTGATCCCGGAGCGCGGCAAACGCGCGCGAAAGGATCGGCGCGCGCAGGCGGCATAACAACAAATTATTCGATATGAGAGTTTTAATGTTCGGTTGGGAGTTTCCGCCCCATATTGCGGGAGGGTTGGGAACGGCCTGCTACGGAATGACCCGCGGGCTGGCGCGCAACGGCGTGGACGTCACGTTCGTCGTACCCCACGCCTACGGCGACGAGGACCAGCGTTTCACGCGCGTGGTGAACGCCAGCGACGTGGAGGCCCTGTACGGTTCGACCGGGAGCGGCGCGGACGACGTGTTGAGCCGGATGGCGTTCATCCAGATCGACTCGAACATGGTCCCCTACATCTCGCCCGAAGAGTACGATGCCTACCACGAAAAATACGTGAAAACGGGCCAGACGACCTGGACGACGGCCGACCCGTGGAAACAGCGCTACACCTTCTCGGGAAAATACGGCGCCAACCTCATGGAGGAGGTCGCCCGTTACGCCGTGGTCGCCGCGCAGGTGGCCCGCGACCTGGAGGGGCAGTTCGACGTGATCCACGCCCACGACTGGCTCACCTACTACGCCGGAATCGCCGCCAAACGCGTTTCGGGCAAACCGCTGGTGGTGCACATGCACGCCACGGAGTTCGACCGCAGCGGAGAGAACATCAACACGCAGGTTTACGCCATCGAGCGCGCCGGCATGGAGGCCGCCGACCGGGTGATCGCCGTCTCGAACCTCACGCGCAGCATCGTCATCAACCGCTACGGCATTCCGGCCGGGAAGGTCGTGACGGTGCACAACGCCGTGCGCTTCGCCGAGCATGCGGGCGCCGCGCCCGAACGCGGCGTGAAGGACAAGATCGTGACGTTCCTCGGCCGCATCACCTACCAGAAAGGCCCCGACTACTTCGTCGAGGCGGCCGCCAAGGTGCTCAGGCGCATCCCGAACGTGCGCTTCGTGATGGCCGGCTCGGGCGACATGATGAATCATGTGATCCGCCGCGTGGCACGGCTCGGCATCGCCGACCGCTTCCACTTCACGGGCTTCCTGCGCGGCGAGGACGTGCACAAGATGTTCCAGTTGTCGGACGTCTATGTCATGCCGTCGGTCTCGGAGCCGTTCGGCATCTCGCCGCTCGAAGCCATGCGCTCGAACGTCCCGGTCATCATCTCGAAACAGAGCGGCGTGGCCGAGGTGCTCGACTACGCCGTGAAGGTGGACTACTGGGACGTGGACGCCCTGGCCGACGCCATCTTCGCCCTCATCGAATACCCCGCGCTGGGCAAAATGTTCGCCTCGAAGGGGCTGGAGGAGGTGACGAACCTCAAGTGGAACGACGCCGCGGCGAAAATCAAGACGGTCTATGAGACCGCTATCGAAGAGAATCAGAAAAAAACAAAATAACACCACCCGCTATGAAAACCGTCTGCTTATATTTCCAGGTACACCAGCCCTGGCGCCTGAAGAAATACCGTTTCTTCAACATGGGCAAGGATCACAACTACCTGGACGACCTGCTGAACCGATCCATCATGCAGAAGGTGGCCCGGCAGTGCTACCTGCCGATGAACGCGCTGCTGCTGAAGCTCATCAAGGAGAACAAGGGCAAGTTCCGCTGCTCGTTCTCGATCACCGGCATCGCCGTCGAGCAGTTCCGCGCCTACGCGCCCGAGGTGCTCGACTCGTTCAAGGAGCTGGCCGCCACGGGATGCGTGGAGTTTCTGGCCGAGACCTACTCCCACTCGCTGGCGTCGCTGGCGTCGAAGGAGGATTTCACCGAACAGGTCCGGCTGCATACGAACCTCATGAAGAAGGAGTTCGGCGTGAAGCCCACGGCCTTCCGCAACACGGAGCTGATCTATTCGGACGACATCGGCGCGATGGTCGCCTCGATGGGCTTCCGCACGATGCTGGCCGAAGGGGCCAAGCACGTGCTGGGCTGGAAGTCGCCCAACTACGTCTATGCCAACGCCGTCGATCAGAAGCTGCGCCTGCTGCTGCGCAACTACAAGCTCTCGGACGACATCGCCTTCCGCTTCTCGAACCGCAGCTGGGACCAGTGGCCCCTAACGGCGGAGAAGTACGTGAAGTGGATCGCCTCGGAGGACACCCCGGGCGAAGTCGTGAACCTCTTCATGGACTACGAGACCTTCGGCGAACACCAGACAGCCGACACGGGCATCTTCGAGTTCATGCGCGCCCTGCCGAAGGCGATCCTGGCCAAGAAGAACGACCTGGAGTTCGCCACCGTCAGCGAAGCGGCCAAGAAGCACCAGCCCGTCTCGGTGCTCCACTGCCCGCACGTGATGTCGTGGGCCGACGAGGAGCGCGACGTGACGGCCTGGCTGGGCAACGAGTTGCAGAACGAGGCCTTCTCGAAGCTCTACGCCCAGAAGGAGAAGATCGCGGCGCTGAAAAATCCCGACTTCGACTACGTGTGGAGTTTCATGCAGACCTCCGACCACTTCTACTACATGGCGACGAAGTGGCTTTCGGACGGCGACGTGCACTCCTACTTCAATCCCTACGACTCGGCCTACGACGCCTTCATCAACTACATGAACGTACTGGCCGACTTCATCATCGAGCTGGACAAGGCCGTCGCCGCCAAGGCCGCCAAAGCGAAATAGCCCGGAGCGGACACACCGAAAAAACACCCCTGCCGGCATGCGCGCGGCAGGGGTGTTTTTTCATTCGCATACGGATTCCGGACGGGCCTTTTCTCCGCACGGACCGTCCGGCGAGGCCCGGTCAATACCGGAACCCCCGGTAGCTGCGGGCATCGCGGTCCGCAGCCTCCTGCAGCACCTCGTTCTCGCCGAGGGTGCGGACACAGCGGACGCGGGCCGTCTTGCGGAGCGGCAGCCAGAGCGTCGATCCGGTCCGCATGTGCACACCGTAACGCTCCTCTTCTCCGAACTGCCGGGGTACGGCGCTCGAACTCCAGTACACCTCGCTGTCGAACGGTTCCAGCCCCGTCAGGCGCACCCGCACGATCACGGCCTGCATCAGCTCCCGCTGCGTCGGAACCCGCCACCGGCCCGCATCGTCGCGCCTTTCGGCATAACTGCGGCAGAAAGCGACGGCCTCCGCGGCGGTCATCTCCCGCGGCGCGTCCTCGCGGGCGACCTCAAACCGGTCGGCCAGCCCGTTGTCCCGGGCATCGTCGCGCGAAAATCCGTCGTCCGTGACGACGACCCGGCCACCCTCCACCCGGGGGCCGCTACCGTAACTCCGGGCCCCGGCCGGCGACGCGCCGAGCAGCCCTGCGGCGATCAGCAGGGCATACGCCTTTCCCGCTCCGCCCCAAAAAATGAGGGGGGGGGAAACGGGGCCCTGCGGTTTCTCAACTCTCTTTCGGTATTTCATCTTTCCTCTCCTTTTATCCGGCATCCGGGGCGAACCCCGAACCGTTTTCCAGGCCGGACCGCACATAACTCCCTTACGGAAAGGGTGTCCCGCATCCGGACGACACAAAGATAATCAATTTTTCCGCCGATCCGCAAAAATCCCCTCCATATTCGCCCGCGCCCATTCCACGAGTCCGAAAACATGGGGCAGCAGGCTCTCGCCCTGGACGGTCAGCCGGTACTCCACACGCGGCGGGACCTCGGCGTACACCGTGCGGGCGACCATGCCGTCGGCCTCGAGCGTCCGCAACGTGACGGTCAGCATACGGTGCGAAATGTCGCCCAACGAACGGTGAATCTCGCTGAACCGCATCACGCCGTTGGCATGCAGCGCAATCAGCACGAGCATCGACCACTTGTCGCCCAGCCGGCTCAGCACGTCGCGGACCGGACAGCGGCCCGTAGGCGGAAAATCGTTCAAATTTTTTTTCGTCTCCATCGCTTTGATTTCCAACAACGGTTACACGGCCGTAACCTACTCATCCGGAAGTCACTTCTTGCACGGGAAGGTTATCCGGCGTATATTTGTATGCAAATATAAGAAACTTACCGAAAATAACCGTCATATCATTCAAACACTTGCGACCATGACAAAGAAAGCAGCCGTTCTGGCCGTCGATCCCGTGAACGGGGCGGGCCTGTTCCAGTATCTGGAAACCTTCTTCGAAAACGACATTCCCTTCACCCTGTTCGCCGTCGCCGGCAGCCGGGAAATCCGGACCAATTCGGGCGTCCGGATCACGGCGGACGCCACGATCGCCGAGCTGAAAGGCCGCGAAGGGGAGTTCGGTGCGCTGGTGTTCGCCTGCGGCGACGCCGTGCCGGTCTTCGCGCAGCACGCCGGCGAACCGTGGAACGCCGCCCTGCTCGGGGAGATGAAGACCTTCGCCGAACAGGGTAAACTCCTGATCGGCCACTGCGGCGCCGGACTGCTCTTCGACATCGCGGGCATCGCCGCCGGAAAACGCGTGACCGTGCATCCGCTGGCCAAAGGCGCCGTGCGGCACGCCGCGGCGACGGACTCCGCCACCGAGATCGACGGGAACTTCTACACGGCGCAGGAGGAGCACAAGCTCCCCGAACTGCTCGGCAAGGTCGTGGAGGCGCTGAAATAGCGCTCCGATCCACGCCGCCCGTGTCCGCGAAAAGGCCCCGGAACCGCCGGAATCACCCCTTGCGCTTGTAGCGCGACGGGGAGGTTCCGGTATGTTGCTTGAAGTATTTGCCGAAGAAGGACTGGGTCGAGAAATTCAGGTGGTAGGCGATCTCCTGAATGCTCATTCCGGAGTATTTCAGCAGCGTCTTGGCTTCGAGAATCACCGATTCGTCGATCCACCGCGCCGCCGTCTTGCCGCTCACCTCCTTGACCACCGACGAGAGGTATTTGGGCGTGATGTTGAGCTGGCGGGCGTAGAAGCTCACGTTGCGCTCGCGCTTGTTGTACTGTTGCAGGAGCGACATGAACTCGTTGAACAGCACCTCGCAGCGGCCCTGCTTCAGCTCGCCGGGCCGGTCCCGCTGGTTGATCTCGGTGATGATGTAGAACGCCGTCGTGAAGAGCGTGCGGATGATCTCGTGGCGGTAGCGCTCCTTGTCGCTGCGCAGCATGGTCTTGATGAGCTGGAACAGTTGCCGGATCTCCTCCACGTCCTGCGGCGACACCTCCAGCACGGGAGCCTTGCCGAAACGCATGTACACCGGCAGCGACGTCGAAAGGTCGATCTGAATCTCATTGACGAACGACTTGGAGAAGGCCAGGAAATAGGCCGCGGCGTTCGACGAGCACTTCACCGTGCGGATGATGCTGTTGGGGTTGAAGAAGACGATGGCGTTGGGCCGGACATGGTAGTTCTGCATGTCGATCGACACGGTGGCCTCGCCCGTCATCATGATGATGGCCGAGAAGCCGTCGATGGAGGCCGGGTAGTCGGCCGTCGTGTTGTTCTGCGCCGAAAGGGATGTAATCACCAGATCATCCGACAGATAGAACACGTCGTTCATTTCCTTTTTGATCCGCGAAATGGAGACTTTGTGCAGTCCTTCGCGCCCGCTGCCGGACGTCGCCTTCGCCGTTTTGCCGTTCTCCGCCATGTATCGAGGTCTTTGCGGACAAAAATAACAAGATTCGACCGGAAATCCAAAAATTCCGGAGGCGAAACGGCCCCGTCCGCCCGGGAAATCTCCGGTGCGCGAACGCACCCGGGAAACACCCGGCAGCCGCTCCGTCCGGAGGCGGAACCGCACCGCGCAGCGGACGCCGCGCCGGACTATCTCTCCCCGGACGGCGGGCAGACGACGCGCAGCCCGCCGGGCAGACACTCGATGTGTAGCGGGAAGTCGGCCCCCTTCTGCCCGTCCACGTCGGTCGGCTCGGCGACCGTCGAACGGATCTCGAGCCGCCGGGCCTGCAGGCGGTGCACGATCTTCGGGTTGCCGCCCAGCAGGTAGCGCCCCATCGCCATCGCCGAGCGCAGGAAGGTCCGCTTCTCGAGCAGGATGCAGTCCAGCAGCCCGTCGCGGATCGAGGAGCGGCGCGCCAGGCGGAACCCGCCGGCCGTCTCGCCGTTGAAGACGAGCACCATGAGCGACCGCAGGTCGAACCGCACGCCGTCGGCCTCGAGCTCCAGCGGCACGGCATGGATCGAGGCGATCTCCCGGGCCCCCTCGATGATATAGGCCAGCTTGCCGAGCCTGTGCTTGCGGTCGTCGGGCGTGCGCTGCGAGGTCGTGGTGAAGATGCCGAAGCTGAAAACATTGACGAAGTAAAGGTCGTTCACACGACCGCAATCGACCCGTTCCTCCACGCCCGAGGCGATCTGCCGCGCCGCTTCGAGCGGCTCGCGCGACATGCCGAGCGCTCCGGCGAAGTCGTTGGCCGTGCCGGCCGGAATCACCCCCACGGGAATGTCCAGCCCCTTGCGCTTCATGGCGTTGAGCACGAAATTGACCGACCCGTCGCCTCCCGCGACGACCATGAGCGACACCGACTCGTTGCCGTCGAACGGATTGGCCGCGAAATCGACCCGCTGCGGGCGGATGTCGTATCCGTAGGCGCGGAACACCGTGCAGATGCCCTCGACATGGGCGGCGATACGCCCTTTGCCCGACTGCGGATTGTAGAGAAAAATGGCTGTTTTCATATTCCGTATGCGCTATTTCATAATCAGTTGTTCCATCGCCGGGGAGACGTACTCCTCGTAGGTGTCGCCGCTGCCGGCGAGGATGAAGTAAACCTTCGCCTCCGGCATCCGCTCCGCGGCCGCCAGCGCGTCGTCGGCCCCCATGGCCAGGAACATGGTCCCCAGCGCATCGGCCTCGGCGCACGTGGGCGCGACGACCGTGACCGAAAGCAGCCGCGAAAGGGCGCTGCGGCCCGTGCGCGGGTCAATCGTATGGGCCACCTTGCGGCCGTCGGCGTCGAGATAGAAGCGGCGGTAGTTGCCCGAGGTGGCCAGCCCGCCCTCCCGCAGCCGGATCCGCTTCTGAAGGTATTCGCCGTCGCTCATGTTGCCGTCGAAGGGGGTTTCCACCCCGATCCGCCACGCCTCGCCCGTGCGATTGACGCCCCGGCAGCGGATCTCGCCGCCGATGTCCACGATGTAGTTCTCGGCGCCGAACCGTTCGACCAGCTCCGCCAGCAGATCGACCGTGTAGCCCTTGGCCACCGAATTGAAGTCGAGCTGCACGCGGGGGTCGCTCTTCACCAGCCGCCCGCGTTCGATGCGGACCTTTTCGCGGCCCACGAAATCGAGGATCGAATCGACGTTCGGGTGCGCCTGGGCCGCCTTGCCGGCGAATCCCCACGCCTCGACGAGCGGCTTGACCGTCACGTCGTAACGCCCCCCGCTCAACGCCCCGATGCTGTCCGCCAGGCGGAGGTTGAAGGCGATATGGCGATCGACGCTGTCCGTCTCGTTGCGGTTCAGCCGGCTCAGCAGCGACGCCGGATCGAAAATCGACATCGAGGCCTTGGCCTCGCGGTCCAGCTCCATGACGGCTGCGTACAGCTCCTGCGACGAGACCCCCTCGACGTCGGCCACCACGTGCAGCGTCGTACCGAGCATCGTGCCGTCCACCACCGTATAGGTACGCGGCCCTCCGCCGCAGCCCGCGAACCCCGCGGCGAAGAGCGCCGCGAAAAGGCCGCAAAGGTTCTTTTTCAGCATAATTTTCACCCGTTTAGCCGCAAAAGTACGATTTTCCCGCCGATCCGGCTACTTTTCCTCCCGAAAAGAGAAATAATTTTTCACATTTCATGCGCAATTCCCATTTATTTCGTACCTTTGCAAAACGCTCTGGCGTTATCCACGGTAAGGGGGATGCGTCGTAGAGTGGAACTTAAATAAACTTTCACACAATGGCTTATTTAACAGCAGAGAAAAAGCAGGAGCTTTTCGGCAAGTACGGCAAGTCTAACACCGACACGGGTTCGCCCGAGAGCCAGATCGCGTTGTTTTCCTACCGTATCAGCCACCTTACTGAACACCTCAAGAGCAACAAGCACGACTTCGGAACCCAGCGCGCGCTGCTGCGCCTGGTAGGTAAGCGCCGCCAGTTGCTGGAGTACCTCAAGGAGGTGGACATCGAGCGCTACCGCGCGATCGTCAAGACACTCAACCTCCGCAAGTAATCCCGAGGCAGAAATGAGGGCAATTCCCGAGAGGGGTTGCCTTCATTTTCATTGAAGACGAACAATCGAAACACACATAGGTTTAAAATTTTTATGGAAGAAAAGAAGCTGTACAACGCAGTCCGTAAAACGATCACGCTGGCCGACGGACGCCGGATCGAGATCGAAACGGGCAAGCTGGCCAAGCAGGCCGACGGCTCGGTGGTCGTCAAGATGGGCGACACGATGCTGCTCGGTACGGTGGTGGCCGCCAAGGATGCAAAACCCGACACCGATTTCATGCCCCTCCAGGTCGAATACAAGGAGAAGTACGCCGCCTGCGGCCGCTACCCCGGAGGCTTCATGAAACGCGAAGGCAAGGCCAATGACAGCGAAGTGCTCGTGGCCCGGCTGATCGACCGCGCGCTCCGCCCCCTGTTCCCCTCGGATTACCACGCCGAAGTCTATGTGACCGTCACGCTGATCTCGGCGGACAAGGATATTCAGCCCGACGCGCTGGCCGGTCTGGCCGCTTCGGCCGCGCTGGCCGTCTCGGACATCCCCTTCGGCGGTCCCATTTCGGAGGTGCGCGTCGTGCGCCGCAACGGCGAGTACGCCATCAACCCCAACTTCTCGGAGATGCCCGAATGCGACCTGGACATCATGGTCGGCGGCACGATCGACAACATCCTGATGGTCGAGGGCGAAATGAAGGAGGTCTCGGAGGAGGTGATGCTCGGCGCCATCAAGTTCGCGCACGAGGAGATCAAGAAGCACTGCGCCGTACAGATCGAGCTCTCGAAGGAGCTGGGCAAGGACGTCAAGCGCACCTACTGCCACGAGGTGAACGACGAGGAGCTGCGTCAGACGATCGTCCGCGAGCTCTACGACAAGGCCTACGCCATCGCCACGAGCGGCACGATGAAGCACGAGCGCGAGGATCTGTTCAACGCCCTCGAGGCCGAATTCGCGTCGCGCTACACGGAGGAGGAGCTCGTGGAGAAGGCTCCGTTGATCCACAAGTATTTCCACGACGACGTGCAGAAGAAGGCCATGCGCAACATGATCCTCGACGAGGGCAAGCGCCTCGACGGCCGCCGCACGGACGAAATCCGCCCGATCTGGTGCGAGGTGGGCTACCTGCCCGCGGCCCACGGCTCGGCGATCTTCACGCGCGGCGAAACGCAGTCGCTGACCACCGTGACGCTGGGCACGAAGCTCGACGAAAAGGTCAAGGACGAAGTGCTCGTACAGGGAACCGAGCAGTTCGTGCTGCACTATAACTTCCCGCCCTTCTCGACGGGCGAGGCGAAGGCCGCACGCGGTCTTTCGCGCCGCGAGATCGGCCACGGCCACCTGGCATGGCGCGCCCTGAAGCCGATGGTTCCGCTGGGCGAGGAGAACCCCTACGCCGTGCGCGTCGTGTCGGACATCCTCGAGTCGAACGGCTCGTCGTCGATGGCCACCGTCTGCGCCGGAACGCTCGCCCTGATGGACGCCGGCGTGAAGCTCAAGAAACCCGTGTCGGGTATCGCCATGGGCCTGATCTCCGACTCGCAGACGGGCAAATGGGCCGTGCTGTCGGACATTCTGGGCGATGAGGACCACCTGGGAGACATGGACTTCAAGGTGACGGGAACGCGCGACGGCATCACCGCCACGCAGATGGACATCAAGGTGGACGGCCTCTCCTACGAGGTGCTCGCCGCAGCGCTCGAACAGGCCCGCAAGGGACGCATGCACATCCTCGACAAGATCACGGAGTGCATCGCCGAGCCGCGCGCCGACTACAAGCCGTGCGTGCCGCGCATCGTGCAGATCACCATCCCGCAGGACATGATCGGTTCGGTGATCGGCCCGGGCGGCAAGGTGATCCAGGACATCCAGAAGACCACGAACACCACCATCACCATCACCGAGGAGGACAACAAGGGCATCGTGGACATCTTCGGCATCGACAAGGCCGCCCTCGACGGCGCGCTGGCCCGCATCAAGGCCATCGTGGCCATCCCCGAGGTGGGCGAGACGTACCACGGCCGGATCCGCTCGATCGTGGCCTTCGGCGCGTTCGTCGAGATCATGCCCGGCAAGGACGCCCTGCTCCACATCTCGGAGATCGACTACAAGCGGTTCGAGACGATGGAGGAGACCGGCCTGAAGGAGGGCGACGAGATCGACGTCAAGCTGATCGGCATAGACCCCAAGACGGGCAAACTCAAACTCTCGCGCAAGGCCCTGCTGCCCAAGCCCGAGGGTTACGTGGAGCGGGAGCGCCGCCCGCGTCCCGAGCGCCGCGAACGCCACGAGCGCAAGGAGGAGTAGCCCGACCGGACAAGCGATTATTTCGGGCGGAAACTTCCTGAAAGTTTTTCTGCCCGAAATAATTGCATAATTCACGGAAGTTTTTCTATATTTGCATTGTCCGTCACCGTAAATGCATCCGACGGAACGGGACGGGAAAAGAAAAACCGAAGTGAGAGAGAACAACAGGGGAGAAAAAAATTAGGCAAACAACCAAAAATCACATTAAAATTTACCCATTATGAAAAAGCTAATGAAATTGAGCATGGTGCTCGCCGTGGCCGCGCTGGCATTCACGAGCTGCAACTGCTTCAAGAAAATGGCCAAGAACCGGGACGACGTCCAACTGACGGTGGCTCCCGAGATTCTGACGCTCAACAACGGCATCGTGGCCGCCGACATCAACGTAACCTTCCCGGTCAAGTACTTCAACGCGAAGGCCGTCGTCAAGGTAACCCCCGTCATCGTGTTCGAGGGCGGCGAAGTGGCCGGCACGGCTCACTTCTACCAGGGTTCGAAGGTGGACGACAACTACACGGTGGTCGATAAGAAGAACGGCGGCAACGTGACGATGCACGTCGAGTTCCCGTACGATCCCCGCATGGACGAGTGCGCCCTGCAGCTCCGCGCCGAGATCAAGTGCCCGGGCGGCAAGTGCAAGGAGTTCACGCTCGTGAACCTGAACACCGGCGCCATCCCCACGAAGGAGGAGGCCGCCGTGCTGGCCGGCAACGACGCTGCCGCAGCCGCTCTGGCCAAGGAGTTCGGCCTGACGGTCGCCTACGGTCTGAACACGTTGCAGAAGGACATCAAATACGGTGACCTGATGGAGCAGATGGACAACAACTTCAAGCGCATCACCACCGTAGTGGACAAGACCGACCTGCTCTACACGATCAACTCGTCGGTCGTGACGAAGAAGCACGAGAAGGCCGCCAACCTCGGCGCATTCAAGGAGAACGTGGACAAGAACCTCACGAACGACCGCGCAACGCAGAACATCGCCGTGAAGGGTTACGCTTCGCCCGACGGTCCCGAGAAGTTCAACGACAAGCTGTCGAAAGCCCGCAGCGAATCGGGTCACAAGGTGATCGCCAAGCTGCTCAAGGATTCGGGCCTCGATATCGACGCCGCAGCCTACGGCGAGGACTGGGACGGTTTCAAGGAGCTGGTCGAGAAGTCGAACATCAAGGACAAGAACCTCATTCTCCAGGTGCTGAGCCTCTACAACTCGCCCGCCGAGCGTGAGAGCGAAATCAAGAACATGTCGGCCGTATTCAACGAGCTGAAGGAGGAGATCCTGCCCGAGCTGCGCCGCTCGCAGATCGTGAACACCACCGACCTGCAGGGTAAGACCGACGCCGAGATCATGGCCGCTTACCGCAACGGCGGAGAGCTGACCGTCGAGGAGTACCTCTTCGCCGCTCAGGAGCTGACCGACTGCCCGAAGGAGCAGGTAGCCATCCTGACCGCCGCTTCGAAGAAGTACAACGACGCCCGCGTTTACAACAACCTCGGCGTGGCCCAGACGAAGGTCGGCGACAAGGCTGCCGCCCTGAAGTCGTTCGAGAAGGCCGCCAAGATGGATTCGTCGAAGGAGCTGAACAAGAACCTCCTGCTGGCCAACCTCGCCAACAACAACACCGCTGAGGCCAAGAAGTACACCGCAGCCGCCGACGCTCAGGCAAAGGCCGCCATGGCTGCCGCCGAGGGCGACTACAAGACCGCTGCCCGGAACCTCGAGGGTTACAACGCCGCCATCGCACTGGTACAGTCGAACGACCTGGCCGGCGCCAAGAAGGCCATCGCCAAGGACAATTCGGCCGACGCCGACTACCTGCGCGCCGTGATCGCCGTGAAGGAAGGCGACATGAAGAGCGCCGAGGCTCAGCTCAAGAGCGCTACGTCGAAGAATCCCGAGCTGGCCAAGAAGGCCGCCAAGGACGTGAACCTGAAGGCACTGAAGAAATAATTCGGAAGAGGCGGAGAATCTCCGCTGCGAAAGAGCCCGGACCTTCGCGGTCCGGGCTCTCTTTTTGCAGGGAAAACGCATACGAAGGAAAAGAGAGAGCGCCGCAGGAAAGGGATGGCGGCAGGAATGCAGAGCAACGGGACGGCCGTCCGCGGGGAACCCCAAACGCAAAAACAGACGGAAATAAGAGGAGAGGGCAATGTGCGGAGGCAGGCGGTTGCGCAGAAGCACACGCCCGCCGACACGGATATGGATCGAGCGGTCCCGGACATGACTTCGCGGGGCCATTCCGAAACAATCCCGGACGTATCGCCCGGACGCCATGTCCGATACGACTCGCACAACGACTCCGGGGACGGCCGCGGATGCCATTCCGAAGCGCCCCCGAAACAGCCCGGCCTCTTCGGAAAAGGAATCCGGACGCCGTTCCCGAAAGCAGGAAAGCCCGGAGAGGCCTCCGGAACAGAAAATAAATCCGGCCGGAGAGGGGCGGAGATCGAATAATTTTTCTAATTTTGTCGAAAACAGCGATACCATGGAATACGCCAATCACCTGAAGGAATACGCCCCGGCATGGAGCGCGGAACACGTGGAGGAAGAGGTAGCCCGCATCCGCAAGGCCGCCGGGGAGCGCAACCGCAACGCGGAAGTTTATAAATTCTGCTACTCGGCCATCGACCTCACGACACTCTCGTGCAACGACTCGGTGGCCTCCGTCACGGAGTTCGCCCGCAAGGCCGCGGAGTTTTACGAGAAATACCCGCATATTCCCAACGTGGCGTCGATCTGCATCTACCCCTCGTTCGTCGAGACCGTCGGTGTGGCCGTGGACGGCACGCCGATGCGTATCACGAGCGTCGGCGGCGGATTCCCCGCATCGCAGACCTACCTCGAAGTGAAGGCGCTCGAAGTGGCGATGGCCGTGGAGAACGGAGCCGACGAAATAGACATCGTGCTCAACGTGGGACGAATGCTCACGGGCGAATACGACGAGGCGGCCAACGAAGTGGAGGTGATCCGCTCGGAGTTGGACGAAGACGTCGTGCTGAAGGTCATCATCGAGTCGGGAGCGCTGAAAACGCCGGAACTGATCCGACGGGCTTCGCTGCTCTCCATGTTCGCAGGGGCGGATTTCGTGAAGACCTCGACCGGCAAGATCGACGTGGCGGCGACGCCCGAAGCGGCCGTCGTCATGTGTCAGGCGATCCGCGACTATTACGAAAAGACGGACCGCAAGGTCGGCTTCAAGGCAGCCGGAGGGGTCCGCACGCCCGAGGACGCGGCGCTGTACTACACGATCGTCGAGGAGATTCTGGGCCGGGAATGGCTCACGACCGACTTGTTCCGCATCGGCGCCTCGTCGGCCGCGAACAACCTGCTCTCGGCCATCGAAGGCAAACCCGTGAAATATTACTAATCCGGCGACCGCCCTCCGCAGGGCCTCGGAGAAATCCGACGGTTCCGGCAAATCCGCCCGGTCCGATCCGCCCGGTCCGGTCCGAAAGAGAGGCGGCAGAGCATACGAACGGATTCGGAGAAAACCGAAAACGAACCGAATTACCCTTGCGGCAGCGAATGCCGCAGGGGTAATTTCATTGCAGGGCTCTTGATTTCCCGGAACCGATCCGGGAACGAAAAAGAACCGCACCGGCAGGCGCGGAACCGCTCCCGGCTCAGCGGGAGGACACGGAGTCCGCAGCGACTGCGCCGCGGCTCCCGTTCTCCGCCTCCCGGGCGGAGGTTTCCCCTGCACCGGAACGGAACGTCCCACCCGGAACGCCGGCGGAGGCTTCGGTCCGCTCCGCACGCAGCGAGAGCGTCGAACGGTATTCGCCGCACCGAAGCGCGGCCGCCGCGACCGCGAAAAGCGTCGCCAATGCGGCGATCCAGCCGATCAGTCGCTTAATCATCCCGCTTTCCGTTCAGAATCCCGATGGCCCGCACGATCACGTCGTCCACGGGATAGATTTGTGCATAGAATCCGTCGTCCTCGAGCGACGTGTTGCGCCCGATGTAGGCCCTCAGTTGCGCCTCGATGAGTTTGTGCGAGCGGGCGATATCGTCGTAACGCGGCGCGACGCCCTTGCGGGCCGCATAGGCGATGAAATCGTCGAAAAGCCTCCGGTCGCCGTCGAGCAGCGAGTCCAGCCCGCCGATCGTCCGCACGGCGTTCAGCGCGTCGCGATGCCGGTCGGCATATTCGATCGTATAGCGGTAGAGGATATTGCGTCCCGCCACCTCGATAAAATACTTCGTCACGTCGGTCGTGTCGGCCGGCACGAAGACGTCGGGCATGATGCCGCCCCCGCCATAGACCACCTTCCCGCCGGGTGTCGTGCGCTTGAGCGAATCGGCGAAGCGGATGCTGTCCGCCGAGAAGAACTCGTTGTTCCGGTAGCGGTTCCAGAGATCCTCCTCGTAGCTCTCGTCGTCGCCGATCGTGTAGGGTTTCTGGATCGAACGCCCCGTCGGCGTGTAGTAGCGGGCCGTCGTCAGCCGCAGGGCCGATCCGTCGGCATAGGGAATCTGCTGCTGCACGAGCCCCTTGCCGAACGAACGGCGGCCGACGATCGTGCCGCGGTCGTTGTCCTGCAGGGCGCCGGCCAGAATCTCACTCGACGAAGCGCTGGCCTCGTCGATGAGCACCGCCACTTCCATCTCCTGAGCCGATCCCGTACCGTCGGCGTATTCGCGCAACTGCTCGTGGCGGCGGTCCTCCGTATAGACGATCAACTGCCCCTCGTGCAGGAATTCGTTGGCCACGGCGATGGCCTGGTCGAGGAATCCGCCCGAGTTGCCGCGCAGGTCGAAGATGAGCTTCGACACTCCCTGCGCCCGCAGCGTATCCAGCGCCGCACGGAACTCCCCGGCGGTCGTCCGTGCGAACTGCCCCAGCTTGACATAGCCGATGCCGTCCACGATGCGGAAGGCCGACTCGACGCTCCGGATCGGAATGATGCCGCGTTCGACCTCCACCTCCACCAGTCCGTCGATCCCCTGCCGGCCGAGCCCCAGACGGACCTTCGAGCCGCGCGGCCCGCGCAGCATCTTCACCACCTCGTTCTGAGGAATTTTCCGCCCGGCGACGAGCGAATCGCCGATCTCGACGATCCGGTCCCCGGCCTTGACGCCGGCCTTGTCGCTCGGGCCGTGAGGGATGACGTTCAGCACGATCACCGTATCGGTGGCCATGTTGAACACCACGCCGATCCCGTCGAACTCGCCTTCGAGCGGCTCGTTCAGCGCGGCCATCTCCGACGCGGGGATATAGACCGAATGGGGGTCCAGCTCCCGCACGAGCAGCGGAATGACGTGCTCGGCGAGCGAATCCATCGACACCGAATCGACGTAGCGGTTCTCGATGAGCGACAGCGTATAGGTCAGTTTGTTGGACGGCACGGACATGTGGCTCAGCATCCCCCGGATCTGCGACGCCGTGTCGTGCCGTCCGAGATATTGGCCGAGCAGGATGCCCAGCACGACGCCCGCCGACAGGATCAGCGGGAAAATCACCGTATGTTTCGAATTTCTGTACATCGCATGACGCGGCCCGCGGCCGCTACGGAATTACTTGTTCTTGAAGGTATAGGTCAGACCCACCAGCAATTGCGTATTGGTCTGCACGTCGAGATTCTGCGCCCGGTTGTAGTAGAGCTGGAAGTTGAGCGTCGTCTTGATATACTTCGTGGCGTAGATTTCGAGCGTGTTCTCCCAGCGTACCGTCGGATGGATCGGCAGGCGGGGTTTGTCCTTGATATTCTGGCCGCCGCTCAGCCACTTCTCGTAGGCGAGACGGTACTCCGTGTAGTCGCGGATCTTGTTCTTCTGTCCCAGGTCGGTCATCCAGCCGTAGAATCCCGAGATACGGGTCTTGTAGTGCAGGTAGTTCGACTTGCCGAAGGTCCGGTCGAAGTCGATCTGAATGGACGAGCCGCCCTCGTATTTCGACGTCTTGTCGGGGTCCTCGATACCGTAGGAGTAGGCGGGCTTGATCTCGTTGCCGTCCTTATCGACCTGCCGCCGGCGAATCCAGTCGCTCTCGGCGAAGGTGGCGTTGAGCGACAACGGCGAGAGGTTAATGACGATGGGAAACTTCTTGACCGGGCAGTTGTAGGTGAAACCGAACGAAATATCCAGATAACCCGGGGTCATGAAGGTGCTTTTCAGGTGCTTGCGCTCCTGCTCCGTACGCGATACATAGCCGTTCACGAACTGGCTGCGGAATTTGAAGATCGAACCGTAGGACCAGTTCTTCGACATCTTGAAGGCCGGGGAGACCGAAATGTCGAATTCGTCCAGATTCTTGAACCAGACGCCGTTGCTGTCGGTCGAACCGTCGTCGTTGGTCGTCTCGACCCGCATCCGGTTGTAGCCCATCTTGGCGTTGAAAATCGTCTCTACCGTGAAGAGATTCTTCGTGAAGGTATGCTTCAGGAAAAGCGTCGCCGTCAGCGCGATGGAGTTGTCACCGCCCGACACGGCGATCCACGAATCGTTGTACGAGGTGAGCGATCCCTGCAAGTCGGCCTTTATCTCCAGGTAGTTGCGCTCCTTCCGGATCGCCGCCCGCTCGGCCTTGTAACGGGCCAGGCTGAAATAATCGACATCCACGGGAGTCGATTTCAGCCGGTCGCGGAAAGTCACGCCCTCCTGTTCCGCATTCACTTCGTCGATCGAAATCTGCGCCGCGGCCGGGAGAGCGGAGACCAGAAACGACGACAAGGCGAGCAGCAGGTAAAAATGTTTCATAATGAAGCGATTGTATTTTCAAGTAGCAAAGTTATGAATTTATTTACAAAATATTTACATTTGTCGGGAACTTAAACCGATTGACACGACAGATGAAATATTTCGGAGCACACGTAAGCGCCTCGGGCGGCGTGGAGAACGCCCCCGCCAATGCGCACGCGATCGGCGCCACCGCCTTCGCGCTCTTCACCAAGAACCAGCGGCAATGGGTCGCCGCCCCGCTCCGCGCGGAACAGATAGCGGCCTTCCGCAAGGCGTGCGACGAGCTGGGATACGCTCCGGCGCAGATCCTGCCGCACGACTCGTACCTGATAAACCTCGGACACCCCGAGCGCGAGGCGCTCGAAAAATCACGGACCGCCTTTCTCGACGAGATGCGGCGCTGCGAGCAACTGGGACTCGACCGGCTGAACTTCCACCCGGGGAGCCACCTGCAGAAGATCGCCGAGGAGGAGAGCCTCGACCGGATCGCCGAGTCGATCAACCTCGCGCTGGACCGCACGCACGGCGTCACGGCCGTCATCGAGAATACGGCCGGGCAGGGTTCGAATCTCGGATTCCGGTTCGAGCACCTCGCCTACCTGATCGACCGCGTGGAGGACAAGTCGCGCGTGGGCGTCTGCATCGACACCTGCCACGCCTTCGCCGCGGGATACGACCTGCGCACGGCCGAGGCGTGCGACGCCACGTTCGCCGAGCTGGAGCGCGTCGTGGGATTCCGCTACCTCAGGGGGATGCATCTGAACGATGCGATGAAGCCCCTCGACAGCCGCGTGGACCGCCACACGCCGCTGGGCGACGGACAAATCGGCATCGAATGCTTCCGCTACATCGCCCGCGACAAGCGGTTCGACGGCATTCCGCTGATTCTCGAAACCCCCGACGAAGCCCGTTGGAGCGAGGAAATCGCGCGGCTGAAGGCATTCGCCGGGGAGGCGTAACCCCGGGACCGCCGGCGAGCGAAAACCGCCGCCCCTGCGACCGCACGTGTCGCAGGGGCGGTTTTCGCATACGGGGCGCCCTCACAGCCGGTCCAGACACCGCCGAATGACCGCCGCGCTGCCGCGCACCTCCTCTTCGGAGATCGTCAGCGGCGGCGAAATGCGGAACGCCGTGTCGCAGAAGAGGAACCAGTCGCTCAGGATGCCCTCCTCCCGGAACAGTTCCATTATGCGGTAAAGCCGGGCCGAATCGCCCAGTTCGACGGCCAGCAGCAGGCCGCTGCGGCGAATCTCCCGCACGGCCGCATGGCCGCCCAGCAGCTCCTCGTACAACGCCCCCTTCGTCTCGACCTGCCGCACGACGTCGTTTTCCAAGAGGTATTCGAGGGCCGCCAGCCCCGCGGCGCAGCAGACCGGATGGCCGCCGAAAGTGGTGATATGCCCCAGCACGGGATTCGACTGCAACGTGTCCATGATCTCGTGCCGCGAGACGAAGGCCCCGAGCGGCATGCCGCCGCCGAAGGCTTTCGCCAGACAGACGATGTCGGGCGTGACGCCGTACTTGAGCATGGCGAACAGCTCGCCCGTGCGGCCCATGCCGGTCTGTATCTCGTCGAAGACGAGCAGCGCCCCCACCTCGTCGCAGCGCCTGCGCAGCGCCTCGAGGTAGCCCGGCCGCGGCGGCCGCACCCCCGCTTCGCCCTGCACCGGCTCGGCCAGCACGCAGGCCGTGCGGCGCGTGATGCGCTCCAACTGCGCGAAGTCGTTGAACTCGATGGCCTGCACGTCGGGCAGCAGGGGCCGGAACGCCCCTTTCCACTCCTCGCCCTCGGGCGCGCCCATCATCGTCATCGCGCCGTGCGTCGAACCGTGATAGGCCCTCCGCATCGAGATCATCTCCGTGCGCCCCGTGAACCGCTTGGCCAGCTTCAGCGCCCCCTCGACCGCCTCGGCGCCCGAATTGACGAAATAGACGCTCTCGAGCGGCGCAGGCAGCAGCGACGCGATCTTCGCGGCGTACTCCACCTGCGGGGTTTCGATCAGCTCGCCGTAAACCATCACGTGCATGTAGCGTGCGGCCTGCTCCTGCACGGCCCGCACCACGGCCGGATTGGCATGGCCCACGTTGCTCACCGAGACGCCCGCCACCAGATCGTAATACCGCTTTCCTTCGGGCGTATAGAAAAACGAACCCTCGGCCCGGGCCACCTCCACCAGCATCGGCGAAGGCGAAGTCTGGGCCACACGGGCCAGGAACTGTTTCCGTAAAATCGTATCGTTCATAGAAATAACCGAATTTTCCATTTTTCCCTCCGCCGGACCGGGACACGTCCACGCGCCCGGGAGCATCCCCGCAGCCGCCGTTTCACGGCCGCCCGGCGGAACGGACCGTCACCGCGGCCGCAGCGCGAAACCCGCGGCCGGACGGTCTCAAAGGCCGCCGCTGCCGAAACGCCGCCGCAGAATCTCTTCCGAATCCTTCACGCTGCGGCGCATCCAGCGCTCCAGCACCTCGGCCTGCGAGGCAAGGGGCATCCGCCACCCGGGAACCGTGAGTCGCACGCGCTCCGAAAGCATGTAGATCAGAATCGCCGCCGAGGCCGAGACATTCAGACTCTCGACCATCCCGCACATCGGAATACGCAGGAACTCGTCCGCCGCGGCGACGATCCCGTCCGAAATCCCGGCGTGCTCCGTGCCGAAGACCAGCGCGAAGGGCCCCCGCGCGACGTCGAACGTCTCGGGGGTGCAGTCCTCGCGGTGGGGCGTCGTGGCGACGATGCGGTAACCCGCGCCGCGGAGCGCCGCCAGCGCGTCGTCCGTCGAACGATGCCGCCGGATGTCCACCCACCGGTCGGTCCCCCGCACCACGGCCGCACTCGGCTCGAACGGACAGAGACTTTCGACCGTGTGCATCTCCTGAATGCCGAACGCCTCGCAATGGCGCACCAGCGCGGCGGCGTTCTGGCCGTGGAACATGTTCTCGGCCAGCACCGTCATATAACGCGTCCGGCCGGCGACCGTCCGCCGCAGCACGGCATAGCGGTCCGCGGTCATGAACTCCGCCAGGCAGGCGATCCGTCCGGCAAGATGTCCGGCTTCGAGGCCGAACCCGCCGTCGGAAGCGGCTTCGTCATTTGCGGTATTTTTCATCTTCGTCGAGGATTTTCAAGTAACTTTCGTAGCGGGCCGGGGCGATCTCTCCCCTCCGCACGGCCTCCACGACCGCACAGCCCGGCTCGTGCGTGTGCGTGCAGTTGTAGAAGCGGCAGCCGGGAGCCGTGCGCATCATCTCCGGGAAGTAGTGCCACAACTCGGCCCCGTCGATGTCGAGCAGCCCGAAGCCCTTAATGCCGGGCGTGTCGATCACCGCCCCGCCCCCGGCGAGGGGATACATGGCCGAAAAGGTCGTCGTATGCCGCCCCTTGCGGTGGCTCTCGGAAATCTCGCCCGTACGGATGTCGAGCGACGGGTCGATGGCCCGGACGAGCGTCGATTTCCCTACGCCCGAATTGCCCGCCACGAGCGTCGTGCACCCCGCGAGCAGCTCCCGTACCTCCTCCACGCCGACGCCCTGCGGCGCGGCGGCCTCCAGCACGCGGTAGCCGGCCCCTTCGTACACGGCGCGGAAGGCGGCGACGGCCTCCGGATCCTGCAGGTCGATTTTCGACAGCAGGATCGCCGCCGGGACCTTGTAGGCCTCGCACGTCACCAGGAAACGGTCCACGAATTCCGTGGCGGTCTCGGGCGCGCGCAGCGTCACGACCAGCAGCGCGCGATCGACGTTGGCGGCGATGATATGCGACTCCTTCGAAAGGTTCGAAGCCCTGCGGATCACGTAGTTGCGGCGCGGCGCGATGTCGGCGATCACGTAGTCGCCCCCGTCGTCGGCCTCGCACGCCACCTCGTCGCCCACCACCACCGGATTGGTCGAACGGCGCCCTTGCAGACGCAGGCGGCCCCGCATGCGGCAGCGGACCGTCTCCCCGTCGCGCCGCACCTCGTACCAGCTTCCGGTCGCGCGGACCACCGTTCCCGTAAAACGCTTCTCCATAGGCTATTCGTCCCGCTGCGGAACCCGGTCGCCGACCCATTCCAAGAAAGGGAAGACGGCCTCCGAGAGACGCAGCACCGGTTCATAACATTTCGACTGTCCGACCGTCCGCGGGCCGACCAGCGTGTAATCCGCATTGAGCTTGTCGAACGCCGAGAACAACGCGCTCAGTATCAACAGATACTTCAGCACGGAAACCGCCACGCCCAGCAGGATGTCGGCGATGCCCAGCCCTGCGAAACGGCACAGACGGCGCACCAGCCGCGCCGCGACGGCCACCGCCAGCACGACGGCCACGAGCACCGCGGCGAAACCTCCCGCCGCGGCGAACTCCCCGTCGAGCTCGAGCCACGCCCCGACCCGGCCGCCGTAGTGCGCCGCCAGCCAGATGCCGGCGACCACTCCCGCCAGCGAACATACCTGCACGACGAAACCCTGCCGCCAGCCGTTCCAGACGGCCAGCGCCAGCACCAGGCAGACTATAAGGTCGATAGCGTTCAAAAGCAGCGGGTTTCGCGTGTAAAGATACTACTTTTGGCCGAACCGCCCAAAAAAAGAAAAACCCGTACGTCACGGGAGCCACAGATACCTAACCCAATATATTAAATAGGTATGTCCTACGCACGGATCACATCGCGCAACCCGACCTCGAGCGCATTGCAGATGATACAAATGGTCCTGATCGTAAGATTCGTGCGCCCCGCCTCGATCCGGCTCAGGTTGGATCTTTCCATGTCGCAACGATACGCAAGTTCCTGCACAGTCAGCTTTTTTTCCTTCCTCAACTCCCTAATTTTCGAGGAGATATAGGCGATCTCCTCTTCATAAACAACCCCCATCTCAAAAATTCGAACAAAAATTTTGCTGTGCAAATTTTTATATATATATTTGCATCGTTGGTATCATATATGATACACAAAAAGCGTACAGAGCGCACTTTTAACGGGGAAAACAGGTAACGGATAAAACAAGAACGACATAAACAACCAATCCATTTCAATTCTAATTTGTCTTATGAAAAAAATTTATTTAAAAAACTCTCTGGCATTGCTCCTGACCGGAACGATGCTGGCAGGTGTCGGTTGTAAGGACTACGACGACGATATCGACAACCTGCAAAAAGAGGTCGATGATCTGAAAGGCCAGATCGAGCTGAAAGCCGACGCCTCGGCAGTCAGCTCGCTCCAGCAGAAGCTCGAAGGCATCAATTTCGACGACTTCGTGAAGGAAGCAGAGCTAAACGATCTGGTCAAGGGACTCGGCTACCAGACCGCAGAGGATGTCAAGGCTCTAATTCCCGAAGGAATGAGCGAGGAGGATGTCAAGGATATTTTCGATGCCCAGATCAAGGCTCTCGACACATGGGGCGAGATTGAGACGAACATCGGAAAGGCTGTCAAAGAATATTTGGCAAGCGGTGAATATACCGCAGCCGAGCAGGCAGAAATCGTGAATACGATTCTGGGCCAACTGACCGAAGATCCTCAAGTGAAGGACATCAAGACGGCCATCAAGAACCTGTTGGGCGAGAACTTCGGTGAGTACCTCAACCAGTACAAGACCACCGACGACTTCGTAGGCGCCATTGACGAAGCTGCCGCGGCTGCCTTGAAAAAGGAAAACAGCGTGCTGGCCGCAGCCATCATGGAAAAGATCGACCCGGAAGGCTTCCTCGAGAACAAGGACCTCTCGGCCATCTTCCAGGAGTACGACCAGAAGATTTCGGCTATTTGGGACGCCATCGACGATCTGGCAGGCCGCATTCAGTCGATCGTATTCGTTCCGACGAAGGTAAACGACGGCGGTGTGGACGTCAGCATGGGCGGTTACTATATCGCAGCATCGAAGGCAGAGGACAATATCCAGCTCGCATCGCAGCCCAAAGTGAAGGTCGCATTCCGCGTAGCTCCCGCTGCGCTGGCCGAGACCCTCGCCAAGAAGATCAACGAGGGTGAGGTGAAGGCTTCGTTCATTCCCGAGGTCGTAACCCGTGCCGCCGAGGCTCCCGTAACGTACGAAGGCGACGTACTGGCCGAGGACGGCAAGCTGATCTTCACGGCCGTCGCCAACAGCGAAGTATATGCAAAACTCGACCGCGACGAGACCTTCGCCGTGGCTCTCTGCCTGTCGCAGGAGGCCAAGAAGGACGACAAGGGCAACTACGAGACCCTCGGCTTCGAGATCACTTCGCCCTACATCACCACCGACGGCGATTCGAACTCCGTGAAGAGCAACTTCGTTCTGGCTCACGAAGTGGACGGCAAGCTCGTGGCATACGCCTACAAGCCCATCGCTTACGAACTGCCGTGGAACTCGGAGGAGTCGATCACGCTGCTTGAAGACTACGTATTGGGTTACCGTTACGGCAGCGACGCCAAGATCCTGACGATGGAGGAGGCCGCCAAAGCATACCTCTGGGACGAGGGCGTGGCCGAGAAACTCGGCTTCAAGTATGAGCACACGGCCATCACGTACCAAAAGCAGGGAATGGGCGCCGACATCTACGCTACGCAGACGCAGTTGACCGTAACCCCGGCCAAAGTAACCGACAAGGCCAACGTGAACGCACCCGTAACGGTAGCCAACAGCGCCAAGAAGGATATCGCCAACGTAGGTGACGTGCTGACGCTGACGGACAAGGTATGGATCACCGACGGCGAGAAAGAGATCGCATTCAACGTGCCGACCGTCAAATCGACCGTAACCATCCTGGGCGACCTGCTCAAGACGATGAATATCGACCTCAATTTCGTATGGAAATATACGAACTACGCTTCCAATGCATACGAAGCCGAAATCACTATCCCGGCAGAGGATCATATGAACTGGGAGAAGTTCAACCAGCTGCCTGACAGCTTCACGGTCTCCCTGACGCTGCCCGAGAAGAGCGAAGTGGCAACGAACGGCAGTGCTATCACCCTGACTTTTGAGCGTAAGGAGATGCTTAACGCCGAATCGGCCCAGCAGTTCGTCGTAACGGCTGCGAACTATGTAACCGGCGACGGCGAAGCCGAATACGAGACGGAAGTGAATCTCAGAGACGACTCCGACGCAAAATTGAACACCTATGTGGCATTCAACGGTAAGGTAACCTTCAAGGGTCTGCCCGCCATGAACTTCGAGGTGAAGAATTCGAATATCGCCAAGGTGAACGCCGACTACTCGGTAACGCTCGACGGCAAGTTCAACGAGACCCTCTACGCTCAGGCTCAGGATTACTTCGACAAGGCCGAAGAGGTTACGACTTTCCTCACGAACCTGACGATGAATTACAATGGCGTAAAGCAGGCCGCAGACCTCGACGCTACCCCGATGATACCGGCCGTTAATCCGAACATCGAAAGCGGTAAGCTGTTCAAACTCTGGTTCAACAGCTCGGGCTTCAACTGGGAGAAGCAGCCTTCGTACATGTACACCGTACCGACCGGCGAAGACAAGGGTGTCATCATCGGTATGAAGGGCAATGCCGAAGTGTTCATGCTGAACCTGACCGGTTCGTACGAACTGACGAACACGATCTACAAGCTCCAGCCCAACAGCGCATACCTCTACGACGGCGTAGGTGGGGCAAATCCCTACATCTACATCAACGGCGGTGTCGAAGGCGACGCATTCAACCTGGCGAACATCAACCTGACGAACGCCTACACCGTAAGCGAAGAGGCTGCCAAGGCCGGCGCTACGCAAGCCTTCGAGTTGGTAACGAAGACTCCGGAGGGCTACGGCTCCAACACGCTGCCGACCATCGCTTCCGGCGTGATGGACTGGAACAACTGCATCCTGGACAAGGTGACGGTGAAGACGACGCTCTACAATGACAAGACCGAAGTACTCGACACCAAGGTATTCGACGTGGTTCTGAAAGAGCCGATCGCTTTCGACTCCTGGAAGTTCTACGGCGGTTCCAAGATCGAAGTGTCCACGACCAAGGAGGCAACCTTTAACCTGCAAGAAAAGGTTTTGGCCGCAACCTCCACCGGATCTACTTACGGAACGATAGTTGCAATCGATATTTACGGCAACGCACTCTACAAATCGGGCGTTCTGACCAAGCTCGCAAGCGAAGATGCCGGTTACGATATCGAGGTAAGCTATGGCAACGTAGTCTGGACGAACGCAACCGAAACGATCGAAGGCGTAACGGTCAAGGACGGCGTCATCACGGTTCCGAAGGGCAACGAGCAGCTGGCCAAGGAGATCACGGGTACGGTTAAGGTGACCTACACCTACAAGTACGCTTGGGTTCCCGTGGAGAAGGACGGCAAGGTTACCGGATACGAACGCAAGAAGTTCAGCTTCGATATCCCGGTAGCATTCAAGAACGCTCCCGCAATCGAGAAATAACGACAACTCTCTCCCCTCCCCTTCCGGTTTCCGGGCCGGGATCCCGACCCGGAAGCCAGGAAGGCAATAACTCCCGGCAGACCGCAGCAATAGCTGCGGTCCGCTATTTTTATATTATCTTTGCAGGGACCTCTCTCCGCCCCGGCGCGGGAAGGTCCCGAAAACGACAAGCGATGAATCTCGAGAAATTCATGCGCCGCCCGGCCTGCGAAGTGCGCATCGGCGGCGTGACCATCGGCGGCGGACACCCCGTCGCCGTGCAGTCGATGACCAACACCGACACCAACGACACGGCCGCGAGCGTGGCCCAGATCGAACGGATCGACCGCGCCGGCGGACACATCGTGCGCCTCACGGCGCAGGGCCGCCGCGAAGGCGAGAACCTCCGCGAAATCGTCCGGCAGTTGCGGGCCGACGGATGCACGGCGGCCGTGGTGGCCGACATCCATTTCACGCCCGAGGTGGCCGCCGTCGCCGCGCAGTACGTGGACAAGGTGCGCATCAACCCGGGCAACTACCGCAACGACCGCGGCCAGTTCGAGGCGCTCATCGACACGTGCCGCGCCCGGGGCGTGGCGCTGCGCATCGGCGTGAACCACGGCTCGCTCGCGAAACGGGTGTTCGACCGGTGGGGCGACACGCCGCAGGGCATGGTCGTCTCGGCGATGGAGTTCCTGCGCATCTGCCGCGCGAAGGAGTTCGACCAGGTGACGGTCTCGATGAAGTCGAGCAACACGCGCGTCATGGTGGCCGCCTACCGGCTGCTGGTCGAAGCGATGGAGGCCGAGGGAATGCGCTACCCGATCCATCTGGGCGTCACGGAGGCCGGAAACGGACTGGAGGGGCGCATCAAGAGCGCCGTAGGCATCGGCGCCCTGCTGGCCGACGGCATCGGCGACACGATCCGCGTGTCACTCACCGAGGCCCCGGAGCACGAAATTCCCGTGGCGCAACTGCTCGTCCGCCACTTCGCCGACCGCCCGGGCGTCTTCCCCGTGCGGCATCCCGAACGCTACTCCCCGACCGAATACCGCCGTCGCTCGCGGGTGGCGGTTCCCGTCGTCCACGACGAGCCGCACGACGGCTTCCGCATCCTCGAGGCCCGCTCGGGCAACCCGACGGCCGAGCTGCGGGCCGCGATCCTCGACCTCGAACCCGCCGACGCACCGGTCATGGTGGCGTGCCGCTACGACGAGAAGGACCTCGAAACGCTGGCCGTGAAGGCCGCGGCCGACCTGGGGCCGCTGCTGCTCGACGGACTGGCCGACGGCATCCGGATCGACGCTCCGGGCCATACGGACCGTGAGCTGCACGACATCGAGCTGATGATCCTCCAGGCGGCGCGCGTGCGCTTCTCCCGCACCGAATACATCGCCTGCCCGAGCTGCGGCCGCACGCTCTACGACATCGAAAAGACGCTCGCCGGAATCAAGGCCCGCACGTCGCACCTCAAGAACCTCCGCATCGGCGTCATGGGCTGCATCGTGAACGGCCCGGGCGAGATGGCCGACGCCGACTACGGCTATGTGGGCGCGGGACCCGGGCGCATCACCCTCTACAAGGGGCGCGAGGTCGTCGAACGCGACATCCCGCAGGAAGAGGCGCTCGACCGCCTCGTGGAACTCATCAAACGGAACGGGGAATGGACGGAACCCGACGCCGGACCCCGCGGCGCGGCACGGGCATGACGATCCTTCCGGCGGCATACCTCCCCTCGGTGGAGTACTTCTGGTATCTGGCGCAGGGCGGGTGCGTCGTCGATCTGGGCGAACACTTCGTCAAACGCTCGGAGCGCAACCGCGCGCGGATCCTCGCCACGGACGGCGCGATGGAACTCACCGCCCACGTCCGCCATGCCGACCGCCCCCGCCAGCCGATGCGCGACATGCGCCTCGACTACTCGAAACGCTGGCAGCACCAGCACTGGGGCGCACTCACGGCCTCCTACAAATCCTCGCCCTACTTCGATCACTACGCCCGGCGGTTCGAACCGTTCTACCGCCGCGAATACGCCTTCCTGGCCGACTACGACCTGCAACTCACCGAGCTGCTCTGCTCGCTGGCGCACATCCCGATGCCGGAGGTCTCCGAGCGTTACGTCGAGGCCGCGCCCGGCGACCGGGACCTGCGGCCCAAACGCAGAGAGGGCCCGGCGTTCGCCGCCGAGCCCTATGTCCAGGTATTCTCCGACCGGATGCCCTTCGAAGCTAACTTGTCGTTCGCGGACCTGCTTTTCGCAGAGGGACCTGCAGCCGCTTCGGTTTTAGCACGTTGCCGACCAGAATAGACACGCTGTCGCACAGCGGCCCGGCGACGGCCTTCACCTCCACGAGACCCGACACGTCCACCGAATCGGACCGGTACTGGCAGGCGGCGTACTCGGTGACGGCCACCGTGTCGGCCCCCACCGTCAGCACGGGAACCCCGGCCGAGGAGTAGATGCGGAACGCCTGCCGCGGCACGTCGCGCAGCCGCCGGTGCTTGTCGGCGATATAGAGCGTCGGGGACTCGGCGTTCCAGAGCGCTCGGTAGAGGTAGTAGGCGTCCTTTCGGTCGCGGCGGTCGAGCGTCACGAGCCCCGAGCCGTTCACGCCGTAGGGGCGCCGCGCGGAGCCGTAATCGAACAGGTTGTCGATCCACACGCCCCAGAAGAGCGAATCCCCTTGCAGGTTGCGGGCGTACTCCTCGTGGAAGCGCGTCTGCTTCTCCTCGGGCATCCAGTTCGAGCGGGGTTCGGCCTGCGCCGTGTAGCTCTTGTGGCCGATGAACCCGCTGCCCCCGTAGGCGACACCCGAACGCAGGTGGGACCAGTTCTTGCGCATCTGGTCGCGCCAGACGGCCACATCGTCCGTCGAACCCTTCCGCCAGCCCACGTTCTGCCGCCAGACGATCAGGTCCGAGACGAAATTGATATTCCCGTTCTGGTCGCTGCACGCCACCGTCGGCCGCGAAGGATCCATCGCACGGGCCGTGCCGACGAGCCGCCGGAGGTAGGGGACCACGTCGTCGCCCCGGGGCCGGAGGCACGAGAAGATTCCCCACATCGCCACCGACGGGTGGTTGATGTTCTGCGCGACGATCTCCCGCAACTGTTCCAGTCCGTTCTCTTCGAACTGCGGCGTGGCATAGTAGGCTATGTCGCCCAAAAAGGGGGCGCTTTGCAGCGGCGTATCGACCCACACCAGAATCCCCCGTTCGTCGCAGCGGTCGTAAAAACGCTGTGAATGGGGCATCACGGCCGAACGCAGGGCGTTGGCCCCCAGGTCGCGCAGCACGGCCAGATCGGCCTCGCCGTCCTCCGGCGTGAGCGCGCCGCCCGAGGAGGCGTTGTCGTGGTAGAGCGTGACGCCGCGCACGGGAATCCGGCGGCCGTTGATCCGCAGCCCGCCCGAGGGCGTCGCTACGATCGAGCGGAATCCCGTGCGGACCGAAACGCGGTCCGTGATACTGTCCTCGCCGATCGAAGCCGTGACGGTGTAGAGCGACGGCGATTCGGGGCTCCACAGCTCCGGCTCCCCGAAAGCGAAGGGCACGACGACCGGTTTGCCGTCGAGCCGTGCGCGCTGCCGCTTCGAGAAGACCGGCCGTCCGTCGGGCGCGGCGATGTCGAGCGTCACCATGCAGGCGTTCCCCTCCTTCGAGACGAGGTGGATTTCGGCCTCGCCCGAAACGGAGAGCGAATCGACCGCCTGCGGATGGACGAGCACGCCGTCCGAGCCGAGGTAGAGGGGCGACACGGCCGTCCGGCCGGTCACGACGAGCTCCACGTCGCGGTAGATGCCGCCATAGAGGTTCATGTCGGTCGAGGTGGGCAGCACGTCGTCCCGGACGCCGTTGCTGACGACCACCAGCAGCGCGTTGTCCTCCCCGAAGCGGACGTAGTCCGTGATCTCGAACGCGAAGGCCGCGGCCCCTCCGCGGTGCGTACCCGCATGGCGGCCATTGACGAACAGGTCGGCCACCGACTGCGCGCCGTAGAACTTCACGAACAGCCGCCGCGAAGCCCACTCCCCGGGAATGTAAATATCGTTCTGGTAGTTGCCCGTCGTTTCGAGCCAGCCCCCCGCCGAGCGGGGATCGGTGTTCCAGGTGTGCGGCAACGTGACATGGCGGGCGTTGTCGCTCGTGTTCTCCGACTTGAAGAAGAAACGCCACCCTTCGTTGAGCGGATACACCTCGCGCGCCCCGGCCGCACAGGCGGCGAAGACGAACAGCAAAGTCGCAAAGATTCGTTTCATGGCGGAACAGTTTTTTAAATCGGGACGGAATCCGTCCGTGCGGTCCGGGACGCCGGCTTTCCGGAAGCGCCGCCGGAACCCGCACGGGCGCTCCGGCGCATCCCGCCCGGGCGGCGTGCAGGGACCCTCCCGGAACAAAGGTAATACAAATACCGAAGAAAAGCAACCGTCCTTCCGCACGCTCCGTTCCCGGGAGGCGTCCCGCCCCGGTTCGCCGCGGCCCGCTCCCGCCGACCGCACGGCGGTATGCATTTTCCGTTCCTTTTTTCGCAATTCATCTTTTTTCCGTATATTTGTCGGGGAACGCCCCGTACGGCACGGGCTGCGCATCCGCCACGCATACATGAGACGATACCTGCTTCTGCTTATCGCGCTGCTGTCGCTGACCCCGGCGGCCCGCGCCGGGAACGAACCGGATTCGCTGCTCCGGACGCTCGACCGCGCCATCGCGGAACGGAGTCTCCGCACGGCCCGCAAGGAGGAGCTGCTCCGCGAGCTGAAACAGCGGCGGGACGCGCAGGAATCGCTCCGGGACCGCTACCGGATCAACGACGAGATCATCGACAACTACACCTCGTTCGTCTGCGACTCGGCCACGAGTTACATCCACGACAACCTCCGCATCGCCGAAACGCTGGGCGACGAGCGGCTGCGGACCGAAAGCCGCCTGCGGCTGGCCTTCGTCTATTCCCTCTCGGGGCTGTTCGTGCAGGCTTCCGACCTGCTCCGCGCCATCGACTTCGGGGCGCTGACCGCGGACCAGAAGCTCTCCTACTGCTGGACCCGCATCCGCTACTACGAAAACCTGACGCGCTACACCGGCGACGAGGCGCTCGGCGCGGATTACGCCGCCCAGATCCGGGCGCTGCGCGACACGGTCATGTCGCTGCTGCCCGAAGACTCCGAAATGTACCTCAAGGAGAAAGCCTTCCAGTTGCAGGCCGACGGGAGACTGGAGGAGGCCGAAGGGATCCTCACGGAAATCTACCGCGGACAGACGCCCGACACGCACAGCTACGCCATGGCGGCGATGAGCCTGGCCAAACTCTACCGCGAAGCCGGCGACCGGGAGCGGGAGAACCGCTTCCTGAAGCTGGCGGCCCTGACCGACACGCGGCTGGCGGTCAAGGAGAACGAGGCGCTGCTCACGCTGGCCACGAACCTCTTCGAACAGGGCGACATCGAACGGTCGTACAACTACATCTCCTCGGCGCTCAGCGACGCCAACTTCTACAACTCGCGCGTCAAGAATTCGGTCATCGCCCGCGTGCAGCCCATCATCGAGAGCAACTACCTCGACCGCATCGAGACGCAGCGGCGGAACCTGCGCCGCTCGACCATTCTGCTGAGCGTCTTCATCGCACTGCTGGCCGGGGCGCTCGCCGTCATCGGAATCCAGATGCGCATGGTCTCGCGGGCACGGCGCAACCTTCAGGAGATGAACGGCCAGCTCTCGGAGCTGAACCGGAGCCTCAACGAGGCGAACGTCGTCAAGGAGAAATACATCGGCTACTTCATGAACCGGTGCGCCCTCTATATCAACAAGCTCTGCGCCTACCGCAAGGATGTCAGCCACAAGCTGCGCAGCGGCCAGATCGACCGGCTCAAGATTCCGCCGAAGGAGCAGGACCGGGAGTTCGACGAGCTGTACGCCGAGTTCGACGAGGCGTTCCTGAAACTCTACCCGTCGTTCGTGGAGGAGTTCAACGAACTGCTCAGGCCCGAGGCCCGTTACGAGACGACCGAAGGGAGACTCAACACCGAGCTGCGCATCTTCGCCCTCATGCGGCTCGGACTGACGAACGTGAACCAGATCGCGGAATTCCTGCGCTGCTCGCTCCAGACGGTTTACAACTACAAGAGCAAAATCAAGAGCAAGGCGCAGCCCGGCATCGAGCATTTCGAGGAAGAGGTGCGGAAACTGGGTCAGAACACCTTTGCGAGCGATTCAATGTGATTTACCAAAACGGAGGTGTACGGAAACGACAATACGCTGTAAAATAGCCGCATAGTCGTACAACGCACTTACTTTCCGATCTACTTCGCCCCGCGGCGGGCATGACGGTTTGCGGTTTATTCAGTTTCTTTGTAGTAGCGGATTCCTGCGGAATCCCGGAATCTACGAACCAACTGCTGACACCATGAAACCATTCTGCAACGGAGTATCACGGCTCCGCGCCCGCCTCTGCGGCCATCGCGCCGGAATCCCGGCCACGCACACGATCCCGAACACCGGAAAGAGAGCGCTGCTCGGTCTGCTTCTGCTGACCCTCTCGCCCGTCGCGTCCGCCGCCGCACAGGAACGGCGGCCCGTCTATTTCGTGGACGGGTACCACGGAGGCATCTACGGGCACTATCCCGTCGAGTGGAAGACGCGCTTCATCGTCGATGAGCTGGAGGCGCATCCCGAGTGGCGCATCGGACTGGAGATCGAGCCCGAAACGTGGGACACCGTGGCGCTGCGCACGCCGGCCGACTACGCCCGCTTCAAACGCATCGCCGCCGATCCGCGCGTCGAATTCACCAACCCGACCTACGCCCAGCCCTACTGCTACAACATCTCGGGCGAGAGCATCATCCGGCAGTTCGCCTACGGCATCCGGAAGATCCGCAGCCACTTCCCCGACGTGGAGTTCGTCACCTATTCGGTCGAGGAACCGTGCTTCACGAGCAGCCTGCCGCAGATTCTCAGGCTCTTCGGCTTCAAATACGCCTCGCTCAAGTGTCCGAACACCTGCTGGGGCGGCTACACGGCCCCCTACGGCGGCGAACTGGTGAACTGGACCGCTCCCGACGGCACGTCGATCCTCACCTCCCCGCGCTACGCCTGCGAGGAGTTGCAGCCCAACTCCGTCTGGCAGACGACGGCCTGGGGCAACGAGACGCCCTACATCGAGGCCTGCATCCGGCAGGACATCGCCCATCCGGTAGGCATGTGCTACCAGGACGCCGGATGGCGCTACGGGCCCTGGATCGGCTCGGGCGACTCGATCCGCAACAACTCGATCTACGTCACCTGGCGCGAATACTTCGAACGCATCTCCGAGGGCCGCACCACGGACGACTACCGATTCCCGCAGGAGGACATGCACGTCAGTCTCATGTGGGGCAGCCAGGTCATGCAGCGCATCGCCCGCGAAGTGCGCCGCGCCGAGAACAGCCTCTCGACGGCCGAGAAGATGGGCGCCATCGCCAATCTCTCGAACGGCTACCTGTACAAACAGGGCGACATGGACGAGGCGTGGCGGACGCTGATGCTCGCCCAGCACCACGATTCGTGGATCGTACCCTACAACGGCCTGCACGGCAAAGGGACCTGGGCCGACCACATCCACCGCTGGACGGCGGCCACCGATTCGATCTGCGCCGGCATCGTCGCCGCGGCCGAGGGGAGCCTCGCTGCGGCCGGAAACGGCAGGAAGGAGTTCGGCATAAGGGTCTGCAACACGCTCGGCACGCCGCGCCGCGAGGTGGTCCGCGCCGCGCTGCCCGAAGGATTCGACGCGGAGGGGGCCGTCGTGCGGGACATCCACGGGAAGAAGGTCGGCAGCGTCCTCACGACCTCGGACGGGACGAAGAGCCTGCTCTTCGAGGCCGAGGTTCCCGCCTTCGGCTACACGACCTACACCGTCCGGGAAGGCCGTCCGCAGAAGGGAGCGCAAACCGCGCCGCACGCCGCGACGGAGGGCCGCATCGTCGTCGAAAACGACATGTACCGCCTCGAGATCGACCCCGCACGCGGCGGCATCGTCACGAGCCTCGTGGCCAAGCACCTCGGCGGCAGGGAATATGCCGACGCCGGCAGCGACTACGCGCTGGGCGAACTGCGGGGCCACTTCTACGAGGAGGGACGCTTCCGCTCCTCGACCGAAACGCCGGCCGAGGTCTCGGTCCTCTGCGACAACGACCTGGAGAAGCGCATCCGCATCCGCGGCGCCATCGCATCGCACCCCTTCACCGAGACGATCACGCTCCGCAAGGGCGACCGCAAGATCGACTTCGACCTGCGGATCGACTGGAAACACAACGTCGGCATCGGCGAATTCGCCCAGAAGGACGCCTTCAACAAGAACCGCCGCGCCTTCTACGACAGCCGCTACAAGCTCAACATCTACTTTCCGGTGGCGCTCGACGCCCCCGAACTCTATAAGGACGCGCCGTTCGACGTCTGCAAAAGCCGCCTGAAGGACACCCGCTTCTCGACGTGGGACAACATCAAACACGACATCCTGCTCCACTGGGCCGACCTCGCGGAGCGCGACGGCGGCTACGGACTGGCCCTGCTGACCGACCACACCACCTCCTATATCTACGGCGGCGGTTCGCCGCTCGGACTGACGGTGCAGTACTCCGGCGGCGGGCTGTGGGGCCGCGACTACCCGATCGACCGTCCGACGCACATCCGCTTCGCCGTGGCGGCCCACGACGGAACGTGGGACGAGGCGGGCGTCCACGAGGAGAGCCTCCGCTGGAACGAGCCGCTGCTCTGCGACGCCGGGAACACGGCCGCCGGAAGCGCCTCGCTCATCGACGTCGCCGGGAGCGGTTACGAGCTGTCGGCCGCCTATCCCCAGGAGGGAAGCGTCATCGTGCGCCTGTTCAACGCCTCGGGCGACGAAACGCCGCAGACCGTGCGGTTCGGCTTCCCCGTGTCGAAGATCGAGGAGATCGACCTCAACGGCCGCACGACGGGCAGTTGCGACGCCGCCGTGCGGGACGGCGAGACCGAAGTCCGGGTCGCCATGCCCCGCTTCGGCCTGAAAACCTTCCGTCTGACCAAATAACAGTCATCCCATGCATAACTACCTCACCCAAGCGACTCTGCTTTTCGCACTGGCGGCCCCGGCGGCGGGGCTCACCGGCTGCTGCGCCCGGGAGGGCGCTGCCGCCGAAGGATTCGACGCGGCCCGTTACGTGAACCCCTTCATCGGCGCGAGCACCAGCACGGCCGCCGCAGGCGTCTATCACGGTCTGGGCAAGACCTTCCCGGGGGCCACGACGCCCTTCGGCATGGTGCAGGTCAGCCCGAACACCATCACGGGCGGCGACAACAGCCCCGGATACAGTTACGAACACACCACGATCGAAGGCTTCGCCTTCACGCAGATGAACGGCGTGGGATGGTTCGGCGAGCTGGGCAACCTGCTCGTCATGCCCACCACGGGCCCGCTGCAAAAGATCGCGGGCAAGGAGGACGGCTCGATCGCCGGCTACCGCTCGCACTACGACAAAACCACCGAAACGGCCCGTGCGGGTTACTACGCGGCCGACCTGACGGACTACGGCATCCGGGTCGAAAGCTCGGCCACGCCCCACTGCGGCATCCTGCGCTTCACCTTCCCCGAGAACGACCTCTCGCGCATCCAGATCGACCTGGCGCGCCGCGTGGGCGGCACTTCGGAGCGGCAGTACGTCGAGGTGATCGACGACCGCACGATCGCCGGATGGATGAAGTGCACCCCGGCCACGGGCGGCTGGGGCAACGGCGAGGGACACGCCGACTACACGATCTACTTCTATGCGCAGTTGAGCGAACCGATGCGGCAGCACGGCTTCTGGAGCGCCGACATCCCCGACACCTGGGTACGCAAGAAGGACGAGGTGGTGAGCATCCCCTACCTGCAACGCGTCGCCCAGGCCCCGGTCGTCACCGGCGAACGGCAGATCGAGGGCAAGCACATCGGTTTCTACACCGAATTCCCGACCCGCGAAGGGCAGCAGGTGGAGTTCAAGGCGGGCATCTCGTTCGTGGACATGGAGGGAGCGCGCAAAAACTTCGAGGCGGAAATCGCCTCGAAAACCTTCGACGAGGTGGCCGGCGAAGCCTATGCGCAGTGGAACCGCGAACTGAGCCGCATCCGCATCGAGGGCGGCACGGACGAGGAGAAGACGATCTTCTACACGGCGCTCTACCATACGATGATCGACCCGCGCATCTACACCGACACCGACGGCCGCTACATGGGCGCCGACGGCAAGCCCCGTTCGACCGAAGGCCGCTTCACCAAGCGGACCGTGTTCAGCGGATGGGACGTCTTCCGCAGCCAGATGCCGTTGCAGACGATCATCAACCCCGAACTGGTGGACGACCTGCTCGCTTCGCTGACGACGATGGCCCAGGAGAGCGGTCGGGAGTACTTCGAACGGTGGGAGATCGTGAACGCCTACTCGGGCTGCATGCTCGGCAACCCGGCGCTGTCGGTGCTCGCCGACGCCTATGCCAAGGGCATCCGGGGCTACGACGTCGAACGCGCCTACCGCTACGCGGTCAATACCTCGCGCCTGTTCGGCAACGACTCGCTGGGCTACACCCCCTCGGACCTCTGCATTTCCCACACGCTCGAATACGCCTACACCGACTGGTGCGTCTCGCAGTTGGCCGCACGGCTCGGCAAGACGGAGGACGCGAAGGCCTTCGCGCAGAAGAGCCGAGCCTACCGCAACATCTTCGACAGGGAGAAGGGCTGGTTCCGTCCGCGCCGCGCCGACGGCTCGTGGGCCCCGTGGCCGGAGAACGCCCGCACGACGGAGTGGTACGGCTGCATCGAATCGACCCCCTACCAGCAGGGATGGTTCGTGCCGCACGACGTCGAAGGCATGGTGGAGCTGATGGGCGGCCGCGAGGCCGTGCTGGCCGACCTGAACGAATTCTTCGAGAAGGCCCCCGCGGACATGCACTGGAACGCCTACTACAACCACGCCAACGAACCCGTGCACCTCGTGCCGTTCCTCTTCAACCGGCTGGGCGAGCCGTGGTCCACGCAGCGCTGGACGCGCTTCATCTGCCGCCAGGCCTACGCCGACAAGGTCGAGGGCATCGTGGGCAACGAGGACGCCGGCCAGATGTCGGCCTGGTACGTGCTCGCCGCGGCGGGCATCCATCCCGCCTGCCCGGGCGACACGCGCATGGAGATCACCAGCCCCGTGTTCGACCGCATCGAATTCAGACTCGACCCCCGCTACGCGCAGGGCGGAACGTTCGCCGTCGTGGCGCACGACAACTCGCCCGAGAACATCTACATCCAGCGCGCCGTGCTGAACGGCGAAGAGCTCGCGGCCTCGCACATCGACTTCGCGCAGATCGCCGCGGGCGGCACGCTCGAACTCTACATGGGCCCCGAGCCGAACCGGCAGTGGGGCATCGACAAACCGACCGAAAGGTAAAACCAACAATACCGGCAAACAACATGAAAAACCTGAACGAAAGCTGCCGACTCCGGCAGCGGCTTCCTCTGAAGCGATTCGCCCTGTCGGCCGCCGCGGCACTCTTCGCCCTGTCGGCCGCCACGGCGCAGGAGCGCGACTACGTGCAGTACGTGAACACGCTCCAGGGAACCGATTCGCGGTTCGAACTGAGCTACGGCAACACCTATCCCACCACGGCGATGCCCTACGCCATGCACACCTGGTCGGCGCAGACCGGCCCGAACGGCGAAGGGTGGAAATACCAGTACTCCGTGGACAAGATCCGCGGCTTCCAGCAGGCCCACCAGTGCAGCCCGTGGATGAGCGACTACGCCGTCTATTCGCTCATGCCCGAGGTCGGCAAGCTGGTCGTGGACGAGGAGGCGCGCGCCTCGAAGTTCAGCCATACGAACGAGATCGGCAAGCCCCACTACTACAAGGTGACGCTCGACAACGGCATCACGACCGAAATGGCGCCCACCACGCGCGGCGTGCACCTGCGCTTCACCTATCCCCGGAAGGGCGGTGCGGCCTATCTGGTGCTCGACGGCTACTTCGCCCAGAGCGAGGTGAAGATCGACCCCGAGAAGCGGCGCATCACGGGCTGGGTCAATAACCAGCGCTTCGTGAACCATCCGGAGACCTTCCGCAACTACTTCGTCATCGAGTTCGACAAGCCCTTCGAGGAGTGGGGCACGTGGGAGAACCGCAAGGACGAGGTCTTCGCGGGCAAGACCGAGGGCGCGGGCGACGGCTACGGAGCCTACGTGCGCTTCAAGCCCGGCACGAAGGTGCAGGCCAAGGCCGCCTCGTCCTACATCAGCCCCGAGCAGGCGCTCGTAACGCTCGAACGCGAGCTGGGCGCCGACAAGACGCTCGAGGCGACCAAGAAGCGCGGCGCGGCGACGTGGAACGCCCTGCTGGGCCGCATCGACGTGGAGGGCGGCACGGACGAGGAGATCCGAACCTTCTACTCGTGCCTGTTCCGCGCCAACCTCTTCTCGCGCAAGTTCTACGAGCGCGACGCCGAGGGCAACCCCTACTATTACAGCCCCTACGACGGCAAGGTGCACGCAGGGTACATGTACACCGACAACGGCTTCTGGGACACGTTCCGCTCGCAGTTCCCGCTGACGAACATCCTGCACCCCACCATGCAGGGCCGCTACATGCAGGCGCTGCTGGCCGCGCAGGAGCAGTGCGGCTGGCTCCCCTCGTGGTCCGCTCCGGGCGAGACGGGCGGCATGCTCGGCAACCACTCGATTTCGCTGCTGACGGACGCCTGGGTCAAGGGCATCCGCACGTTCGACCCGGCCAAAGCCCTCGAAGCCTATGCCCACGAAGCGATGAACAAGGGCCCGTGGGGCGGCGCCAACGGCCGCGCCGGATGGAAGGAGTACTGGCAGCTGGGCTACGTCCCCTATCCCGAGTCGATGGGTTCGACGGCCCAGACGCTCGAATACGCCTACGACGACTTCTGCGCCTGGCAGCTGGCCCGCATGACCGGCAACAAATTCTACGAGGAGATCTTCGCCCGCGTCATGTATAACTACCGCAACGTCTTCGACCACGAGTCGGGCTTCATGCGCGGACGCCTCAAGGACGGCTCGTGGCTCTCGCCGTTCGATCCCTACGAGTGGGGCGGCCCCTACTGCGAAGGCAACGCATGGCACTACAACTGGTCGGTCTTCCACGACGTGCAGGGACTGATCAACCTCTACGGCAGCGACGAGACGTTCACGCAGAAGATCGACTCGGTGTTCACCCGTCCGAACATCATCAAGCCGGGAACCTACGGCGGCATGATCCACGAGATGAAGGAGATGCAGCTGGCCGAAATGGGCCAGTACGCCCACGGCAACCAGCCCATCCAGCACATGATCTACATGTACAGCTATGCCGGACAGCCCTGGAAGACGCAGTACTGGTCACGCCAGATCACCTCGCGCCTCTACAACTCCTCCGAGCGCGGATACCCGGGCGACGAGGACCAGGGCGGCATGTCGTCGTGGTACATCCTCAGCTCGCTGGGCATCTACAGCGTATGCCCCGGCACGGACCAGTACGTGCTCGGCAGCCCCGTCTTCCGCAAGGCGACGATCACGATGGAGGACGGCAGGAAGTTCACCATCGAGGCCGCCGGCAACTCGCCCGAAAACGTCTATATCCAGTCCGCCACGCTCAACGGCAAACCGCTGGAGAAGAACTGGATCACCTACGGAGACATCGCCCGGGGCGGCGTCATGCGTTTCGAGATGGGCCCCGAGCCCAACAAGAGCCGCTGCACGTCGAAGGAGGCTTCGCCCTTCTCGCTCTCCCGGCCCGAATAAGCAAAAAGAGACAGCAACGCTATGTTCAAAACCCTGAAAATCGCCGCCGTGCTGCTCGCCGGCTCCCAGTTGCTCGCAGCCGGCGGCGCATACGCACAGCCGGACGCCGGACTTGCCGGCAAGGTGAACACCCTGACCGGAACCGAGGGTGCGGGACTGACCTCCGGATACCTCTATCCGGGGGCCACCTACCCCTTCGGCATGGTGCAGTTCACCCCCACCTACTTCTCCAAGCGGGGCGGTTTCGTCATCAACCAGCTGAGCGGCGGCGGATGCGCCCACATGGGCAACTTCCCGACCGTTCCCCTGCCCGGACGGCTCGACGTCTCGCCGGGCAACATCCTCGACCACCGCGTGGACATCTCCGCCGAGCGGGGACACGCCGGCTATTACGAGGCCACCGTGGAGGAGCGCATCGGAGCGCAGCTCACGGTGACCGAACGGACGGGCATGGCCCGCTACACCTACCCCGAGGGGGACGAGTTCGGCACGGTCATCATCGGCGCCGGAATCGCCGCCACGCCGATCGAGCAGGCGGCCGTGGTCGTCACGGGTCCCTCGAGCTGCGAGGGATACGCCGAAGGAGGCAACTTCTGCGGCATCCGCACCCCCTACAAGATCTACTTCGTGGCCGAGTTCGACGCTCCGGCCGCCGAGACGGGCATCTGGAAGGACGACACGCTCACGCCGGGCGGCCGTTTCGCCGAGGGCAGCACGTCGGGCGTTTACTTCACCTTCGACCTCGGCAAGAGCCGCAACGTCCAGTACCGGATCGGCGTCTCGTACGTCTCGGTGGAGAACGCCCGCGAGAACCTCCGGGCCGAGAACGACACGTGGGACTTCGCCGCCGTGCGGAGCGCCGCCGAAGCGGCCTGGAACCGCTACCTGGGGCTGATCGAAGTCGAAGGCACGAACCCCGACCGCATCGGGCAGTTCTACACGCACCTCTACCGGGCGCTGATCCACCCGAACCTGTGCAGCGACGTGAACGGCGAGTACATGGGTGCGGATTTCCGCGTCCACAAGACCCGCTCGCGGCAGTACACCTCCTTCAGCAACTGGGACACCTACCGCACGCAGATCCAGCTGCTGGCGATGCTCACGCCCGACGTGGCGTCGGACGTCGTGCTGTCGCACCGCGCCTTCGCCGAACAGTCGGGCGGCGCATACCCCCGCTGGGTGCTGGCCAACATCGAGACCGGCGTCATGCAGGGCGACCCCACGCCGATCCTCATCGCCAACGCCTGGGCCTTCGGCGCGCAGGACTACGACCCCTATCCCCTCTTCCGGATCATGCGCGTGAACGCCGAGGTTCCCGGCGCCACGTCGCAGGGCGTGGAGGAGCGCCCGGGTCTCAGGCAGTACCTCGAAAAGGGGTATTGGAACGCCTCCGAACAGCTCGAATACACCTCCGCGGACTTCGCCATCGGCCAGTTCGCGCTGCACGCCGTAGGCGACGAGTTCGCCTCGTGGCGCTATTTCGGCTACGCCCGCTCGTGGCGCAACCTCTACAACCCCGAGACCGGATGGTTGCAGTCGCGCAACGCCGACGGCTCCTGGAAATCGCTCGGCGAGGACTGGCGCGAATCGACCTACAAGAACTACTTCTGGATGGTTCCCTACGACCTGGGAGGTCTGATCGAGACGATCGGCGGCAAGGCCGCGGCCGAAAAACGCCTCGACGAGTTCTTCGTGCGCCTCGACGCCGGCTACGGCGACGAATGGTTCGCCTCGGGCAACGAGCCGAGCTTCCACATTCCGTGGATCTACAACTGGGTGGGCCGTCCGGACAAGACCGCGAAGGTCATCAACCGCACGCTCAACGAGCAGTATTCGAGTGCGATCGACGGTCTTCCGGGCAACGACGACCTGGGGACGATGGGCGCATGGTACGTCTTCGCCTGCTCGGGCCTCTACCCGATGATCCCCGGCGTGGGCGGCTTCACGCTCAACACGCCGATCTTCGAGCGGGTGACGATGCACCTCAAGCACGGCGACCTCACGATCACGGGCGGCTCGGAGACGAAAATCTACACCACGGGGCTGAAGGTGAACGGCCGCGCGCACGACCGTGCATGGATCGACTGGAAGGAGCTTTCCGACGGTGCGACGCTCGAGTTCACGACGTCGGCGAAACCCGCCGGACGCTGGGGGCAGAGCGAGCTTCCCCCCTCCTACGAATAACGACAAAACCCGAAAAAAGAAAACGGATATGAAAAAAATCGCATGGATTCTGGCGGCCGCCCTGCTGGCGGGCACGGCCGCCCCGGCGCAGACGATCGCGCCGTTCAAGGACGGCGACCGCGTGGTGTACCTGGGCAACAGCATCACCGACGGCGGCCACTACCACTCCTACATCTGGCTCTACTACATGACCCGCTTCCCGGAGATGAACCTCCGCATGTACAACGCGGGCATCGGCGGCGAGACGGCCGGCGGCATGTTCAAACGCCTCGACGGCGACGTGTTCAGCAAGCGCCCGACGGTGCTGACCGTGACCTTCGGCATGAACGACACGGGCTACATGGAGTACAACGGCGACAATCCCGAGGCATTCGGCGAGGCCCGCTACAAGGAGTGCTTCGAGAACTACAAGAAAATGGAGAAGCGCCTCGAAGGGCTCGACGGCGTGCGCGTGGTGATGATCGGCAGCTCGCCCTACGACGAGACGGCCCGTATCGAGGGCAACACGCCCCTGCGCGGCAAGAACGCCGTCATGCAGCGCGTCGTGGAGTTCCAGAAGGCGTCGGCCGACGCCCACGGCTGGGAGTTCATCGACTACAACGCTCCGCTGGTCGAGGTCGGCCGGCAGCAGCAGGCCGTCGATCCGTCGTTCACGCTCACCGGCGGCGACCGCGTGCACCCCGACAACGACGGCCACATGGTGATGGCCTACCTCTTCCTCAAGGCGCAGGGATTCGCCGGCAAGGAGGTGGCCGACATCCGCATCGACGCCGCGAAGGGCGAGGTGCTCGAAAGCGCGAACTGCAAGATCTCGAACCTCCGCAAATACGGCCGCGACCTTTCGTTCGACTACCTGGCCAACTCGCTGCCCTATCCGATGGACACCGTGGCCCACGGCTGGGGCATGAAGCGCGGACAGGCCAATGCCGCGAAGCTGGTTCCCTTCGTCGAGGAGATGAACCGCGAGATGCTCACCGTGAAGGGCCTCAAAGGCAACTACTCCGTGCTGATCGACGGCGAGAAGATCGGCACGTGGAGCGCCGGGGAGCTCGCCGAGGGCATCAACCTCGCCGAAATCGTATGGACCCCGCAGTACCAGCAGGCGCTCGCCGTGATGCACCTGAACGAGTACCGCTGGGAGATCGAGCGCAACTTCCGCGACTACGCCTGGATGCAGTACGACTTCTTCCAGGACCACGGGCTGCTCGACGCCAACGACCGCCACGCCGTCGAGGTGCTCGACCGCGAGAAGAGCAAGAACGGCTGGGTGGGCATCCACCGCGAGAACTACTCGAAGCTCATGCACCCCGCCGTCCGCGAGGCGCGCGAAAAGGAGCAGGAGCTGCTCATCGAGCAGATCTACCGGATCAACAAGCCCGTCGTGCGGAAGATCGAGCTGCACAGGAACTGATCCTCTCCCGCAGGGACGACAACCCCGAAACCCCCGGAAATGCACCGTGCATTTCCGGGGGTTTCCTTATGAGCGACGCGCACCCCGAAGCGTCCGGAAGCGGCGCAGCGACCGCATCTCCGTTCCCGGCCCGTTTCCACGCGCCAGGAGGGACACGGCGGGAACAGCGGAAAAACCCTCCGCAGAAACACCGGGAACCGTCCATACAATGCCAGCCACCCCAAAAAGCGCCGCGCAGAAAAAGCTTACGCCCGAAGCGTGCCGCCCGGAAAAAAGCGCAGGATTCCGCGAAAAAAGCCGCAAAAAAAGGACGCCGGCTGCCTCACGGCGCTGGCGTCCCAACCAAAACCAAATTACTTGTTGCCTTGCATCGGGGCGGCGGGCTGCGCCGTCCCCTCCGCGATCGCCGGCCGTCCCTACTTGCGTTCGAGACGGTCGAGCGATTGGGTGATGTCCCGCGAGATCGAGATCGAGATCAGCTGGATGGCCCCGATGATGAGGAGCGCATAGCGGATCGCGAAGGTATCCGACAGACATATGGTCAATGCGATGAAGAGTCCGCAACCGAAGAACCGGCCCAGGTAGAGGGCGAATTCGTGGATGAAGATATAGGCATAGGAGTTGCGGTTCTCCTTCCGGCTCACGTAGTCGATCACACGCAACTGGATCGGGAAATAACCCAGGTCCATGAGCGGGCGTCCCAGCACGAGGCAGAGCATGAAGACGATCACGCCCGTCGCCGAGTAGAGCACGGCGTTGAAGGCGCCGCCCAGCGCGAAAAGCAGCAGACCCGCCGAGAAGATCGCCACGCGGTGACGCGACGAGGTGAAACGGCCCAGCAGGTAGAGCAGCACGGCCGACACCAGCGCACCGATCGACTGCAACGTCCCGAGCGTCGTCTCGTTGCCCACGAGCGTCATCACGAGCATCGAGGGCGCCGTGACGATGTAGCCCTGCGCGATGCCCTTCAGCACGGCCAGCCGCATCATCTTGTTCCACAGCCTGTCGAAGCGGAAGTAAACGAACCGCTCCCTGGCCGGGCTGGCGAAACGGCCGCGGCAGACCACCGCCGAGGCGACGATCGTCAGCACGAAGACGAACACCGTCACCAGCTTGTAGGCGAAGTTGATATTGCCCGCGAACCAGCCGTGGTCGGCCGTCGCGCCCAGAAACGCGCCGATCATGCCCGGTACGACGACGCTGGCCACCGTATTGAAGAAGCTCTCCAGACCGTAATAGTAGTTGCGGTTGCCGTCGTCCGTCGAACTCAGGGCCAGGAAGTCGCGGTTGGCCCAGAAGAAGCCGTAGGAGAGGCCCATGATAAGCCCCGCGACGATGATTCCGCCCAGCGCGAGCGTCTCGAGCGACATCATCACGGCCATCGACACGCCGCTGAGCAGCATGCCGAACGAATAGAGGTGCGTGATCCGGACGTGCCGCATCAGGAATCCGTTGAAAAAGAACGTAAGGGGGATGCCCGTATAGACGGCCAGCTGGTAACCCACGACGTAGGCCAGCTCCGAACTGTTGCGCATGATATACGTGCCGACGAAAAGCTCCACGACGGGCAGCACGAATGCGTAGAGCATGTTCGTCAGGAGCAGGACCCGCATGTTGAACGGGTAGGTGCCGAAGTGTCTGATTTCCGAAAAGGCCCGGCTGAAGATACCGCCTTTCGGGCCTGCGACGGTCGTTTCTTTCATGTCAGTAGCTGGTAGTATTGCTCTGCAAAGATAGCCCCCGAGGGGGATCGCAGAGTATACTATTGTACCCGAAACGTATCTTCCGCCGGGGGAAAGCGGCTTTTGGGAGCGATCAGCGCTCCTTTTCGCGCATCTCCTTCGGCGACATGCGGTACACTTTGGCGAATTCGCGGTAGAAGTAGGACTTGTTGTTGAAGCCCGAACAGAACATGATCTCCTGGATCGTCATGCCGGTCGTCCGCAGCAGGTGCGTGGCGTGCTTGAGCTTCACCGAACGGATATACTCGCTCGGCGTCATCTGCGTAATCTCCTTGATCTTGCGGTAAAGCCCCATGCGGCTCACGCACATCTTGTCGCAAAGGAAGTTCAGCGACAGGTTCTCGTCCACGAGGTTCTCCTCAATCGTCCGCGTGAGCTGCACGATGAACTTCTTGTCGTCGGCGTCGATCGTGCTGCCCTCGTAAACGTCCGAGGTGGAGATCGCCGAGTTGTAGTAGTTGCGCAGCGACTGCCGGTCGGTCAGAATCCGGTGCACCACGGCCAGCAGGTGCTTGGGATGGAACGGCTTGGAGATGTACGCCTCGCCGCCCAGCTCGTAGCCGTGTATCTCCTGCTCCACGTCGGTCTTGAACGTGAGGAAGACGAACGGAATGTAACGCGTGATCTCGTTCTCCTTGAGGTAGCGCAACAGCCCGAGGCCGTCGAGGTTCGGCATGCTGATATCGCTGATGATCAGGTCCGGACGCCGCCGCTTGAGGATGTCGATCGCCTCCACGCCGTCGGCGGCCCGCAGCACGGTGTACGCGCCGCCCAGAATCTCGCCGATCAGGTCGCGTATCTGCTCCTCGTCGTCCACCACCAGGATCACGGCCCTGTCCCCCTCGTCGTGCGGCTGCGCCTCGGTCCGCGTTTCCTCCTCCGCCTCGGGAAGCGGCACGCCGGCTCCCGCCTGCGCCTCCGTCCCCACGATCCGGTCGCGGCTCACCTCGGGCAGCGACAGCGTGAAGGTCGTGCTTTCGCCCGTCTTGCTGACGACCGCGATCTCGCCCGAGAGCGTCTTGGCCAGACTCTGCGCCAGCGCCAGCCCGATTCCGTTGCGCATGATGCGCCCCTCGTGGGCCGAACGCTCGAAATTGTCGAGAATCTCGAACCGGTTGAAGACATTCGCGATGTCCTCGGGCTTGATGCCCTTGCCCGAATTGGCGATGCGGAACGTCGTCCGCCCCCGTTCGCGGAGCAGCGTCATTTCGATCCAGCCGCCGGCGGGCGTGTATTTGTAGGCGTTGGAGACGAGGTTGTAGAGAATCTTCTCCAGCGCATCGCGGTCGCTCACGATCACGACGTCGGCCTCGGGGAGCGACATGCGCAGGTCGATGCGGCGCTGCCCGTTCACTTCGTTGAAGTTGTCGGCGATCGAGGAGAGCAGCTCCGAGACATTGACCTCGGCGTAACGCGGTTCGTAATGGCCCGTATCCACCCGGCGGAAGTCCATCAGTTCGCCGATCAGGCGCTGCATCCGCGCGGCGTTGTTCTTGACGATGCGCACGTGGCGGGCGACGTCGGGAGAGAGCGTGTAGCTGCTCAGCAACTGCTCGCCCGAGCCGTAGATCAGCGTCAGGGGCGTGCAGAACTCGTGGGCGACGGAGGTGAAGAAGCGGAGCTTCGCCTCGTAGCTGTCGCTCTGCTGCCGGCGGGTCATCGACTCGATCAGGAGCCGCCGCCGCTGCTCGATGCGCTCGTTGGCGATGAAATAGATCGCGTAAACGGCCCCGGCGGCCAGCAGCAGGTAGATCACATAGGCCCCCGTCGTGTTCCACCACGGCGGCCGAACGCGGATGCGCAGCGACGCCACGCGGTCGCCCCAGACCTTGTCGCCGTTGGTCGCCCGCACCGAGAACTCGTAGGAGCCCGGCGGCACGTTGGTGAACACGGCCGTATTGTCCGTTCCGGCATAGACCCAGTCGTCGTCGAATCCCCTGAGGATATAGGCATACTCGCAGCTCTCGTTGCGGATATACTCCAGCGCCGAGAACTGGATGCTGAAGAAGTTCTCGCCGTGCGAGAGGACGATCTCCCTGTCGGCGCGGAAATCGGAGAGCGGCCGCTGCCGGACCGAGAACGAATTGATGAGCACGGGCGGCGCATAGCTCCGCATGCGGATATTGTCCGGATCGAAGCGGTTGAAGCCGTCCACGCCGCCGAAGTACATCTTCCCGTCGCGGCCGCGGTAGTAGGCGCCGTCGGAGAACTCGTTGTTCTGCAACGCCTTGAACTTGTAGTAGCCGACGACCTGCCCCGACACGGGATCGAGGCGCGCCAGCCCCTTGTTGGTGCTCAGCCACAGCAGGCCCGCATCGTCCTCCAGGATGCCGTGTATCGTGTTGTTCGGCAGCCCCTCCTTCTCGGTGTAGCGTTCGAAGCCGATCCCGCCGTCCGCGTCGCGGCAGAGGCGGTTCAGTCCGTAGCCGGTCCCGACCCAGAGGGTCGAGTCGCGGCCCGTGTAGAGCGAGAGTATGTCGTTGCTGCTGATCGGCCGGTCGCCCGAAGAGGTCGTATAGCGGGCGAAACGGCCGCTGCGGGGATCGAACAGATTCAGCCCCCCGCCGCGCGTACCGACCCACAGCCTGCCGTCGCCGGCCGGGGCGATCGAGAAGACGACGTTGTTGCCCAGCGACGTGTCGTCGGATTTGTCATTGACGTAGATGCGCTGCTCGCGGATCGTGTAGCGGCCGTCGTCGGAGCGGTCGAGCCGCAGGCCGACCAATCCGTAGCCGTTCGTCCCGAGCCAGAGCATCCCGTTCGCCGGATCGCGCCGGATCGCATAGACCGATCCGAAGCGGGTCCCCTCCAGCGGTTCGATCGGCGAAATGCGCCCCGTCGAGAAGTCGAGCACGTCGATTCCCACGCCGTCGTGCCCGATCAGCATGTCGTTCCCGTACCCCTCGGCCAGCGCATAGACGAACGGGTTGTCCAGCCCGTTCGAACGGTCGTACACCCCGCCCGGCGAACCGTCGGCCCGCAGGACATAGATGCCGTTGCCCTTCGTGGCGACATACATGTCGCCGCGGCCGTCCTCGAAAAACGCCCGGACCGGACTGCTCTTGCCGCCGAATATCCGCCGATTGTCGGTCTTGTTGAACTCGATGTCGTCCTCGTACAGCTCCAGAACGCCCTGCCCGTCGGTCCCGGCCCACAGGATCTGCTGGCTTCCGCCGAGCAGCGACAGGACATTGACGCCCGCAAGCTCCGGCACATCGGCAAACCGCCGCGTCACGGGGTCGTAGAACCGCGCGCCCGAGGCTCCGAACGCGAACACCAGCCGCCCGTCGGGCAGCTCGGCCGCGGCGCACACGCCGTCCTTCGAGGGCGGAGGAGCCTCCGCCAGCGCGGAGACCCCGCCCGTCCGGCGGTCGTAGGCGAAAATCGTCGAATCCGCCGTCGCCGCATAGATCGTCCGGGGGCATTCGAACAGCGCCTCGACGCTCCCGTCGGGGAACAGCTCCTCCGTCTCCCGCACCTCCGGATCGCCCGCCGCCGGGAGGGCGTAGCGCATCCGCACCAGCCGGCCGCAGACCGTATGCAGCAGCAGCGTATTCGGCGCGGGCGCATAGACGCCGCGTATTTCCGAGGAGTTGAAATGCGGGATGTTGAACGCCGCCAGACGCTGCGTCCGGGCGTCGTAACGGGCGATCCCCCACCCCGTAGCGGCACAGAAGACCTCCCCGTCCGGAGAGGCCGCGACCGAGAAGACCCGCTCCCCGGCCGGACCGCTCTGTTCGTACCCCGGATAGAAGCGGTCGATGCGGTCGCGGCGCGTGTCGATGCGGTTGATGCCGTAGTCGGTGGCCACCCAGACGATACCCGCCGCCTCTTCGACGATGTTGCGGATCACGTTGTTCGAGATCGTGTTCGGATTGTCGGGTTCGAACTTGTAGGTGCGGAACCCCGAGCCGTTGTAAACGTTCAGCCCGTCCCACGTGCCGAACCACATGAGCTGCGAGGAGTCCTGGTAGATGCAGGTCACCGAACTGTTCGACAAACCGTTGTCGTTGGTGAGCGCGCCGCGGCGGATCGCTGCGCCGGCGAACGGCGCAGCCGCGAGCGCCGCGCCCAGAAACAGGATAAGAAGCTTTTTCGTCATACGCACGGGCTGGTGCGTACAAAGATAGGACTTTTTCCGGAACCGCACCCCGCATCCGGCGCGGAAAGATACGGAATCGGCCCGAAAAGACGAGGATCGCGGCGGAGCCGTGCCCGCCGCGATCCTGTGCCGCGCGCGAATGGATGCGCCCGGGGCGCACGAAGAGCCCGGAGGTGCGGACCGCGCCGCCCGCACCCCGGGAAAAGACGGTCAGTAACGCTTCGCGTCGTTCGTCCAGTCGTCCGTGCGGAACGGTCCGGCCGGAAGCCCCGCGCCGTTGTAAAGGTTGCAGACGGGATTGTTCGCCCAGGCGTAGCGCACGGCCACGGGGAAGGCCACCTCGTCCGACGATACGACCACCTCGTCGCCCTCGATCACGGCCTTCGCCGCGTGGAAGCGGTGGTCGCCGCCGGCGATCCAGAAGCCCTCGACCGGACCGCCGTCCGCGGTCTTCAGTCCGCCGTCCGTATGCGAGAAACGGATGCGGATCTCGCCGTCGCCCAGCGTGTAGGACTCGAAGAGGGGACCCGAATAGGGAATCCGCTCGCCGTAGGTCTGTGCCCGGGCGATGAGCGAGAGACGCCGCCCCACCTCGGGCTTGTTCTTCGGGTGGATGTCCTCCGCCTCGCCGATGTCGATGATGACGGCCAGCCCCGTATTCTCCAGATTGAGCGTCTCGGCCTGCGCCTCGCGCAGCTCGGCCCACTCCGACTCCTCGGGGCCCTCCTGCGCCTTCATGTAGTTGGCCAGCTGGACGATGTAGAAGGGGAAGTCGTAGCCCCACTGGCGGCGCCAGTCGCGGATCATCAGCGGCAGCAGGTCGCGGTACTGCGCGGCGCGGGCCACGTTGGCCTCGCCCTGATACCAGATCGCGCCGCGGATGCCGTAGCCCACGAGCGGGTGGATCATCGCATTGTAGAGGAACGTCGGATAGTTGGGCTCCGTGGCTGTATTGACCGGCAGCTCGGGCGCCTCGCCCAGCCCCAGGCCGAGCTTGTACTTCCACGCTCCGGCCAGCGGGATGAACTCCTTATCCGAGCGGCGCAGCGCCATGCTGTTCGGATCGCCGTAGATGCCGCCCTTGCCGCCCGTGTCCATCACGCGCACGGCGATCGTCGCCTTGCCCGCCTTGACGAGCGACGCCGGAACCGTATAGCTGCGGAAAGCCATGCAGCCCTCGGTGTGGCCGACCTCCACGCCGTTGAAGTAGGTGAAGTCGTTGTCGTCGATGACGGCCAGATCGAGCTTCAGCTCCTTGCCGGCCCACGACGCGGGAATCTCCACGGTCTTGCGCATCCAGAGGAAGCCGCTGAATCCGTCGAGCCCCTGATCCTGCACGAACCCGGGTGCGGCGATCTCGCGCCAGGCCGTGTCGTCGAACGACGTCTCGACCCAACCGGTCTTACCCTTCTCGAAGGCCGGGTCCACGAGGGCCATCTCGCCGCGCCACGCCTCCATGTCCTCGACGAAGATCCGGTTGCGCGCCTCGGTTGATTCGGGCAGCGTCTTCACCTTCTCGACCCGCTTGCGGAAATAGGGAATGTCCGCGAGCGCACCGCCGCTGGTCCACGCCTCGGCCAGCGTACCGCCCCAGCAGGTCTCGATCAGGCCGACGGGCACGTCGAGGTTCCGGTGCAGCTCCTTGCCGAAGAAATAGCCCGTCGCCGAGAAGTCGGCCACGTTCTCCGCCGAGCAGACCTGCCAGCCGCCGTGGCGCACCTTCGCGTCGGCGAGCGGCGCGGGGCTGGTCGAGTTGTCGATATGCAGCAGACGGATGTTCCGGTAGCCGTCGGCCTCCTTCAGCTCCCGCTCCATGTTCGTCACGCGGTCGGCCACGCGCATCTCCATGTTCGACTGTCCCGAGCAGATCCACACCTCGCCGACGAGGACGTTCTTCAGCTCGACGGGCCTGCCGTCCGAAATCGTCACCGTGTAGGGACCGCCCGCCGAGGGGGTCTCCACGGCCGTCGTCCAGCGGCCCGAGGCATCGGCCGCGGTCTCGTAGCTGCGGCCGTCCCACGAAGTAGTGATCCGCACGGTGCGGCCCGGTGCGGCCTCGCCCCAGAATTTCACGTCGCTCCGCTGTTGCAGCACCATGTTGTCGGTAAAGATGGCGGGCAGCTTCACGTCCGCCAGCAGCCGGAGGGGCAGCAGCCCCGCCAGCAGCAGAAAAATCGGTTTGCAGATTCTCATTGTCTCGAAATTTGACGCCAGGTCGCGCGCGCCGCGCACCGGGGAGCGGTCCCGCCCTCCGGCGCGAAGGCGCGCCGGGGACCTATTCGTAGATGAAATACTTCTTGTTCGTTCCCTGGATCTTGTTGATGGCCGGAACGACGATCCGCTCCATCACCTTGTACCCTTCGCCGTTGGGGTGGCTGCCTTCGGGCGAATACTCGGCGCGCATGGCCTTGTCCTCGCCCACCATCGGAGTAAAGTAATCGACCCACTCCACGCCTTCGGTCGCCTCGGCGTACTCCCTGAGCATCTTGTTCAGCTTCGGGATGATCTTCGCCGGCTCGACCTGCGGCCGCCAGTTGAAATAGGCGGCGGGGGTCACGGAGCAGAGCAGCACCTTGATTCCGTTGAATTTGGCCAGTTCGCACATCGACACGATATTCTGGAAGGTGTTCTCCAGGGCGATATAGCCGTTGTTCATCGCAATGTCGTTCGTTCCGGCGAGGATCGCCACGACCCGGGGACGGAGCTCGATGACATCCTGCCGGAAGCGCACGAGCATCTCCGAGGAGGTCTGCCCGCCGATGCCACGGCACGCGAAGTTGTTCTTCTTGAAGAAGTCGGGATGGTAGTTGAACCACCCCTCGGTGATGGAGTTGCCCATGAAGACCACCTCGGGTTCCACGGTCAGGTTCCTGTTCACCTGGGCGAAGGCACGCAGCCCGGCCCAGTCGCGGTAGAGCATGTCCGAATAGTTCTGCCCCCGCGAAGCGCCCGCCGCAAAGAGGCAGAGCGCGAAAGTCGCAATCAGTTTTTTCATTTCGGTCGTTTGATTTAAGTCCGTTATCTTCTCCGGCCCGGCGGACACGCTCCGTTCCCGGGGCGCGCCCGCCGCACCGGTTCTATTCGTCGAAATCGTCCGTGCGGAACGGAATCACGGGCTGCCCGAAGGCGTCCCACAGATGCCCGATGCTGCAATTCTTGAAGTTGTAGCGCACGTATTTGGGTTCGCCCACGGCATAGGTCGAGACGTAGAGCACCGTGGGATCGGGACGACGACGCTCGGCGCGGGCCGGGTGGAACTTCCCGTCGGCCCCGGCCAGCTCGAAGCCCTCGATCTCGCCCTTGACGAGGAAGCCGCAGTCGCTGCCGTCGAACGACAGCCGCACGACGCCGCCCTCGAGCACCTCCATCGACTTGTAGCGCGGCCCGATCGTCTTGATCGCGTCGCCGTAGCCGTAGTCGCGGCTCAGCGCCCAGTAGGCCAGCCGCTGCGCGATCGGCTCCTTCTGCGAGGGGTGCACGTTCCAGCGTTCGTAGTCGTACACCAGGTCGTTGGTCGAAACCATGCCCACGTTGTCGGTCATCTCCATCACCCGGGCCTGCTGCTCGCGCACCAGCGCGCAGTCCACGTTCTGCTCGCCGTTCTCCACCGGAGCGATCTCGACGTAGTAGAACGGCTTGCGGTCGCCGCCCCACAGGTCGCGCCAATGGTCGATCATCGCCACCATCTTCTCGGCGTAGTAGGTGCTGCGTCCGACGTTCGTGCAGCCCTGATACCAGCAGAAGCCCTTGATGGCGAAGTTGTGCAGCGGGTAGATCATGCCGTTGTAGAGAATCTCGACGGTCGTCATGCCGCTCTGCCCCTCGCGCGTGGGGAGCGACGCGGGGTCGAAATCCCCGAAATGTTTCTGCAGTTCGGCCGGGAACCACGCCTCGATCCACGTGCCGCCGCAACTGCTGTTGATGATCCCCACGGGCACGCCGAGCGCCCGGCGCAGGTTGCGCCCGAAGAGGTAGCCGACGGCGCTGAAGGTCTTCACCGTGGCGGGCGAAGCCTCGCACCAGGCGCCCGTCACGTCCTCGCGCGGCGTGAGGCCGCCGTCGATCTTCACCGAGAAGAGCCTCACGTCGGGATACTGCGCGCTCTCGGCGATGATCTCGAGCGAGTGTTCGATCGGGCAGTCGCGTCCGCCCTGCACGGGAATCTCCATGTTCGACTGGCCCGAGCAGAGCCACACCTCGCCGATCAGCACGTTGCGCAGCACGACCGGTTCGCCGTCGCCGTCGCCGATGCGGATCGTGCGTTTCTCGAACGACGCCGCAGGCGTGCGCAACGTCGTGCACCAGCGGCCTTCGGCGTCGGCCTCCGTCCGCACGGCAGCCCCCCACGAAGGGGCCACCCGCACCTCCGAACCCGGGGCCGCCCAGCCCCAGACCTTCACGTCCGTCGCCTGTTGCAGCACCATGTTGTCGCCCACGACGGCCGGGAGCCGGACTTTCGCCCCGGCAGGCGTCCATGCCGCCGCGAGCAGCACGGAAAACAATAACCAGAAACGTCTCATCGTATCAATCGTTATAGGGTCTCGCTATCACGCGGCACGCGTCCTCCCCGAGCAGCGCGGCGTCGAACTCGGTCGTCACCGTCCGCCTCTCGCCCGGCAGGAGCGTGAAATAGTTGTCGTCCATGACGGCGGGCAGCAGTTGTTCGCCCGTCGAGGCGTAGGTCGGCATGACGCGCACGGCGAAAGCCACGCCGCGGCCGCGGTTCGTCACCGTCGTCCGGACGATGCGCTTCGCGCCGACGGTCTCCTCCTTCGAGCGCACGTCGAGCCGCGCAGGCTCCAGGCCGTCGAGCGCGCGGTAGTCGCCCAGCCGGTTCGAACGCCAGTAGAAATTCTCCGACAGCAGCTTCCCGGCGGCGTCCGTCAGCCGCAGCCGGATGAAGTGCACGGGCGAGAGCCCGGCCGGTTCCGCCTCCGTGTCGTAGAGCTCGATCTCGTACAGCGCCATCTTGCGGCCCGGCTGCCAGCTCTTCACGTCGAGCACCTTGACGTAGCGCGCCGTCACGGGTTCGATCGTGATCTCGTCGATGGGCGAAGAGCCCTTGTCGCCGACATGGACCGTCCGCCAGGTTTCGGCATCGTCCGAGACGAGCACGTCGTACCGTGCGGCCACCTCGCTCTCCCACGACAGCACGATCGTCGAGAAACGGGTCGGAGCGCCCAGATCGACATAGACCCATTCCCCTTCGCCTCCGGTGGCCGACCACGCCGACCCCGTATTGCCGTCCGTGACCGCCTCGGCGGCGTGGTAATCCGTCACGCCGGACGACGAACAGACGGCCCGCTTGCCGCGCGCGAGGTTTCCGTCAGCCGGCAGAGGAAGCCGCAGCGCCTCCACAGCGCTGTTCGGATGCACCGTGAGGGTCGCCTCGCGCGAATAACGCTTCACTTCGCGCCCCTCCATGTCGTAAACCGTCGCCGTGACGTGCGCCCCTTCGTAGCCGCGCAGCGTGGCATTGACCGCCTTCACCGTATTGTCGGCATAGCTCCACTGCACGTGCACCGGCTCGCACGCCTTGCGCACGCCCCAGTACGCGCCGTTGAGGTCGTAATAGTAATCGTAGGTCTGCCATACGAACGACGGATAGGCCGACTGGCTCATCCACGTCAGCACGCCCGTGGCGTCGTTCCACATGTGGTGCTGCCACCCTTCGTACATGGCCTTGTTGGCCTCGATATTGAGCAACTGGGCCTTGCGGCAGAAATCCTCCGTGCCGGACGCCTTTCCGTAGTTGTACTCCACGGTGGCGAAATAGCGGTCGGGCCGCGAGTTGAACGACGAACGGCCGAAGAAGTGCTTGTCGAGCATCTCCTGCGACATGGGCCAGCGGTCGGGGTCGGGCATGAACTTCCTGTAACTCTCGTAGTTGGTGAAGACCGCCGTGCCGATCTCCGTGCGGAAGCCCCACCCGTCGAGCTTGTGCTCGCCGAATCCCGAAGGATAGGCCGTGAAGTACCAGATCGGGTGCGCGTTGGTCCACGGGCCGCTGCCCGAAAAGCCGTATTCGCGCGAAATGGGCTGATACCAGCGGTCGCCGCCGTCGAAGGTCCGCACGTCCTCGCGCAGCCACTCGTTCAGCGGCGCCAGGGGCACGCCCTCGTTGTCGCCGCACCAGACGGCGATCGACGGGTGGTTGCGCAGCCGCTTGATCTTCTCCACGGCGTTGCGGTTGAAGGCGAAGAGGTCGTCGGGCAGGTTGGGGTGCGAGTTGAGCCAGAAATCGTCCCATACCATGATGCCGTAGCGGTCGCACGCCTCGTAGAACTCCTCGTCGGTGGTCGAACCGATCCAGTTGCGGATCATGTTGTAGTTCATCTCGCGGTGCAGCCGGACCTTCAGGTCGTACTCCCCGCCGCGGCAGCGGAGCAGCCATTCGCTCATGCCCCAGTTTCCGCCCTTGCAGAAGATGCGCTCGCCGTTCACCGAGAGCCGGAAGACTCCCTCCGCGAAGTCGTAGGAGTACTCGCGGATGCCGAACGTCACCGTCCGGCGGTCGGAGACCTCGCCGCCGACCTCGCAAGTCAGCTCGCACGTGTAGAGGTTCGGGTCGCCGTAACCGTTGGGCCACCACAGCGCCGGATCGGCGATCTTCAGTTGCGGGAACTCGCGGGGATGCACGCCCACGGCGCGCTGCTGCCCGGCGTCGATCCGGAACGGCTTCTCGAAGACGATCTCCCCGGGACGGATCACGCCCCGGAGCACGCCCTGCACCGTCTCGTCCGAATGGTTGCAGAGCTCGGTCTCGAGCGACACGATGCCCTCGCCCTTCGAGGGGACTTTCGTCCGTATCCACGGATCGACGATCGAAACGCCGCCCGAGGTCTCGAACCACACGTCGTCCGTGATGCCGTTCAGCAGGCCGGGGACATAGGGCATCCAGTCCCATCCGGCACTCGAAATATAGGTCGGACTGGCATGGTTGGCGATCGGCGTCTTCGGGGCACGGACCAGCACGGCCAGCACGTTCTTCCGCCCGTCGCGGCGGAGCAGCTCCGTCACCTCGAACCGCCCGCGGTCCATGAATCCGTCGAGACCGCCCAGCCGTTCGCCGTTGAAATAGACCTCGGCACGGCGGTTCGCCCCCTCGAAGCAGAGCCAGCAGTGCCCGCCCGCCGGAAGCTCCTCGGTAGCCAGTTCGGTCCGATACCAGAAATTCCGGTCGTATTTCTTCCGGTCCGCCCGGTAGGCGTTGTCGCCGAAGTTCGGGTCGGGCTCGATTCCCGCCTCGACATAGGAGGTGAACACGGCTCCGGGGACGACGGCCGGAATCCACTCCGACACGTCGTATCCGGCCTCCATCATGGCCCGTGCGTCGCGCACCTCGTCCTGGGGCAGCAGCCTCCAGCCGGCCACCCCGCCGTCGCTGTCGAGCGACGTCCGCTCCACGGCGGCCGGCAGACGGAAAGCCGCCGACAGCATCGCCGCGATCAATACGATTCTTTTCATTCGTTCGGTTGTATTTTCAGGTTTCGGCTCCGCCCCGGACCGTATGTCCGGACCGCGAAGCCCTTCGTACCCGGGAACCGGTTCAATGATTCCCGGATTTCGGAAAATCCGGCGACGGCCATGTGAAAACAGGATCGCTCCACCGCCATCGCCGGATCGTCATGCCGTTCCGGAACCTCCGGAACCGCTATCCGTTACCAACCGGTATTCTGGTCCAGGTTGGGGTTCTGCGTCGTCTCGGCGTACGGGAACGGGAAGAGATAAAGACGGTCGTTCCACGAACCGCGCACGGACAGCGGGTCGTAACGCACCTCGTAGTTGCTGACATCCAGCGGATCGTCCGTGCGCACATTCTTATCCTTCATTCCGAGCAGCCAGACGCACTCGTTGCCCCAGTGCTCGCTCACGCCCTTGTCCGAAGTATCGGTGATGAAATCCTTGTAATCGCCCCAGCGGATCAGGTCCACATAGCGGTCGCAGTCGTCGAGCCAGAGTTCGAAACGGCGCTCGGCCTTGATACCGTATTCCTCGTTGTCCATATCCAGCGCAGGAGCAGGTGTCAGTCCGGCACGCTGGCGCACCTTGTTCAGCGCCTCCAAACCGGTGATATTCGCCGTACCTTCGCCCGACATGCAGCATGCCTCGGCGTACATCAGCAGCACGTCGGCATAACGCATCAGCGGGAAGTTGGTCGTATTGCCGTTCGTCTGGCCGGAAGCGAAACGCTCGGGGACCACATCGTCCACGAAATCGTAGTATTTCATGCGGAAATAGCCCTCGTTCTCGAACAGGCCGCTCGACATGACGCCGCGGGCGCTCTCGCTCAGATAGGGGAAATCGTGGTACACCTCGCTGTAAGTGGCGACGTTCGCACGACGGCGGATGCTGTTGCCGTCATGTCTTGCGAAAGCCTGCGCGAAGGTCTTCGTGGGGTTGATGAACCCCCAGCCGTCGGAAGCGGTGGTGGTATTGCCCGGCAGATTCACCTCGTCCTTGCGCCAGTTCATGTAGGCACGGAACCAGTAAGGTTCGGTGTTGGCGATCGTCGTGGCATCGCCGTCTATATCCAGCTCGAGCAGGAACTCGTCGCAGAAGTCGGCCTCGGCGCGGTAGAGCGTCAGATACTCGTATTCTTCATTGCCGTCCTTCCACGTATCCGCATTGTTCGATTTGGCGAGCTCCATATTCACGCCGTAGCTCGACGGACCCATGGTCGCGGTCTTGGTCCAAAGTTCGTACTTGCCCGAGTTGATGACCTTGGCCAATTCGATCTTGGCGTTCTCGTAATCGTTCCGCCACATATAGCCCTGCGCCATATAAGCGTAGCAAGCCTCCTTGGTCCAACGGCCGCCGATCGCCTTCTGGCCGCCCAGACCGCTCTTCGAAGGAAGCACGGCCTGAGCCTCGTCGAACTGCTGCATGATCCACTTCCAGTTCTCTTCGGGGTCCGAGTTGCCGGGGTAGAACGAATACTTGTCTCCGTCGAGCACATGCTCCACCAACGGAGCCGAACCCCAGAGCTGGGTCAGACGCATCATCGCCCACGCGCGCCAGGCCTTCGCCTCGGCGATCACGCGCTTGCGCTCGTCGGAACCGTCGTTGAGCTGGTCCACGATGCGGTTGCACTTATACATGATCTTGTAGAACCGGGTGTACATCTCCTTGTAGGCGTTGTTCTCCGAGTCGTCGATCATGGCCGACATACGATGGTAGTCCGTACCGTCGTTCGGGCCCGAACCGCCCGGCCAGCACTCGGCCGTCTTGGCCGAAGTGGTTGCTATGTAATGCACGCCCCAGTCGCCCATCATCAGGTATTTGACCGTGACGTAAACGTTTGCGATCAACTGCTGCGCCGTGGCATCGTCCGCTTCCGCATAGGTCTTGTCCACCTCGATAGCTCCGAGCTGTTCCACGTCATCGAGACGCGCCTGGGAGCAGGAGGTCACCATCATCGCCCCGGCAAGCAGACCGGCCAACGCTATAATATGCTTTTTCATGGTAGTCGTAATGTTTTTAGGTTAGAACGAAAGGTTTGCGCCGAACGTCAGAGTCTTCGGAGTCGGGTAATCACCGTAGTCCATACCGATCGCGGAAGTAGCGCTGACAGCCTCCGGATCCATACCCCAATAAGAAGAGATGCAGAAGAAGTTGTCGAGCGAAACATATACGCGCAGGCGCGAAATGGCGATCTTCTTCGTAATCGAGGACGGCAGCGTGTATCCCAGCTGGATCTGTTTGATCTTGAAGTAGGAACCGCTCTTGAGCCACATGCTCGAATCGCCGGCATACTTGTCGCCGATCGGATCGGGATGCGGATATTTGGCCTTAGCTCCCATCACGTCCCACGACTCTGTCCAGAGTACGGAGGGTTTGTTGGCGGCAGGCGTATTGCGGGCGGCGCTGAGCATCAGCTCGCCGCCGTAGCTGCCGCTGCCGAATACGGTCAGATCGAAGCCCTTGTAAGCGGCATTGAGGGTGATGCCGTAGGTAAAGTCGGGAATAGCCGATCCCAGGTACACTTTGTCCTTGTCGTCGATCGTGCCGTTTTCATCCTTGTCGTAATAGATGGCGCTGCCGTCCTCTTTATCGACGCCGAGGTATTTCCAACCGTAATAGCTCCACATCGGCTGGCCCTTGTCAAAAGCGACGATACCGTCCAGAATACGGGGTCCCTCCAGTTTCTTCACTTCGCTGTTGATCGTCGCAAGGTTCGCATTGACTCCGTAAGAGAATTCGCCGGCCTGATCCTGCCAGCCGAGCTCGAATTCGAAACCGTGGTTGTTCACCTTACCCACATTCTTAGCCATGCTCGTGGTTCCCGTCGAAAGCGGGGGAGTCAGGATAACGAGCTGATCCACGGTATTCTTGTTGTAGAAGTCCATACCGAAGGTCAGTCGGTTGTTCAGGAAGCGCGCATCGACTCCGACATCGACCTGCCGGGCCGTCTCCCACTTCAGGTCTTTGTTGGCCAGTACATCCGAAGGATAAATGGTGGTAATCAACTGACCGTTCATCGGATAGTACTCGCCCACGTTCATCGACGACAGATAGGGGAAACCGGACAATGTCCGTATATTGCCGTTAATACCGTAGGATGCACGAAGTTTCAGGAACGAAAGGCTCTTGGGGTCGATATCGCGCATGAAAGGCTCGTTCGAAATGGTCCAGCCGGCCGATACCGAGGGGAAGTAGCCCCAGCGGGCCTTCTTGTCCAGTTTGGACCGGTCGAAAGCATCGGCGCGGAAATTGACCATGATATTGTAACGGTCGTCGAACGTATAGCCGATACGACCGAAATAGCTGATGCTGGAGGATTCGCCGACCTTGCCGCCCACACCCTTCGTCGCATCGGCCGAAGCATAGTCGAGGTGATGGAAGTTATCGGCATCGTTCGTCAGTCCGTTGGTCGAACCCGAAGTGTAGTTGCTCCACTCGTACTGATAGGCCATACCGACCATCGCACTGATCGCATGCTTGCCGAACGTACGGTTGTAGTTGGCGAAGTTCTCCCACATGTAGAACCGGTTCATCGTGGTCTTACCCTCCAATTGCAGATTCGTACGCGACGATACGGCCATGTAGGTCGGTTCTCCGTAGAAACTGTAATTGGTCGATTCGAGCCGGTAGCCGACACGCGAAGTGACGGTAAGGCCCTTGACGGGAGTGAGAATCAGCGACGAAGTGCCGCGCAGAGCGAAATCCTTATGATTTCCCGTATTGCTGTAATAGTGCGTCAGCGGGCTGGTAGCATCCTTGGCGGCGAAGGGAACGGCCACATAGTCCCCGTTCCCGTTCTTCATGAACAGATCGTCGCCCTGCTGTGCGATGAGTTCGGTCATATACGCAGGCAGATTGTCCTTGTCGTAGAAAGCGGGCAGCAGCGGGTCCATACCGTAGGGGTTGATCGCCTGATTGCCCGTACCCACGCCGTCGGTCTGTTTCTGATAACGCGAACTCTCGATCGTATTGTTGGTCGTGAAGGTCAGCCACTTCTTGATCTTGTAGTCGCCGTTGAGCTGGAAGGTGATGCGTTTCATCCAGTCCTTGTCGCCGTAATACATACCGTCGTTGTCCATATACGACAGCGAAGCGTACACCGATCCGTTGTCGTTGGCCGTTTCGATTCCGGCCGTATGGCGCTGGAACGAACCATTGTCTCCGTAGAGCACGTCGAACCAGTCGGTATCGGTCTTGCCGTCCCACGGAGTGAGCACCTGGCTGTTTCCGGCCGCCGTCTGATAGGCCACATACTGCTCGGCGTTCATCAGATCGGCCTTGCGGGCCAGCGAGGTGATGCCGTAGGTGAAATCGTAGAAAATGCGGCCCTCGCCCTTCTTGCCCTTCTTGGTCGTGATGAGAATGACACCGTTACCGGCCTCGACACCGTAGATGGCGGCCGAAGCGCCGTCCTTGAGGATCTCCATCGACTCGATCGACGAGGGATCCAGGTAGGAAATGTCCGAAACTTTCAGACCGTCCACCACATACAGCGGCTCCGAAGCACCCGAGTTGTTCGACGAGAAACCGCGGATACGGATCGAAGGAGACGAACCCGGAGCGGCCGACGAGGAGAGCACCTGCACGCCCGGAGCCTTGCCCTGCAACGCCTGCTGCGCATTCTCGACCGAACGCGACTGGAAGACGTCTTCCTTGATCGAAGTGATCGACCCCGTCACGTCGCTCTTACGCTGCACGCCGTAACCGATCACCACCACATCGTCGAGCAGTTGCGTATCCTCTTCCAGCGTGATCGTGATGGATGTTTTCGCCCCGAGGGGGGGGGTAGTGAGGGTTTTGTAACCGATGAAGGAGACCGTAAGGCTCGCGTTCTCCTTCACCCCGTCGAGCGAGAACGAGCCGTCCACCCCCGTCGAGGTTCCTTTCGTCGTTCCTTCGACGACTACGGCCGCGCCGATCACGGGATTGCCCTGCTTATCGACGACGGTTCCCGTCAGATTGCGGGTCTGAGCAACAGCCCGGCTGCCTGCGAACGGAACCGCAAGCACCGCTATCACTGCTGCAAAAGCCAATTTCAGTAAGCTTTTTTTCATAGCATTTTTTAATCGTTAAGAAGTTTGATCGGTTGTCATTTCAGGGTCGCGCAAGAACACTGTGTCCCGCGGACCGGTCGGTGGTCTGTTTTCCTTGATTTTTCCGGAGTTTCGTTTTTGTCGGTTTCAGGTTGTTATTTTGTCGTTTGCCTCGGTTTCGCGGATCGCGGCCTGCGCAGGCCGGGGATGTCCGATCGTTCCGGTGCGCCCGTCGTGCGGGCACACCGGAACGGAATCGGCCGTTTTTACGGATCTACTTGATCGGAAGTCCTTTGTAGGCGCGGTAGGTGGCGGCCAGATCGGCCGTGCGCACGAAGACGTACTTGCGGCCGTCGTTGCGCGACTCGAGGTACTTCTTCACCTCCGTGGCATAGGTCGCAGCGTCCTCGCTGGCCGTCCCGATCATCACCGAGAGGAAGTACGGCTCCCCTTCGGGCGTGCGGGCCAGCGCCTTGTCGAGGTACTCGGGACGCGAGTTGGTCGTGCCGATATGGAAGGTATTGCCGTCCATGTGGTACTCGTGCGACTCGATGCCGCGCCAGTCCGTGCCGGCATAACCGCCCTCGACGCAGTAGGGCTGTACGTTCCAGGCCACCGACTCGCCGTCGATCATCTGCTTCATGGTCAGAATGCCTGCCTGGTCGAGGTAGTGGCGCGTCAGCGCGCAGTAGAACGAGAAGCCGCTGTAACGGTCCGTGTTGGGCGAGCCGTCGCCCATCATGGCGGCCATCTCCTGTCCGGCCTCCTTGAGCACCTTGTCGTACCACGTGAAGACGCGCGGCGCGAGATCGACGATGCCCGGATTGATGACCCACGTCAGGGGCACGTCGCCGAAGTGCTCCGACTCCTCGATCGTATAGGGCTCATAGATCATCGTATGCAGCAGGTTGTCGCCGTCGGCCACCAGCATCGCCACATAGGTCGTGTTGGGATCGGCCTCGTAGGCCTTCGGCTCGATGGGCGTGCCCTGCACCGAGGGGAACGACGACATGACGGTCATGTTCTCCACCGAGATGAAGGGAATCATCACGTAGCCGTAGTCGGCGAAGAGCTTGTCGGCCTTCAGCTCGTCGGTCCAGCCCATGATCTGCGTGCCGGCGGGGTAACGCTTCACGATGTTCTCGTAGTAGTGGCACTCCTCGGGAATCTGGATGTCGAGGAAGTAGGTGAACAGGCGGTTGGCCACCACGTAGTCCTTGTTGGCGGCGCCCCAGCTCTCCTCGAAGTCGAGGGTCATGTGCGACCAGGTGAAGGCCACGTCGTGGCAGGCCGAGTCGAAGTAGTTCTCCACGAGCCAGTCCACGCACTCGATGTTGCTGCGGAACTTGCCGCGCAGGTCCTGGATCACGGGGAATCCGTAGGGTTTCACCTGCTCGTAGAGCGCCGGCGAGACGATCAGGCCGTCGGTCTGCGCGGCGATCGTCGTCGCGGCCTCGATCGTGGCCTGCACGAGATTCGGGTCGTAGATGACCACGCCCTTGATCTTGTCCTTGTAACGCTCCACCATCGCCGTGAAAGCGGGGTTGGTCTTCGTCTTGTCCAGCGTCAGCGTCTCCTGCGGGATGTCCGTCAGCACGCGGTCGAGCCAGAACTGCCCCATCTGCGCCATCGCCGTCGGGCCGATCTTCCAGCCGCCGTGGTTATCCTTGCAGCGGCTGTTCATCACGTACACCTTCTGTTCGCTGTCGCGATTGACGATGCCCTGCAAGCCGATGGCCGCCACCTGGCCTTCGATATTGTCGTTCTGAAGGTCCACCACCACGAGCGATCGGGTCGGGGTCTTCACCTTGGGATAGAGACGGTTGGTCAGATCGACGTCGAGCGCCGTCGAACGGACGCCGCCGCAGCACGCATCGCC